>JBFILW010000053.1:0-15144 GCA_041612005.1 Gemmatimonadota bacterium
CGGCCGGCTTCCGCACCGTAAAGTCGGGAGAGTGGCGGGCGAGCGACTCCTCCTCGTGAGGCCCCCACATCACCGCAACGGTTGCCATGCCCGCTGCCCGTCCCGCGGCCATGTCGAACGGGCTGTCACCGACGTACAACGCTGCGCCGGGCGATTCGCATCCGAGCTTGCTCAAGGCCACCAGCAGCGGCTCGGGGTCCGGCTTGTGCCGCTCCACATCATCAGCGGTGACGATCGCACCGAACCACTCGACCGGCAACCCGCTGACACGCAATCCGCGCAAAGCAAACTCTTTCCGTTTGCTGGTCGCGATACCCAAAGGGTAGCCGGCCGCGAGGAGGGTTCGGAGAACTCCCTCTACTCCGGGGAAGGCCGCGATCGATGCGTCATGATACTCATCGTTGTGCGCGCTGTACGTGTCCAGCATCGCCTGCACATCGGCTTCGTCACGGGCGAAGTCCCGCAGCTGGACTCGTAGCGGCCGACCCATCGTGGACAGCCAGCTTTCGTCGGGCAGCTGACGTCCGAGGTGGGTCCGCATCGTGTGTCGGTACGATGAGAGGATGAGCTCAGTAGAGTCGATCAGAGTGCCGTCGAGGTCGAAGACCACCATCTCGAAGCGGCCCCGACTCATGGCATCCCCTCAGTGACCCGCAAGGCCGACGACAGGTCCGAAAATCTCGCGTATCCGGGTCGTGTCGGTGTTGGCTGCTTCGGCGATGAGACCGCACATCTGCGGATCCTCGAGGTCTCTTCGTTCGAGACGGATCATGTACTGCCGGGCCACGTGGTAGCCCTCCGATTCGGTATCGACCGTGCGGATGCGAGTGCGGCCAGTCTCCGGATCGCGAAGCTCATCAGGGCTCATCACGTGCAGGCGACCCTGATTGACGCACACGAGCCCGCCGTCCCGCAACCGCTCGTTGCCAGGCTCCGAGAGCAGGAAGCGAACGGCTCCCCACCCCAGCGTGCGCGTGTAATCGATGTCGAACGGGATGGCCTCTGCGCTCCGCATCGAGTAACCCAGGGTTCCATCCACGAGGGCCGGTGGATTGTCGGCCATGAGCGGGTGAGCCCGCACGGCGCGCTTGAGGATGGTCGAGAGCGGAATCTCTCCCAGGCGGATGTGACCATGCGGATCGTGCCGCACTTCGACGCCCGGGATCGCCGCCAGCTCCTTTGGATCAACCTTTTCGCCGATCCCTTCGGCGATCACCGCCATTCCGTCCTTGCGGCCCATGGCGCGTCGTTTGAGGATCGCGCCGACCAGAATGTCGGTGACCTGGCTGAGGCGAATGCGGTCTCCCTCGAACTCTTCCGGAATGATCGTGAGCGTCGCCCCGGCGGCCTTCCCGATCCCTAGTGCCAGGTGGCCGGCCTTCCTTCCCATTACGACCGCCAGGTACCAGCGGCTGGTCGTGCGCGAATCCTCCATCAGGTGCCGAATGTGCCGCGTGCCGATGTGGCGTGCCGTCTCGTAACCGAACGTAGGCATGTCTCCGGGCAGCGGCAGATCGTTGTCGATCGTCTTCGGCACGTGCGCCACCCTCAACCCCCCCTCAGCGGCCGCCGCCACCGAGAGCGAGCTGAACGCAGTGTCGTCTCCGCCGATGCTGACCAGGAGCGAGAGCCCGAGCGCGCGGAACGATTCCACGGTTCGGCGCAGGTCCTCGGGGTCGCGGGTCGGGTTCGCTCTCGAGGTTCGGAGGATGGATCCACCCGCGAACTGGATGCGTGAAACGTCGGGGATCGTGAGCTCCCGTATGGCGGACGTCTCCCCGCGCATGAGGTGTTCAAAGCCGTCGAAAATCCCGATGACCTCGAGGCCGGAATTCACCGCTTCGATCGTCGCAGCCGCGATCGCGCTGTTGATCCCGGGGGCGGGACCGCCTCCGACCAGCACGCCCATTCTCGTCTTCAACTGGTTCTCCGATCGATCGAGTTGTCGGCCCGGCGCGAGTCGTAACGGGGGTCAAACAAGCGGCGCGCGCGCGGTGTCCAAGAACGGTGTCACAGTATCGACGGCAGGCGCCGTCTTTCAAGCCGGGATGGGCGGGCGGGCCCGAAGATGCCCGCGAGCCGTGCATTTAGTACCGATTGCCTATAAACGCATGGCACCGCCCGACCGCGCTCGCCGGGGTAGAATGCCGTATTGCTTTACGTTGCTGCGACATACGCAAAGTACGAGTGGCGGCATATCGCTTGCTGCGTAGGAGGCTTCTTCTTTCCGCGCAAAGCAACTTTGGAGCGCACCAGAAACCGTGAGGGAGATCCGATGCTGAAGTCATTCTTCTCGAGGCGAGCAGGGGCGCTGTTCGCCACGCTTCCGCTGGCCCTGTTCGTCGCGGCCTGCAGCGATTCATCGACCGGTCCGGGCGGGACCTTCGATCCGGAAGCGACCAGACAGGATGTTGAGGCCGTAACCTCCGCCATTGACTCCGACCAGATGCTTGCCGGACTCGGGCTGATCGGCAACTCGCTGGGTGGCCAGCTGGGCTCGCCATCGATCATCGCGCCGAGCGCCGAAATACTTCCGACGGTGGACCATCTGAGGAGCTTCGCTCTTGCCGGCGGCGGCTCCGCGGGCCCGATCTTCCCGTCAAACCTGCTCGGCGTGACGTTCGTGTACGACGACCAAGTCGGCGACTACGTGCCCAGCGCACTGCCGGGCGCTCCGGCGAACGGCGTACGCTTCATGTACTACGCCATGAACCCGGTGACCGAGCAGCCCGTTCTGCCGCTGGTCGAGCTCGGCTATGTCGACCTGCTCGACTTGAGCACGCCGTCGTCGACTCGGCTTCAGGTCCTTCTCGTCGATACGTCCGGGGCCGCTCCGGCGACGTATGTGGACTACTTCCTCGACGGCGCGTTCACGCTCAACGGGACGACCCTCAGCGTGACCCTGCTGGCGGACGGCTACATTTCGGACGGCACGGATCAGCTCGATTTCGTTCTCTCGGAGTCAGGTTCGTTCACGGAGGGCGCCAGCTCGTTCACCGTGACCGCGAACCACGTCATGTCCGTCCCGAACCAGGGACTGTCCCTCAACCTGAACGGCAGCGCCACTCTGCCGCTCGATGAGAGCGCGACGCTGGCGGCCGACTTCGCCGTGTCGATTTCGGATGGCGAAAATGTGGCGGTTCTTTCGCTGACCCTGACCGACACCTCGGCTGAAGGCACGATCACCTACAACGGCATCGTGGTGATCGTCATCAGCGGTACCGAGAACAGCCTCACCTTCACGCGACCGGACGGCACCGAGCTCAGCGCGGAGGAGATTCAGGCGTTGGAAGACATCGGCGACGTGGCGGACGACATGTTCGACTTTGCCGAGCACATTCTGGAGCCGATGGGCGAGATCTTCGGCACCAGCTGAGCAAACAGGGGCGGTTAGCCCCGCGGACCGGCTTCCGAGCTTCCGCAAAGCAACAAGCACGAAGGGTCCGTGCCCTCCCGGGCACGGACCCTTCGCGCATGCGGATCTTCCTCACACTGGACCTAGAAGGCTGTCTCTGCCACCCGGGCGGCGTTCGCCATCAGCGTGAAAGTGATGTTCTTGGCGGGAAGGAACGGGAAGGTCGCCCCATCGACCAGATAGAGGTTCTCGAAGTCGTGGCTCCGACAGTCCGGCGCCACCGTTCGAGGCTGTTCCCGTTCGGACATTGGCAGCGTCCCGGCGTAGTGAACACTTGCCCCCATGGGCCGCACGTGGGCCATGCCCGGCGGCACGATGCAGCCGAGAGTCCGGAGCGCGCGCTTCATCCGCCTGATCGTTGTGCGCAGACGCGGGCGCTCGCCGTCGGGAGTGGAGTACGCGACGACCAGGCGCGGACGGCCACCGGCGCCGTCCGGCTCCAGGGTCACGTAGCTCTCGTCCCGCCTGCGATCGTGCAGATTCACGTTCACCAGGCCGAGCGCCGCGTGCACGTTCTTGAACAACCGCAGCGACGTTCTGAGGTCGAACGGCACGCCTTGTACGATCGGGTGGATGAGCGCCGTCGACAGAGTGGTGACCAGGCAGTGGATGTACTCTTCGGGAGCAGCCTCTTCCAGCCCGAGTGCGACCTGATTGTACTGGTAGACATCGGGATCCGAGGGCTTACCGATGCGGCTGAGGTTCACGAACGGCAGCAGGATCTGCCGGTTGTCCATCAGGCCCGTGAGCCGTTCGACCCGCCCGGTCGCGTGGTAGATGGATTCGAGGTACAAGCGGGTCGAGGCCAGGGCGCCGGCCGCCAGCACGAGCGCCTCCACCGCCTGAGTCTCAGGCTCGCCGCCGTCCAGGTGCTCGAAACGCACCGATTCGATGCGTCGGTCGTCGCCGTATGTAAAATGGCTCACGTAGACATCGGGGACGTACTCGAAGTTGGGGTGCCTGCGACACTCCTCCAGCGTTACCTGCGGCGTGTAGAGGGCGCTGATCGGGCATCCCCACAGACAACGGCCGAGGTACGCGCAGGCGTGGCGGTCGTCTCGATCCTGGGTCAGTACGGCAAGGCGGGCGTGTCCCATGTGGCATCGCTGGCCCTCCCGCAGGGCGTCCCGGCGGCGAGCGTATGATCGCATGAGCTGGACCGAATGAGGGTCGAGCCGCAGCGGCTCAGTGAGCTCGTCATGCATGGGGATGAAATCGGCCAAGTCATCCTTGGCGCCGGTTATGCCGATCCGGCGTGCAATGGCCTCGTAGAATGGCGCCAGGTCTTCATAGCCGAACGGAAACTGGGACAGCTCGGCGTCGTTGAACGGATAGGAACCGCCTGTCCACGCCTCGGCCAGGCCTCCCCGGGCAAACGAAGAGAGCGGCGCGAACTCGCGTGCCTCGATCTGGTACTGCGGCACCGGCTCGAAGATGTAGTCCTTACCGGGCGGGAAACCATAGAACTCGGCCGAGCGGTCGGGATAAACGACGGATGCGAAGTCGGAGCCGAGGAAATAGTCGATCGGGTTCGCGAGGTTTTCCTTGAGCTGCGTGAAGCTGTCTTCCGGCCTCATCGCAGCCGGCCCGGTTTTGCCGACGTCCAGCATGCGCACCCGGTGACCCTTGTGGAGGGCACTGAGCGCGAAATGCACCCCGCTCGCCCCCGAGCCCACGACGGTGATCGTCGCCATCTCAGGACCTCACGGTCGGGCGCCCGCCCATCACGACGCGCAGCGGACTCAGAAACACCGCGGCCAGGACGAGCAGAATCATCGAGCCGAGCGCCGCGCGACCAATTCGGAAGTAGATCAAGCCTCGCCCGCCGCCGTCAACGGTGTCCAGTTCGGCGTAGGGGCGGGCGTGGCACTCGAGGATGGCCAGCATGAGGATGAGACGCTTGCGGACCGGAGCGGCGGGGAAAAAGTACCGGGTGTACACGTCCACGGCTCGCGTCGCCACTGGATTGAGGCGCGCCATCCAGGTCAGGAACCTGTCGAACGCGCCAGGTTCCGGGCAGGCTCCTGCGGCGCCGCTCCCGACCGCCGCGGCGTAGGTGTCGAGGATGGAACCATCGGCGACGCTTCCAAGCAGGTAGCGGGAGAATACGCGGCCCTCGCGCTCCGGCAGCGTCACGACAGCCTCTCGAGCATCGCAGTGACGTCGGTTCGCTCTACGTCTGGGGGCCAGGCCAACTCGTCGCGTTGCGCCACTCCATCGTACACGAAAGATGAGAACTGTCCGGCGCTCACCGGGAGTCGGAGCGGTGTGGTCTTCTCGACCAGGCGCAGCGGGGCCAGTACCGGTCGAAGCGGGATGTGCAGGGCCGGACCAGCGCCCTTTCCCATCGCACCCCGAACCCGTCGCAGGAAGTCCTCCACGGTGAGCGCCTCCGGGCCGCCTAGCTCCAGGGTTCGCCCGGCGGCACCGGGCTCGACCGCCAGCCGCAGGAGCGCGATTGCGAGGTCGTCGACCCATACCGGCTGGATGCGCGTCCGGCCCGAGCCGAGAACGAGCAGCAACGGACCGGCGGCGAGAGACCTGAAACGGTCCCAGATGGGCGACCCGAGCCCGAGCACGATGGTCGGCCGCGCGACTACGTGGTCAAGGCGCGACTTCCGGACGAGATCTTCGGCCGCGCGCTTGCTGAGCGCGTATGGATAGCCGGATATGTCATCGAAGGTGACCGCGATCGTGCTGACGAGCAGGAAGCGCCGAATGCCCGCGTCCTCTGACGCCGCCAGCAGTGCTCGCGTCCCCTCTACATTCGTCTCCTGGTGCCGATCCGGCGGGGCATTGCCGACCGTCGCGGCAAGATGGATGACGATCGTCCGCTCGCCGAGCGCCGCGCGGTACGTCCCGGGGTCGGACAGGTCTCCGAGCAGCGTGCGCGCCCGGTCTGTCAGGGTCTCGGGAAGGCTGGGCGGCCGACGTGAGAGCAGATGAATCTCGCCGAAGTCACCCGGCTCGATGTGATCCAGAACGTGCCGGCCCACGAACCCGGTGGGCCCGGTGATGAAGAGGTCCGGTTTCAGAGTACGGTCTTCCGCATCTCTTCGGGCTGCGTGACTTTGGCTGCGGCCGTCGAATAGACCGTGTCGACAACGTACATCGGCCTCGGCTTGATCTCGTTGAATATGCGGCCGATATACTCGCCGATGATACCAAGTGAGACGAGCTGGACACCACCCATGAAGAGCAAAGCGACCATGATCGTTGCCCAACCCTGCACTGTGTGCCCGAGCGCTTTTTGCACGAACACGGTCACCAGGTAGATGAACGCGAGGAGCGACGCGAAATAGCCCAGCCAGGTGGCGAGCTTCAAGGGTACGTTCGAAAAAGACGTAATCCCGTCCAGGGCGAACTTGACCATTTTTCGGTACGGGTACTTCGTCTCGCCGGCTACTCGCGATTGCCGGCTGTACTCGACGCCGATCTGCTTGAATCCCATCCAGCTCACCAGGCCGCGGACGAATCGGTCCTTTTCGCGGAGCTCGCGGAACTGAGCCGTCGCTCGAGCGCTCATGAGACGGAAGTCGCCGACGTCGACCGGAATCTCGACGCTCGTGAAGCGGCGGAGAATCCGATAGAAGAGCCGAGCCGTGAGTAGCTTGGCCTGGGTCTCGCCTTCACGGTCCGAACGCACACCGTAGACGACGTCGTATCCCTCTTCCCACTTCTCGACAAAATCGGCGATCACTTCGGGTGGGTCCTGAAGGTCCGCGTCGATGACTACGACCGCATCCCCTCTCGCGTGGTCGATACCGGCAGTGATCGCGATCTGGTGGCCGAAGTTGCGCGAGAACTTCACGATTCGCACACGGGGGTCCGAGTTTGCGAGCGCCACCAGCCGCTCGTACGACGTGTCGCGACTGCCGTCGTCCACGAACAGAATCTCATGGTCGACGTGCCCGATTGCCTCCATGGCGCGGGTGCAGCGCTGATAGAAGGTGTCGATCACGTCCTGTTCGTTAAAAACCGGAACGACAACCGAAACGAGGCTCCGTTCACTCATTGGGCTTGCTCCAACGCTGGCGTCGAGAAGCACCCAGTAGTTCCGCTGTCTCCGATGCGCAGGCGATCGGCATGTCGGCGGTCACTGAACGCCGTGAACTCCGCGTGAGCGAGGAATCAATTACGGGGCCCGACGGCCCACGGTCATCTTGCGCCGGCATAAATATCTGCCTTGTAGCATGTTATGAGCGCGAGCATCAGATGCCAATGGCCGGCGTGCCAAGTCCCGTTGCGTGGAGGCAACACCCCCGGGCTCGAGTTGAACGACTCGCCAATGCGACGGCACTTGAGCGCCGGCTCCCCCGCGCCGGGTTGCGCCGGAGGCCCCGACACTGTTTCTGTACGCCACGGAGACGCTTTCGGCGCGACGTTGATGGGCATGATAGTTGCTCTGTGGCGAACCTCCGACCTTGCGCCCATGCCGTGTGGGCAGCCTGGAACGGGCAACACAGCTGTAGGAGACTACGCATGAAAGTGGTGGATCGGATCAAACGCCACGTACGCCTCACTCGGATGAACTACGAGAAGCTTCCGAGTCCCCCGTTCCTGGTGCTGTTCATCAACTCGCTGTGCAACATGAAGTGCGATCACTGCTTCTACTGGCGCAGCCTCAACGGCAAGGATGACCTCACCAAAGATGAGCTGTTCGAGCTGTCACGCTCCCTCGGAAAGATCGAGAATCTGAATCTGTCCGGCGGGGAGCCGTTCCTGCGTAAGGAGTTCGCCGAAATCTGCCGCCAGTTCATCCAGCACAATGGCGTGAAGCAGATCTACGTGCCTTCGAACGGCTTCTTCACTGACCGGACGGTCAAGCAGGTGACCGAGACGCTGAAAGAGCCCAGCCTCGATCTGTTTGTCGTCGAGTTGTCCCTGGACGGTATGCCCAAGTTCCACGACGAGTTCCGAGTGGCGAGGAACGCGTTCAAGAAGGCCATGGAGACTTACGATGCGCTCATCGAGATCCAGGAGAAGGACCCGCGGCTGAGGGTCCATTCGATCTCGACGGCCACTGACGTGAACATGGACGAGATCAAGAAGCTCACGACCTACCTGTACGAGCGCTGCCCCAAGATGGACCATCATAACCTGGCCATTATCCGGGGCGACCGGAAGGATCCGTCCCTTCAGGGCCCGAGCCTGCAGCAGTACGAAGATCTCTACGAGTACATCAAACAGCTCTGGGCGCCGCGCGAACGGGGACGTTATGGGGCGCTCGTCGAGCCCATGTTGCAGTGGGCGAAAGTCAAGACGATCAAGGAAGATGACCAGGTGATTCCCTGCCGCGCAGGCCAGCTGAGTGCGGTGGTTTACGCCAACGGCGACGTGGGCGTCTGCGAGATCCACGAGCCGCTCGGGAACCTGCGAAAGAACTCGTTCTGGGAGATCTGGAGTTCGGCCCACGCGGAGGAGCTCCGAGGCTGCGTGAGCAGGAAGGAGTGTCACTGCACGACCGAAGTGTTCATGTGGTCAAGCTTTACTTACCAGCCGACTCAGCTGGCTCGCGCGATGCTCGGAGCCAAGGTGTGGCGACGTCCTCTGCCGCTGGCCCCCGACCAGCGCCTCACCATCCGGATGGATGATGACCGGCTGCCGATTGAGGATGAGGCGACGGGCGACAGCGCCACTGAGAACGGCGACCGCCTCGTTCAGATCAAACGGACCGCGGCGGACGCGTCCGCGTAAGCCCGACTTTCCGCCGGGCTCCGGCCGCCATCAGCCGCACGGTTACGAATGCGTTCCGGAGATACAGGTCGCGAGCCTTCCGTCACGGTCGCCGTGGTCGGAATCTGCAGCCCCGCACATCTCGAGCGCTGCCTGCGCGGTTTGGACGCGCAGGAAGACGCGCCCCGATTCGACACGGTGGTCGTCCATGATCCACACATTGTCGGGATCCCGGATGTCACCGCTCGCTTCCCGGGTGTGCGCGTCGTGGTTAACGAGGGTCAGCGCACACCGCTCGAGCTTGCCGCACGCGCGATCCGAGAGGCTACCGGCGACATCGTTCTGCTTACCGAGGACCATTGTCTGCCGTCGAGTGGCTGGGTCAGGCACCTCGTTGAGGAAGTCCAGGTGCCGGGCCGGGCGGCGGTCGGCGGCCTCGTCGAGACGGACGCGGACGTTTCGTCGGTCGACTGGGCGTTCTACTACGTAGACTTCTTCCGCTACAGCCAGGCGATTCCTGCCGGCCCGTCGCCTTCGCTGACCGTGTGCAACGTGGCCTACCGGCGCGAGTACCTGGAGACAGTGGCTGCGACCTGGGAGAGCATCTTTCACGAAACGGCGATCAACGATGCGCTGCGGACTCGTTTCGGCGTGCTGTGGCTGACTCCCGCGGCGCGGGTGAGCATGCGACGGCGGGTCAGATTCGGCGCCGCGGTCTACGAGCGCTACGCATTCGGGAGGCTGTTCGGGTGCACGCGCCTCGAGTTCGGCAGCGCGCTGCGTCGATTCTACTATCTTTTGTTTTCACCGGCGCTGCCGATTATCCTCCTCTCACGCATGGGACGGAAGGCCGCCCGAGACCGGGGGTCGCGGCGCCGGTTCGTTCGCGCCCTACTGCCACTGAGTGCGTTGGTCCTGGCCTGGTCGTGGGGCGAATGGCTCGGTTACCTGACCCGGCGACGTCCTGCCTCCCTGATCGTGGCCCCTGAGATCAGGTCGGCGCAGCCGGACGCTTCCTGGTTCTCGCCGGCCTGACCGCCAGATCGCTTCCGCTCACATGTCGATCGCTCCGAGACCGAACGACACACTGGAACGGGCGCTCTCCGACCGGCGCGCCTGGCTGGTCGCCGGGCTCCTCCTGGCTGTGCATGCGACCGTGTGCTGGCTGGCTCGGGAACCGGGCGTGCTGCTCATGCGGGATGATGCCCGCTACCTGATTCTCGCGAGCTCCCTCGCCCAAGGCGGCTACAACGACCTCTTCCTGACCGCGGGTACGGCCCACAGCCTGTACCCGCCGGTCTTTCCTGCTCTCCTCTACACTTTGGGATCGATCGTTGGCGAGAGCTTCGACAACTTTGTCGCTTTCAACATCATCCTTTCGGTTTCGGCGCTCGGCCTCTTGTTCGCCGGCGTCAAACGCATTTGGGGTCCGCTGATCGCTCTTCTGTGCCTGGCACCTCTCTGCGTGAATCCATTCTTGATCGAGCGCGCCGGCGGCCTGCGCTCCGAGACGGCCTACATGTTCTTCAGCGTCGTGGCGCTCTGGGCTCTGTCCCGCACCCGCCCGACCACGCAAGCACTGGTGCTCACGGTACTCGCGGCACTCCTGGCGACGCTTACTCGGACCGTCGGGGTCACGTTGCTTGCCGCGATCCTGATTCTGTGGATCTACCAGCGCCGCTACAGGGCGGTGGCGATCTTGGCCTGCGTGTCGCTGCTGACTGTCGGCCTCTGGGTCGCCTGGACGGCCCTGGCCCCGCAGCAGCACGCCGGCAGCAACTACTTCGGAGACATTCTCGGCAACACCGGAGTCGAGCCGCCGCACTGGCTGACGGTCCTGTGGAGGCGCACGGGAGTTCGCTTCTTCCGTTACTTCGGCGAGACACTTCCATGGTCGCTTCCAATGCCGACCATCCCCGGGACTCCGATCGACAACGCTTTGTCCAGCCTGGCCGTGATCGGGTCATTGCTTGCCGGACTGCTCGTGCTGTTCAAACGCTGGAAAGTGACGGGCATCTACCTCCTGCTGTACGCCGCAGCGCTTATTGCGTGGCCGTTCATGCGAGCGCGGTTTCTGGAGCCCGTGCTTCCACTGCTCGTTCTCGGGTTCCTGCTCGGGGCGGGAGCGCTCATGTCAGCCGTGCGGCGCAGGTGGGCCACTCCGACGATGGTCGTCCTGGGGCTCATGCTGACATTGACCGGTGTCATACGGTCGGCGCCCCGCGTTGCGCGGCAGATGTCGTGCGGCCCCTTGAGCCTCGCGGAGCCCCCTGAGTGTTTGTCGCCCCAGCAAAGCAGTTTCCTGCAGGCGGTGCACTACATCTCGGAAGTCACCGACCCCGATGACTCTTTCGTGACCAAAATGCCCGAGACGCTTTACTACTATTCGGGCCGCCGGTCGATCGATGGGGAGTTGGCGATTCGGGTGAGACCCGAGGTGTTCCTCGACTACCTGGCGGAGCAGGGCGTGGATTGGGCTCTGCTGACGGCGGGGTCGGCGAGGTTCGCGTTCATGCTCCGCGTGAACTGCCAGGAGCTGGATGTGGAGCGAATCTTCCACAGGCGCACGGTCCTTTTCCGGCTGCCGTCGGCCTCCATCCCGGAGGACGAGCGGCCCGACAGGGAGACGGCGGAAGCCTGCCTTGCCCTCGATGACTATTTGAGCGACTACGGGCCGGACGCCGAAGGCCTGGCGATCGAATGACATCGGCGGCGCCGGAGGCCGGCTCGGAACGGCTGGTCGCGCGCAATTTCCTGACGCTCGGCTCAGGCGAGGCCGTCGCGCGGATCATAGCCTTCGCCGCGACTGTGTACGTCGCCCGCGTCCTCGGGCCCGAGTCTTACGGAATCATCGAGCTGGCGGCGGCGATCGTTCTCTACTTCACGCGCGTCGCCGACTTCGGGATCGACCTCGGTTTGGGAGTCCGCGAGATCGCGGCTCGACGAGCTGACCTCGACAGGCTGGCGCCGGTTGTCCTCACCGCTCGCATTCTCGTCTCCGCCCTGCTGGTCACTTTGCTCGTCGCAGTCGGACTGCTCGTGCTGCCGCCCGCGGAGGGCAAGGTGCTTGCTGTGTACAGCATTACGCTGCTGGCGGTGGGCGCTAGCACGCGCTGGATCCACATCGGTCTCGAGAAGACCGCTTACGTGAGCCTGTCCCGCACCCTCGGCGAGCTGCTGATGGTGGGGCTCGTGTTCGCCTTCGTGCGCAGCTCGGAGGACCTGGTGCGGGTGCCGATGGCCAAGGTGGCCGGGGACTTTCTCGCCGTCGCGATCATGGCCTGGCTGGTCGGCCGGTTCGGGATCAAGCTCCGCCCCCGGCTCGACTGGTCGGTTCTTCGTCCACTCGTTCGCCGGGCCTGGCCGCTGGTTCTCAGCGCCCTCCTGGGGCTGATGATCTACAACTCCGACCTCATTTTCATTCGCCTTTTCACCGGGCGCAGCGCGAGCGTCGGTTACTATGCCGCCGCCTACACGCTGATCGGGTTTCTGGCCAACCTCGGGATCGCTTACAGCATCAGTCTCCTTCCGACTCTTACACGGTTGGGGAGCGATCGACATCGCCAGCTCGCCCTTTACAGGACCGCCCATGCGCATGTGTTCGCGATCGGTTTTCCGATCGCGATCGGGGGGAGTCTGCTTGGCGGACCGATCATCTCGCTCGTGTTCGGGCCGGCGTATGGACCCGCGGTGCTCGCGTTGCAGATCGTCGTCTGGTCCGTCCCGCTCGGACTGCTGCGCGACATCCCGATTGCCGGGCTGATCGCCAACGGGCGCGAAGACAGCGTTCTTCGGCTTACGGCCTGGGCGACTGCATTCAACCTGCTGCTGAACCTGCTGTTGATCCCCCCGTTCGGGATCTACGGGGCAGCGATTGCGTCGGTTCTTACAGAAGCGTTTCGGATGCTTCTGGCCTTTCGGGCCGGAGGCGTGTATGGGTGGCCTTCGCCACACGCATCACGACTGTGGCGCTCGCTGCTTGCCGGTGCGGTCATGGCTGTCGGGCTCAGCCTGCTGGGACCCTACAGTGTGCCGGTGATGATCGGGCTGGGAGTTCTGCTCTACTTCGGTGCGCTGAGTGCCGTGGGCGGCATACGTTTTCGCAGGGGCCAGCTTCCCGAGCTCAGCGTGTGAAGGCCGGGTCCTTGACCGTCGAGGTACCATTCGTAGCTTCTCCCTCCGTGCGCCGCGGCTGGTCCGCTTCCTGCAGAGTTGCGCGCTGATGAACACGGTCAGGGCGTGTACGACGGCGTCAGTAGAGACATGGTGGATTCGAATAGCACCAGCCTCATGAGCTCGATCGACGAGCGGTTGGGCGAGAAGCTCGTGTGGGCGATCGCCTGCGCATTGCTCATCGTCCACGTGATTCTCGTCTGGCAGGCACGGGAGATAGGCCTCATCTCCGCCCAGGACGACGGACGCTACATGCTCCTGGCGCGTTCGCTGCGGGACTTCAGCTACCGCGATCTCTACCTGGTCGGCCTCCCGTACCACAGCATCTATCCGCCGCTCTATCCGGCGGTGCTCGCCGTGTGGGCTGTCGTGATCGGGGAGAGCTTCAGCGGATTCGTTCTGATGAACATCGGCATCTCGGTCGTTGCTCTGGCGATCACCTTCGCGGCGATCAAGCGCGGCTGGTCCGCAACGGGCGCTCTCCTCTGCATGGCCTGCATGGCCATCAACCCGTATCTCGTGCAGAGACCGGGAGGTGTCCGCTCCGAGACGCTCTATATCGCCCTCAGCTTTCTCGCCCTCTGGGCTGTCGCTGGACGGAAACCGAGCACCCGGATGCTGTGGGTGGCTGGCGGGGCCGCCATTGCGGCGGCCCTGACGCGCAGTGTCGGCCTCTCCCTGGTAGCCGCGATCGGGATCGTGTGGCTCGCCGAGCGCCGCTACCGGCCATTGGCCGCTTTCACCGCTACGGCGCTGGCCACAGTGGGGGCGTGGATGGTCTGGGGTGCGGTCGCTCCCGATCAAGTCGTCGGCTACCACTATTTTGCGGATGCGCTGGACCAGGGTGGGGCGTTCGGACTGATGGCGGAGCTGGGACAGCGTGTTGCCAAGCTATTGCCCAACTACGCCGGGCTCACGCTCCCCTGGGTGTTGGCGGTGCCGACCATCCCCGGAACACCCGTGGACAACGCGGTGATTTCCACCACCGCGATCGTGACGGTCCTGGTTGGGATGACCTACCTACTCCGCCGCTGGCCCGTGGCGGTCATCTACATGCTTCTGTACGGCGTACTCCTTGTCGTATGGCCGTACCATCGACCTCGATTCCTCGAGCCGCTGATCCCGTTGCTGCTCGCGACTGCATTACTCGGAATCACTGTCATCGTTGGACGGTTTCGGCCCTCCTGGGCACTACCGGCCGTGGCAGTGGCCACCGCTCTCCTGGTCTTCGGG
Source organism: Gemmatimonadota bacterium (assembly GCA_041612005.1). Lineage (GTDB taxonomy): Bacteria > Gemmatimonadota > Gemmatimonadetes > Palauibacterales > Palauibacteraceae > JBFILW01. The sequence continues at coordinate 14,498 of JBFILW010000053.1, forward strand.
GGTGTCAAGCGAACGGTGGACCTCGTGCAGTTTCGCTCGAGTTGCGGAGAATTCTCACTCACTGCGCCACCGAAGTGCCTGCAGGTCGATCGGGCCAGCTATCTGCGCGCCGTCGACTACATCGATCAGCGCACTCCGGATGAGGCTGTGTTCGTGACGGCAAAGCCGGAGGCTCTCTACTATTACACCCACCGCCAGTCGGTTTTGCTGCAGGCGACATTGGTCGGGGATGTCGACAGCTACATCGAGGACCTGCGTCGCCAGGGCGTGGACTACGTGATGCTCGGTAGTCTGCATACCGATGAGCTCCGGCACCTGGCGCCGCGACTCGAGCGTCACTGTGACGAATTGGAAGTCGAGGCGTTTTTCCCGCCGCGCACGTACCTGTTTCGACTCGGTGACTCCGGCGCACGGGACGGGCTCGACGCCTGCCAGGCTCTGGAAAATCACCGCAAGGCAAACGCCAACCGGCAGTTCATACGGGACCGCGCCTGAGTGCACCGGAATCGCGGTCCTGCTGTCGTGGACCTGCCACAGTGGAGCCGGTTTGTTCGCTCCTGGCCCCGCAGCGCTTCCCGGCCCAAGGGCGATTCGCGTAGATTAGGCCGTTCATCGAGTATTCAGACGGGGCCCAGTTGCGCCTTGCC
>JBFILW010000054.1:0-14988 GCA_041612005.1 Gemmatimonadota bacterium
CGAATACGGAGGCGATCGCGGAGGTGCCGGTCACCCTCGGGGATCGAGTAAGAGACGATGCGCCATGTGCCATCCCATGGCTTGTCCCAGGTAGGGAAGTAGATGCGCGATTCCCCCTCCTCGAGCAGGCTTCGTCCCGCCGGAGTGAGGTCGTAGAAGCCATGCCGGCCTCGGCGCTCGGACGACAGCCACCCCTTGCTGATCATGCGCGAGAGGGTCGTTCGAATCGCTCCTTCGCTGAGGCCGAGCGGCGCGAGCAGCGCGATCAGGCTCCCGACCCATACGGGCTCCCCGCGGTGCAGGAGGTAGTCCCCGAACAGAGTGAAGATGCGGTCCTGGGGCCGCCGTGCGGACATGTTAATATCCTAGTTTGTATACGATCGTAATATAACTGTAATATTAATTGGAGGTCAAGACGTGGGGGGTATATCGCCTTTCGGGACTCGACAGCACATCTTGTAAGTCCGAAGAACGAGAACCAGCCAGGAGGTTTTTTTTATGTATCAGCCGCTCCATGCGCAGAAGGGTGCCAGTCGGCTCGCACGTCATTTTGTCGCGGCCTCGGCAGCATTCGCGATCGCGGGTTTCGGGATCGCCTGTGCACCGGCCGACGACGCATCGGCGGATCCTGACGCCACGGTGAATGCGGATGTGGGATACGCGGCTGCGGGAGATGTCGGGCACGGCGCACAGTTGGGTGCCGTGAGCTTCGAAATCAGCTGCTCTCCCGAGGCGCAGGAGGAGTTCGAGCGTGGCGTGGCGCTGCTTCACCACATGATGTATGTGGAGTCGCGCGCCCAGTTCGAAGCTCTGGCACAAGCCGAGCCCGAGTGCGGGATGGCGCACTGGGGGATCGCGATGACGCTGTTTCAGCCACTGTGGCCGACGCGCCCCTCGGCGACGGACCTGATGCGTGGCTACGAGGAAGTCCAGCTCGCCAAGAGCGCCGGCGAGTTATCCGAGCGAGAGCGATTGTTCATCGAGGCCGCCGAAGGCTTCTACCGGGATCCGGAAAGTGCGGGCTGGCCGACGCGACTCGAGCGGTTCGCGGTCGGGATGGTGAAGGTCCACGAAGCATATCCGGACGACCCTGAAGCAGGCTCCCTGTGGGCCCTGTCGCAGCTGGCGACCGCTGCCAGCGCGGATGATCCGGGCGCCCAGCGCGCAGCAGCTGCCGAGGTCCTGGCCGCGATCAACGCGTATGAACCGACCCACCCGGGCTCGGTGCATTACACGATCCACGCCAACGATGTGGACGGTCGCGCGGACATGGCCGTCGACATCACGCGGAGCTACAACGACATTGCGCCCGCCGTACCGCACGCACTGCACATGCCAACCCACATCTTTGTGCGGCTCGGAGAGTGGGATGAGGTCATCGATTGGAACCGACGCTCGGCCGACGCCGCGCTCGAGCACCCGGCCGGCGAGTACGTGTCACATCACTTCCCGCACGCGATCGACTATCTCGAGTACGCCTACCTGCAGAAGGCTGACGACGCGGCCGCGATGTCAGCGATCGACGAGCTGGCCGCGAAGTCCCCGTACCAGGAGACCTTCATCAGCGCCTTCCACCTCGCATCGACTCCGGCCCGTTATCGCGTCGAGCTCAGGCAGTGGGCGGATGCCGCCCAGCTCGCGCCGCGTCAGCCCGAGTCGTTCCCGTGGGATCGGTTCCCGGCTACGGAGGCGATCACCTGGTTCGCCCGAGGGCTGGGAGCGGCACGCTCCGGCGACGCGTCGGGCGCCTGGGAGGCCGAAGCACGCCTGACCGAGCTGCGTGACGCCGTGACCGCACAGAACGAGGCTTACTGGGCGACGCAGGTCGAGATCCAGCGGATGGCCGTCGAAGCGTGGGCGCAGCTCGCGGCGAGAGACACCGACGTAGCTCTGCGAACGATGAACGCGGCCGCCGAGCTGGAGGCGACGACGGAGAAGCACCCGATCACGCCGGGCGCCCTCCAACCGGCCTACGAGCTGCTCGGGGACATGTACCTGGAGCTCGATCGTCCGGCTGACGCCCTGGCCGCCTACGAACGATCGCTCGAGATGTGGCCGCGACGATTCAACAGCCTGATCGGGGCGGCGCGGGCGGCGCGGGGAGCGGGTCAGGGCGAGGTGGCGGCCGCCTATTACACGGAGCTTTTGGCGCTGGCCACCGACTCGTCCGGTCGCGCCGGACTCGACGAAGCCAGGAAGTTCGTCGCCTCCGGCTGACCCTTATTTCGGGCAGGTCGACCGTATTGCCCCGGGGACTTCGCATCAACGTGCTCGCTCGTCACCCTTGACACATTAGAGATTACTAATATATTATTGCTCCTCGGGGAGACGGAGACTCGGTCCTCATCGACCAGCACTAAGAGAGGCACGCAGACCATGAACGCGGGCTCGACCCGGCGGGAGCGTACCGTCGCAAGCGCGAGACTGTCCACCGCCTTCGATGCTCTGGCCAACCCCACCCGGCGTCGGGTGCTCGAACTCCTCAGCCTCGGAGAACGCTCGGTGAGCGAACTGCAGCTCGAGACGGCCAAGAGCCAGTCCGCGGTATCACAGCACCTGGCTGTTCTCCGTGAAGCGGGGTTGGTGGCACCGCGCCGCGACGGAAGACGCCGGCTGTACCGTCTGCGGATCGGTCCCCTGAAAGAGACCGCCCAATGGTTCGCGTACTTCAGCTCTTTCTGGGATCAGAAGCTCGAAGCGCTCGGCACGCACCTGGAGGACCGACGATGACCCAGATGCTTCGCAAGGAGAAGTTCTACCCGCACCCACCCGAGGATGTGTGGATCGCCCTCACTGATCCACAGGCGCTGGCCGAGTGGCTGATGCCAAACAATTTCGAACCGGTGGTGGGCCGTACTTTTCGTTTCCATGTCGACCCAATGCCTGGCTTTGGCGGGATCACCGAGTGTGAAGTGCTCGAAGTCGAGGCTCCGCTCCGTCTGAGCTATAGCTGGACCATTTTGCCGTCCAAGCCGCAGGCTCCGCGGCCACCGGCCATGACGGTCACCTGGATTCTGACGCCGGAAGCGGACGGAACGCGGCTGGTTCTCGAGCAGCAGGGACTGGACACGCTCGGCTGGTGGTCGCGAATTTCGATGAAGATGGGCTGGGGTCGAATGATGAAGACGCTGCTGCCCAAAGTCCTCGGGCAGGTGCGCGACGGCGCGTTCGTGCCCGGCGCGATCACCAAGCGCGACTACAAGACGAAGACTGTGCCGGAGGGTTACGCGAAATGAGACCGCGGTCGGCAGCCCCGCCGCCGGCCGAGATCATGCCTCCCAGGTCGCTGCCCATCACGCACTTCGCGGCCGGAATCGCGTGGATGGCTGCGGGGGCCGTCGGTCTCGTCATCGTCGTCCCTAATCTGATCAGGGGCGCCTATCTGGCTCCGGGCGTAATCGCCGTGACCCACTGCTTCACGCTCGGGTTCCTGACAACGACCATTTTCGGAGCGCTCTATCAGCTCTTTCCCGTGACGCTCGGCGTTCCGGTGCGGAGCGTACCAGTCGCCCGCGCAACGTTCTGGCTACTCCAGGCGGGTGTCCTGGGCCTGGTTCTCGGTGCGGCGGCTTGGAGCCCGCTCCTTCTCGCCGCCGGCTGGTTGCTGCTTTTCATCGCGGTCGGCGGCGTCTCGTGGAACCTGTTTCCGCAACGACGAAAAGCGACGCGCGGGAAGACGATCGGCCGCTACGTCGTCGGCGCCCACATGGCCCTCGGTCTCGCAATGGGTTTGGCCGGGGCCCGCATCGGCGTCGCGCTCGGCTGGTGGTCTCTCGCGACCCTCGACATGCTCGCCGCGCACGCACATCTGGCGGCGGTCGGCTTCGGCACCCTCACCGTCGTCGGAGTCGGGAGTAAGCTCCTCCCGATGTTTCTTCTCTCTCGCGGTCAGCCGGAGTGGCCACTTCGGTGGATCGGTCCCTTCATCTTTCTGGGTCTGGTCGGGTACTCGGTCGGCCGGCTGTGGTCCATCGAGTGGATGATGAGGATCGGCGGCATGGCGACCGTGGCGGGCGTGCTGCTCTACCTCTTCCTGGCGACCGAGTACTTCCGGACCCGGACCCGCAAACACCTCGATCCGGGGCTCACGAACGTCGCCATCTCACTCTCGTTCCTCGTGGTGGCCACCATACTCGGATCGTACATCCTGTTTGGCGGCGCGACACCTCATCTCGGAATCGGCTACGCCACGATCGGGCTGCTCGGGTGGCTCGTGATCTTCGTCGCGGGCGTGTACCATAAGATCATCCCGTTCCTGGTCTGGATGGAGCGTTTCAGCTCGATGGTCGGTCAGCCGGATATGCCGAAGGTGGCCGACCTGACGCGGCCGGCCCTCGGCTTTGCCAGCGGCTGGATGTTGGCGGCGGGGGTCGGGCTGTTGGCGGCCGGCGTCATGTTGGAAGCGGGGATCGTGGCGTACCTCGGCGCCGCAGCGTTTGCGGGCGGCACGGGTATCATTCTCGTCGAGGCGGCGATGCTGATCGCTCGCCCCGCGTTGCGGAAACGAGCGGCGTGAGCCAAACGGAGGAGACCCAGTGAACCACATTCGCAGCACCGCCGACGGGCAGACCGTGGCGCTCGATGTCCGACCCATCCTCGCGATGGGTGAGGAGCCCTTCGACGCGATCATGAGTGCGGCGGACGAGATCGAGATTGGAAGCAGACTTGAAGTCACGGCTCCATTCGAGCCGATTCCACTCTATGAGGTCATGGCGCGGCGTGGGTTCGCTCACGCGACCGACGTCCGATCCGGGGCCGAGTTCGTCGTCTTGTTCACCCGGACCGGCATCACGCTAGAGTCCACGGTGTCGGAAGTGCACGAGGGGTTCCCGTCGACGGCGACGGTCATCGCCGAAGCGGGGCTCGATCTCTGTTGCGGGGGAGGGCATTCGCTCGAGTTTGCGGCGGGAGCACACGGCCTCGAACCGCTGCAGCTTCTCCAGGACCTCCAGGAAGCGGCCCTCGGCGATTCTTAGGCTTCGGTTCGCGATCAGTACGGGTTCGAGCGCCAGCCGAGACCGAGCTGCACGCCCACCATCCACGTGAAGAGGCCGGACTCGACGGACATCCGGGTCAGCAGCTCCGGCACCACGTGGAACGCCTTGTCGACCTGCCGCTCGCTTCCGATCGCCAAACCGAAGGCGAACGCGTTGTCGGTGTCCCCCTTGGCCTTGGCGCCGGTCGGATAGAGCCACACGACACCGGCATTCGGCCGCACGTAGACCTGCCCGAACGAGAACTCCGGCCCGCCCACAAGGTAGAGGGCGCTGAAGGCCTGTTGGATCCTCGGGTTGCTCACGTTGGTCGGTTGCCAGACCACCTCGGCCTGAAGGCCGACCGTCCGGGAGATGCCGCCCCACAGCTGCGCGCCCCAGGTGAACACGGCGGTCTGGTCGAAGGCCGGTCGGCCCTCGTCGAGGCTGGCACCTGCGTAGGCGACGCCGAAAGCGGTCCGAACGGCAGCACCCCGACGGTCCACTTGTGCGCGTGACTCTGCGGGAGTGAAGAGAACGAGCATTCCGATCGCGGTCGCGCCGGCAACAACGCGCGGTGTGACGCCGACCAGGAATGCCGCTCGCGTGCCGCTCACCCTCGCTCCGCGAGGACCGCCTCGAGCCGCAGGTTTGCCTCTTCGACCATCGGCAGCAGCTCCGGGTCGGCGTCTTTCCAGATATCAATGAACTCCGCGTACGCCTCCTGTGCCTTCTCGAGGTCGCCCATCTGTTCGTACGCCTGCCCCAGGTAGAACAGCGAGCGTGTCCACGGCGCCCACTGGACGAAGAAGCTCTGGAAGTAGCGCGCCGCGATGTCCGGTCGGCCGAGCTCGAGATTGATGCGACCGATCCACCACCGAACGGGCGGCCATCGGTACGTCCGTGGCATGGACTCGAGAATCTCGGCCGCGGTTTCGAGCTCTCCCCTCGCGTACGCTCCGTAGCCCTCGAGCATGGGTCGCACGTGGGTCAGGAAGTCGAGTGTCGAAGAATCACCCGCGGCGCTGGCCGCCTCTACTCTCTCGTCGAAGGCGGCGATCGCCGCATCGTACTCGTCCCAGCGCCCCTGTGATGCGGCATAGGCACCGACCCAGATGTAGTCGGCCCCGTTTCCCTCAGCCGCCCAGGCACCCGCTTCTTCCAGAAGCTCCGCGGGAACGGGATAATCCCGAAAGTACGCACTAAAAAGACAGTTGAGCCGGTCCTGACGCGAAAGCCTTTCGTCCGTCACGTAGGTGATGAAGGTGCTCCACCGGCCCTCGGCCAGGGCGTACGCCGAGCAGAGAGAGCCGGGCAGGTGCTCGGTCTCTTCGCCGACGCGCAGATGGATCGCTTCGCCGAGCCGCGAGGCCCGCGGCTGGCCGAGCAACGCCATGTAGCGTCCCATCATGCCGAGATCGACCAGCGTATCGATCGCCGCCTCCGTCACCTCCGAGTCCGAGTTCGGCTCGAACACCAGCTCGTACATGAGGCGCTGCGTGCGGTCCGCGTCCGAGCCCGGACTCGCCTCCTGGTATGTGTCCACCATTTCCTCGGCCCGGACCGGGTCGTAGTCGAGAAAGGCAAAATCGATCGGGTGAATCAGATAGGGCGCGAAGCTCGGGTCTAGCGCTACTGCCCGCGAGAACGCCTCGCCCGCTTGTTCCAACGCATCGTCCACCTCGAGCACGCCGACGTGCAGCAGCAGATCTCCGAGCGTGAACCATGCTTCCGCATCCTCCGGATGCTGCTGCACGACGGTCCGCAATTCCTCGAGCGCTTCCAGCGACTGGAACTGGCCGGCCCGCGCCAGCAGCGCCATGCGGGGCGGCAAGTTGCCGGCCTGCGCCGCTTCGAGGTGGATCTGGATGTCGGCGGATCCGGCGCCCTGCGTCCAGCCGACCACCTGAGACATGCGGTAGTGGGCGAGTGCGAAGGCCGAATCGGCTACCAGCGCTTGCTCGAAGAACGGTTGCGCTCTGGCGAAATCTCCCGTCCGGAACAGCGCTTCACCGTCCAGGTACGCCTCCATCGCGGCGAGCGAATGGGTAGTCACGCCCGCGAGGTTGACCGGCGGTACGCCGCCGGCTCCGCTGCGGCCGAGCGTCCTGAGCGTCTCGATCGCCAGGTCTTCGACGATGGCGGCGAGGCTGTCCGGACTTCCCTCGGCCTGGACTCGCCCCAGCGACGCGCCGCCCGGGAGCTCATAGATTTCGCCCGACATCCGGATCTGATCGCCCAGGTCGACAACCGAGCCAACCAGGGCGTATCGCGCTCCGGTCGCGGTTGCCACCTGGAGGGATGTCGCCAGGTCGGCGCGAGTCCCGGGTGTGACCTTCTGCTCCCACTGCGCCAGCACGGTGCGATCGTCGATCGCCCGCACTCCGGCGACGCCGTCGAGGCTCGTGTCGAGCAGGGTCACCATTCCCTCGCGCAGATTGGCGCGCTGGGTGCCGCTCACCTCGAACGGCAGGAAGGCGATGCCGGGGTCTGTCGGCTCGGCGACGGCCTGATTCGGCACAAAGCTCCGGCCCCGGTCCTGAATCACCACGTACAGTCCGGCAAATCCGAACAGCAGCGAAAAGGCGAACACGCCTCCGAGGATCGCGCGCCCCCAGGTGAGATGCGGCATCCTGCCGCGTGAGATGGCAGAGCCAAGTTCCTTGACGTCGACCTCCCACGAGCCCGGGACTTCATCCGCCTGCTCGCGATGCTCGGTCAGCGGGTGCGCCTGCACCCAAGCGGTGGCGAGCACGATGATCAGACCAACGCTGAGGAGGGCGAGCGTGAGAGGTCCGACCCAGGCGGGAAGCTCGAACAGATCGTTCAACGTGGCCGCGAGCTGCAGGATGATCCACGACGCCGCCAGATAGACGACCAGGACGCGCACGAAGCGTCCGTTCTTCAACCGCTCCCAGAAGTTCATGTCACCCATCCTCACACCACCTCACTCCATCGGTCGCGGCGTCAGTCCCATCGATCCTTCCCCGACCGACGTGTTCACTGCTCTCTCGACTCAATGATGCCGTGGCTACCCCGTGGGCTCCCGAGAGAGCCCATGGCCTCTATCATGATATGACGGGGGAAGCGGCGAGAAAGTTGAACCCCGGAGTGGAAGGGGGCAAGAAGCGGCTGGCGCGGAGCCATCCCCTAGAGTCAATCCTTGCCGTAAGCGGCTTCGGAGGCCGATCTTGCGCCCATGAGTAACAACCCGCCGAGTCCACCGGGGCGTAGCTCCGGCTATCAGCGTTTCCTCGCCGAGCTCAAGCGTCGCAAGGTGTTCAAGGTCGCCGCGGTATACGGCGTCGTCGCCTTCGTCGTTCTTCAGGTCGCCGACCTCGTGCTCCCGACCCTTGGGATTCCCGAGTGGGGCATGCCGCTCGTCCTCGTGCTCATCCTGCTCGGCTTCCCGATTGCCCTCGTGTTCGCGTGGGCGTTCGAGACGACGCCGGGTGGCGTGAAGCGTACAGAGGAGGCGGCGTCTGGCGAGATCACTCAGATCATCTCGATGCCCGCCTCGCGTCGGTGGCCCTCGGGTATCGCGGCGCTCGTCGGTGTCGGACTCCTGGTGTTCGGGGCCTGGTGGGTAGGACGCCGCAGCAGCGCCGGTGCCGACGCGGTCGGAGCGGGGAGCGAACAGGGTGTCACCGCGGTAGCGCGCCGCGCGGAAGGTGACCGCGTCTACTCGTCGATCGCCGTCCTCTCTTTCACCAACCTGAGCGCCGATCAGGAGAACGAGTACTTCGGCGACGGGCTCGCCGAAGAGCTTCTGAATGCGCTGGCCGGGATCGATGGGCTCAAGGTCGCCGCCCGCACCTCGGCTTTCGCCTTCAAGGGTCGCGACACGGACGTCCGAGCGATCGGGGACACGCTCGCCGTCGAGACGGTGCTCGAGGGGAGCGTCCGCCGTAGCGGCGACCGCCTCAGGATCACGGCCCAGCTCATCGACACCGAAGACGGGTACCACATCTGGTCGCAGACCTACGACCGGGAGCTGACCGACATCTTCGCCGTCCAGGACGAGCTGGCCGCGGCGATCGTCGAGGCCCTATCCGTGCCCCTGGGTACCGAAGAGGCGGCCAACCTGTACCGCGGAGGAACAAACGATGTGGCCGCCTTCGAGCTCTACCTGACGGGCCGGCAGAAATGGGTCACGCGTGACACGGCGCTCCTGCGGGAGGCGATCGCGGACTTTGAAGCCGCGATCGCGCGCGACTCGAGTTACGCGCTCGCGTGGAGCGGCTATGCGGACGCGGTCGATGGCCTGGCATGGCGCGACGCGACAGCGAGGCGCCTTGTTCCGAGCGGGAAGGCGGCGGCCCGCCGCGCGCTCGAGCTCGTTCCCGATCTGGCCGAGGCGCACGCCTCGCTCGCCGTGCTGGTGGCGGAATTCGACCGCGACTACGAAACAGCGGAGGCCGAGTACCGGCGGGCGATCGAGCTCAAGCCCTCCTACGCGCAGGCCCGCACCTGGTTTGGCGATCTGTTGCTGCTGCTGGGGCGTGTGCCCGAGGCGATCGAGCAGTACCGGATCGGTGCAGAGCTCGATCCTCTCGGCTGGCTCAGCCAGAATCAGTACGCATCTGCGCTGAGGCGGGCGGGCCGCCTGGAAGAGGCCATGGCCCAGTACCGGAAGGCCGAGGTGCTTGCGACGCTGGTGGGCCAGCAAACAGTGACCCTGCAGTTGCTCTGGACGGGTCAGCAGCTCGGGCTTGGCGAAACGGACCTGTTGCCCTACGCAGAATCGCTCATGCAGACCACTCAAGGACTGGCGCCGGAGGAGTACCGGCAGTTGGTGAGAGCGATCGTCGACCCCGAGCTGAGGGCAGAGGTGCTGAGTTTCGTGCCGAAGCTGAGGACGAAGACCGGCTACGAATGGTCCCTCGCCCTTGTCTACGCGATGCTGGGCGACGACGAAGCGGTCATGACCATCCTCGAATCGATGCACGCGTCCGGCGATGTGGTCCTGCCACTGGCACTGCCCGATCCAGCATTTGACCGACTCCGCGATGACCCGCGTCTGATTCGCATCGTCGACGATCTGGGCCTCCCGCGAAGCTTCCCGGCGGAACGTTCGGATGCCCGATGAACCATAAGCGCTTCTTCGCCGAGCTCAAGCGGCGCAAGGTGTTCAAGGTCGCGGCCGTGTACGGCGTCGTCGCCTTCGTCGTGCTCCAAGTGGCCGACCTCATCTTTCCCGCGCTGCTTCTGCCCGACGCCATGTTCCGGGCGCTCGTCGTGTCGCTCTTCCTGGGCTTCCCGATCGCCATCGTGTTCGCGTGGGCGTTCGAGTCGACACCGGAGGGAATCAAGCGCACCGAGGATGCCGACACCGGTGAGATCACCCAGATCATCGAGCAACCGGCCGCCAAGCGCTGGCCGTCGGGCCTGCTCGCCCTGGCCGGCGCTGCCATGCTCGTCATCGGCGGCAGCCTGGCGCTACGCAGCGGAGGCGACGGGGAGGGATCGGCCGTGGCGCCCGGAGCGACGAGCCGGGAGCTGGCCGAAGCGACGGCGGATCGGCTGACCATCGCCGCGCTTCCGTTCGAGAACATCAGCGGCGACGACACGAGTGCGGTGTTCACGGCCGGAATTCACGACGACATCCTCACCCAGCTCTCAAAGATCGGTGCCCTCCGGGTCACCTCGCGAACGTCGGTGAAGGAGTACGAGGATACGGAGAGGAGCGTGAAGGACATCGCCGCGGAGCTCGGCGTCGCCAGTGTCCTCGAGGGTGGGGTGCAACGCTCCGGCAACCGGGTGCGTATCAACATTCAGCTCGTCGACGCCACCACCGACCGCCACCTGTGGGCCGAGACATACGACCGCGAGCTCACGGCCGAGAACGTGTTCGAGATTCAGGGCGAAATAGCCCGTGCCGTCGCGACGGCGCTCGAAGCGGAGCTCACGGCGGAAGAGGAGGCAGGCCTCGGCGAAGCGCCCACGCGGAGCCTCGAGGCACTCGACTCCTATCACCGCGGACAGGCCCTTGTGTCTGGCGTCGACGAGCAGCAGACGAGGAGCGCCGTACGGGCCTTCGAGCGGGCCGTCGAGCTCGACCCTGGGTTTGGACTGGCGTGGGCCGGTCTCACCCGCGCACAGAGCTGGTTTCTGCGAAATGGTCTCGAGACAGATCCGACTCCGGCATTGCGCAGCCTCGAACGCGACCGAGAGTACGCGCCGGACGCGCCCGAGACGCACCTGGCCGCGGGCTACTACCACTATTACGCGCTAGGCGATTACGAGCAGGCGCTGACCGAGTTCGAAGCAGCCGAGCGGGGGATGCCGAACTCGTCAGACGTCCTCGCTGCTCTCGGCTATATCCACCGGCGGCTTCGTCATTGGGACCGGTCGATCGACTACAACGAGCGCGCGATCGAGTTGGACCCGCGGAACGCGTCGGAGATCTGGAACCTTGCCTTCACGTTGGAGCTGCTTGGTGACTTCGAGGCTGCCGACCGACGGTACCGGGAGGCGCTCAGCATTCGTCCCAATACAGACGAACCAAACTGGTTCGGGTTCAAGAACGTCCTCTGGGGCATCGGCGACACGCTCCGGGCCGCCGGCTACCTGCGTGAGGCGCCACTGCTAAACCCGGAGCTCCGGGTCGCGATCGCCGCTGAGTTCGCGCTCGTCCGCCGGGACTACGCCGAAGGCATGGCCGCCCTCAACGGAGCCGGGCCCGACAGCCTGTTCACCTGGCTCGGCTATCCTCGAGCCGCCATCAGCTACGGCGATGGTCGCCTCCTGCGCCTCGCCAAGCTCCACCGCTTCGCCGGGAAGTCGGAGCAGGCGCGAGCGTACGCGGATTCCCTCGCCGAGCTTTCGCGTCGGGCGATCCAGGAGCGGAGCCGTGAGCGGGCCGGTAAGCGCGACCTGTTCGGCAGGGAGGCGATCGCCCACTCGATGCTGGGGTTGGCGCTGGCGCTGCAGGGAGAGCCCGAGCAAGCGATCAGCGCGGGCGAGCGGGCCGTGCAGCTGTACCCGTTCTCGTACGACGGGACGGACGGCTCGACGCCGCACATCTATCTGGTCGAGATCCTGGCCCTGGCCGGCGAGCACGAACGCGCGCTCGATGAGATGGAAACGATTCTGTCAGAACCATCGCTGCTGTGGCCGGGAAGACTCAGATTCGATCCGGTCTTCGACCCGCTCCGCGGCAACCCGCGCTTCCAGGCGCTGCTCGGCGAATGAACATCACCCGCATCTCCGTTTATCGGGTCGATCTTCCTCTCCACGAGGGAAGCTACAAGTGGTCGGGCGGCAAATCGGTGAGCGTGTTCGACTCGACGATCGTGCGCGTCGATACAGATGAGGGCGTCACCGGGTGGGGTGAAGTGTGCCCGCTCGGCCCCTTCTACCTCCCGGCCTACGCGGCCGGCGCCCGGGTCGGGATCGGCGAGCTCGGACCCCACCTCATCGGCTCAGATGCTTTCGAGGTCGAGAAGCTCAACCGGTTGATGGACAAGGCGTTGAAGGGACACACCTACGTGAAGTCCGCGATCGACATGGCCTGCTGGGACATCCTCGGAAAAGCCACCGGGCAGCCCGTGTGCAAGCTGCTCGGCGGCCGCTACGGTGACGATGTGGTCCTGTATCGAGCCATCTCTCAGGAGGCACCGGAAGCGATGGCGAAGCGGATCGCGGAGTACCGCGCGGAAGGGTATCGCCGCTTCCAGCTCAAGGTCGGCGGCGACCCGGATGTCGACATCGCGCGCATCCGGATGGCGGCCGCGGAGCTCGAGCCCGGCGACCGCCTCGTGGCCGACGCCAACACCGGCTGGCTCATGCACGACGCGATGCGGGTGGTCGGCGCCGTCCGCGACGTGGACGTCTACATCGAGCAGCCGTGCGCCACGTACGAGGAGTGCCTCTCCGTTCGCCGGCACACCGATCACCCGTTCGTGCTCGACGAGATCATCGACGGCGTCGATGTGCTGGTCCGCGGGCACGCCGATCTGGCCATGGACGTCGTCAACATCAAGATCAGCAAGTTCGGCGGCCTCACGCGCGCGAAGCAGGCCCGCGACCTCTGCGTATCCCTGGGGATCGCGATGACCATCGAGGACAGCTGGGGCGGAGATGTGACCACGGCGGCGATCGCTCACCTCGCTCACAGCACGCCGACCGAGCTTCTCTTCACCTGCACGGACTTCAACAGCTACGTGACGGTGAGCACCGCGGACGGCGCGCCCGAGCGGGTCAACGGACGCATGGCCGCTTCGACCGCGCCGGGGTTGGGGGTCGAGCCGCGGATGGACGTGCTCGGCGACCCGGTGCTCGTGGTCGAGTAGGTCTGGAGCGCCGGCGCTTGCATCTGTTCCCGCACGCGCTCCATAGTCAGTCAGACCGGTTTTGTGATGCCGCGCAGGCAGCCAATCGGAGCTCCGAATGATCGACCTGCTGAACGCCGCGCTCGCGGACAAGCAGTATACGATCGAACGCGAGCTGGGCCGCGGCGGCATGGCCACGGTCTTCCTCGCCGACGACCTGAAGCACCGCCGCAAGGTGGCGATCAAGGTTCTGCATCCCGAGCTCGCCGCCGTCCTCGGCGCGGAGCGGTTCCTCCGCGAGATCGAGATCGCCGCAGGCCTCACGCATCCCCACATCCTGCCGCTCCACGACTCCGGACAGGCCGACACGTATCTCTACTACGTCATGCCCTACGTGGACGGCGAGTCGCTCCGCGACCGGCTGGATCGAGAAAGTCAGCTGCCGATCGAGGACGCCGTGCGCATCGCCCGCGAAGTCGCCGACGGACTGTCGTACGCGCACGGCCTCGGCGTCGTCCACCGGGACATCAAGCCCGAGAATATCCTGTTGTCGGGCGACCACGCCCTGGTGGCCGACTTCGGGATCGCGCGCGCCGTGTCGGAAGCCGGAGGGTCGCGGCTCACCGAGACCGGGCTGAGCCTCGGGACGCCCCACTACATGAGCCCGGAGCAGGCGAGCGGCGCCGAAGCGGTGGACGCCCGGAGCGACGTGTACTCGCTCGGCTGCGTGACGTACGAGATGCTCGCGGGTGAGCCGCCCCATACGGGGCCGAACGCTCAGGCAATTATCGCAAAGGTCCTGACCCAGCCGACGCCGAGCGTGCGGGTGGTTCGGAACGCGGTTCCGCCGGCCACGGACGCGGTTCTCGAGAAGGCACTCTCGCGGCTGCCCGCCGACCGCTTTCCGACCGCCAGGGGCTTTGCGGACGCGCTGCGTGCGTCGGTGACGAGCGATGCCGTGGCCCCTGGCACCCGAGCCAGTCCAGGCGCTCGAGGCACGATTCGAACCCGGAAGACCCTCACGATCGCAACGGCCGCGATCGCGATCGTCGCCCTCGGGGCCGTCGCGCTCTGGGGCCCGTGGCGGAACGGCCCAACGGCGGACTCCGCATCGGTCTACCGACTGACGATGCAGATCGCGCCGCTGGCGGTGACCGACCACACACCCGGCTCGGCCGTGGCACTCTCGCCCGACGGATCGACGGTGGCCTACGTGTCGGGCTCCGGAGGAGCCGGCCAGATCTATCTCCGACGACTCGACGAGGCTGATGCGACGCCTGTGCCCGGTGCGGTGAATGCAGTCAGCCCGTTCTTCTCTCCCGACGGCGAGTGGCTTGGGTTCGCAACGAACGGAAAGCTCACCAAGCTGAGGATCTCGGATGGTACCCGCGTCACGCTGTGCGATGCCGAGGCGATGCACGGAGCGACCTGGGGCACCGATGGCACGATCGTGTTCGGTGGAACCGTTGAGAACATGTTCGGTCTATCCCGGATCTCGGCGGACGGAGGAACGCCTGAGCAGCTGACCACACCCGGCGGCACGAGCGACCTGTATCTGCTGTTCCCCGCTATGCTTCCCGGCGACGATGCTGTCCTGTTTACGGCGGCAAACGCCACCGGACAGTCCATGAACATCTCGCTGCTCGACCTGCGCACCGGTGAGCGGGAGATCCTGGTCGAAGGCGGCGGAAACGCCCGCTACCTGCCGCAGGGCTTCCTGGTCTATGCCCAGGACGACGGTC
>JBFILW010000055.1:0-14984 GCA_041612005.1 Gemmatimonadota bacterium
AACGATGTAAAGCTGGCCCGCCTCTACACCGATGCGATTCGCTACCTCGATGGGCTGCGGCAGAAGCTCATCGATGACAAAGGGATGACGGAAGCCGAGGTGAACGCACTATTACGAAGCGTCCCCGCCAAAAATCCGTTCCAGAACAGGAAGGCTGTCTCGCTGCACAACGTCCAGCCCCTCAAAAACCTCGGCGCTGGCCTGGAGTTCGATCCGGAAGAAATGACCCGGTGGATGAGGAGCGGACGTCGGCGGGCGAGGGAGGTGCTGGGACCGCATTAGCCGCTCGATGAGAGAGGATTCCTGTTTAGGGAGCCCCGTTCCGGACTGCGAGTTTACATAATGTGTATTATCGGCCATCCGGGGATATGGCCCTTAATACCCGGGCAATTCCCTGAATCGAAAAACATTTCTGCACAGACCGGGGTCTAGGAACGGACTTTAGCCGTGGGCGCCCAGATACAGGCTGAGACAGCATTTACGTCAATGGCCGCGTCAGAGTACCGGCCTTGGCCGGTTTCGCAGTCTGGAAGCGATCTGAGGGGCCGGAGTGCGGTCTATCCGTCGGCGGGTGACGCGGCAGCTGCCGCGATCCGTAGGGCCCGGGCCTCGGCGAGGCGGGCCCGGATACGGTCGGCCAGGTCCCCGGCCGCCACTTCCTCGAGGATCGCCTCGTACGCCGAGACGGCCCCGTCGTAGTCCCCGGCGTCCACGAGTACCCTGGCCTGTTCCTCGAGCGCCTGGTGTCGCTGGAAGCCGTAGCGGGCACCGGACGCGGCGGCGCTGAGGATTTCAGCTGCCCGATTCGGGTCTCCGTGGCCCTCGTACGCGTTGGCGAGCAGCATCGCCGCTCCAAAACCAAGCGGGGTGTCCGGGTTTCTACCGGCGGCGGGCTCCAGCACGTCGATCGCGGCCTGCCAATCCCGCTGATCGAGGCTGAGGCGGCCAAGCATGAGGCGGGCCTCATCGGCGTACACCGTGCCCCCGAACCGCTGGATGAACGTATTGAGGCTGGCCACAGCCTCCTCGCGCGACCCGATCACCGCCGTGGAGCGCAGCGCCTCGAGCTCGACGGCCGCCTGCTGGGTCACGGAGCGCTGGTAGTCGATGAAGTACCAGATTCCGGCTCCAATCGCGATCACGACCACGGCGCCCAGAATGACTACCCGACTGTTGCGGCTGGCCCAGGAGGCCCATTGCAACAGGCGGACGGCCATTACGTCCTCGGTGCTTACTGTCTCTTTCTTCTTCTCGCGTGCTATCGCACGGGGCATATATATGCTCGAATTCAGGTGAATCGGTCCCGGCAAAATACGACTCTGCGACCTCGTACACACGGTCCGATCCGGCCTCCGTGTGCCCGCCGTTGCAGATGGCGGCCCAAGCTAGGGCCGGGGTCCGGCGATCGTCAATGCGACGGGAAGAGGAAGGCCACGGCAAGGAAGCCGCCCACCAGGGCGATCACGAAGAGGATCGTGAGGAGGTTGAAGTAGCGCTCGATGAAGCCGCGGATTCTCTCGCCGAACAGGGTGATTAGTCCCCCGACCAGGAAGAAGCGGGCTCCACGGCTGAAGGCGGATACAGCCACGAAGGCCGGGAACGATATCCCGAACCCGCCGGCGGCAATGGTGAACACCTTGAACGGAATCGGCGTAAACCCGGCCGTGCCCAGGCTGAGCAGCAGGTTGTCGGCGTACATGCGGCCGATCGTCTGGTACTGGCTCGTCAGCCCGTAGAACTCCAGAATCGGTGCGCCGATCGACTGGTACAGTGTGGAGCCGATCAAGTACCCGAACATGGCGCCGAGCACCGACCCGATCGTGCATATGGTCGCAAACCACAGGGCGCGGGTCGGCCGCCCCAGCGAAAGCGGAATGAGCAGTACATCCGGCGGTATCGGGAAAAACGAGGACTCGGCGACCGCGATGGCGAACAGTGCCACCGGCCCGCCGGGACGGTCTGCCCAGCCGATCACCCAGTGGTACAGCCGCCTCAGCCAGCCGCCCCTGGTCTCGTCGCCCTGCTGCGGTGACTCGACCCCTTGAGCCAAAGCCGCTGGATTCTCGCTCACCGTCTCGTCACTCTCCGCTGCGGTTCCCTGCCCCACGATCATTCGATTCCGTCGCTGACCAGAGGCACGAACCGTGCCCGCTCGACCGGCTTCTGCTCGATACTGTCGGCGTGCCTCACCACGCGCAGCAGTTCCTGGTCACTCTCGTCTCCGATCGGGATGAGCATGGTGCCGCCCACGGCCAGCTGCTCAGAGAGCGCCGGAGGAACCTGTGCCGACGCCGCGCCGACGAGGATCGCATCGTACGGTGCCTGGCGCGCCCACCCCAGGCTGCCGTCGCCGACGAGCAGCCAGATGTTGTCGAAGCCGAGCGACTCGATCACCGACCTCGCTCTGTCGGCGAGCGGGAACAACCTCTCCACAGAGTAGACCTGCGCCGCCAGGCGCCCCAGAAGCGCCGTCTGGTATCCCGATCCGGTGCCGATCTCGAGGACTCGCTCCGTCCCGCGCAGGCCGAGCATGCTGAGGAACGTCGCGTGCATGAAGGGGCGGGAGATGGTCTGACCCCGTCCGATCGGAAGCGCGCAGTCCTCGTACGCGCGGTGTTGCACGGCTTCGGGAACGAAGAGATGACGCGGCACGCTGTCGAAGGCGTGAAGGACCGCCAAATCCTCGATCCCGAGCTCGCGAAGGCGCTCCACGAGGCGGCGTCGATCGCGATGGTAGGCCGAGCTCAGAGCGCCAGCTTCCATTCCCGAACCGATTCGAGCAGGCGGTAGTTGGTCAGATCCATGTGCAGTGGTGTCACCGATATGCACGCGGCCTCGACGGCCCGGAAGTCCGATTCCTCTCCGCCCGACCAGTGCGAGCGCCCGCCACCGATCCAGAAGTACTCGTGACCCCCCGGGTCGCTGCTCCGGGTCAGCGAATCGGAGTATGTGCGACGTCCCAGCTCGGTGACGCGTACGCCTTCAATGCGATCGGGAGGCACGTCCGGAATGTTGATGTTGAAGAACGTCTGATCCGGGAACTCGTCTTGCTCGAGCAGGGAGCGGAGCAGCTGCTGGAGTAGCTCACCGTATTCGGGAATGCGCACGCCGTCCCCCGTGAACGAGATCGCGATCGACGGTATGCCGAGGATCGTCCCCTCCATCGCGGCCGCGACCGTGCCCGAGTAGAGGACGTCCTCGCCCATGTTCGGTCCGTGGTTGACGCCGGAGAGGACAAAATCGGGCCGCTCGTCGAGCAGCATGTTGACCGCTACGAGCACGCAGTCGGTCGGGGTGCCATCGATCACGTGCTCGCCGTTGTCGGTCCGCGTCGCGCGCAGCGGTCGGCCGAGAGTCAGAGAGTGGCTGCTGGCGCTCTGTTGCCGATCCGGGGCGACGACGGCGACGTCGCCCAGCTCCCGCGCCGCTCCGGCCAGGACCGAGAGACCGACGGCGTGGATCCCGTCATCATTCGTGCACAGGATTCTCATCGAGCAACTGTATCAAGGAGTCCGCCTCTTTACGCAGATCTTTGATCGTCTGCACGTCCCACACCATCTTCGCCGTCGTGGCCAGCTGCCCGCCGCGCCGAAGCTCGTCGACCCGCTTGCGTGCTCCCTGGATCGTGTATCCCTCCTCGTAGAGTAATCTGCGGAGCAGCTCGATGAGCTTGATCTCCTTGCGGCGGTAGACCCGGTTGCCCGCGCGGTTCTTCGTCGGACTGAGAGCCGGAAACTGGCTTTCCCAGTAGCGGAGGACGTGTGGCTTGAGGTCCATCAGTGCACACACTTCTCCGATCGAGTAGTACTCCTTCGGCGCGATCCGTTCGTTCACCCTGCTAGCTCCAGCGTTCGGATTTTGGCGCCCGAGCCATGAGCTCGGCCAGCACCCGTTGTGGGGATACCCCCTCGAATAGTATCGCGTAAGCGGCGTCGACGATCGGCATCTCGATCCCGTGCTCATGAGCCAGGTCCCGGGCCGCTTTTGTCGTCAGCACTCCCTCTGCTACCTGTTGCATGCCGGCCAGCACGTCGGCCAGGCGCTCTCCGCGGCCCACGGCGAGGCCCACCTGCCGGTTGCGGCTCAGGTCTCCCGTGCACGTCAGTACCAGATCCCCGATGCCGGCCAGTCCGGACAGGGTCGCTTCCTGGCCCCCGAGGCGGGTGGTGAGACGCACCATCTCTGCCAGACCGCGAGTGAGCAACGCAGCACGGGCGTTGTTGCCGAGACCGAGCCCGTCACTGATTCCGGAAGCGAGGGCGATGATGTTCTTGAGCGCGCCGCCCAACTCGGTGCCGATTACATCCGTCTGAGTGTAGACCCGCAGATACTCCGACTGCAGGACAACCTGCACGCGGCGCGCGTTCTCCTCCTCGAGCGATGCGGCGGCAACCGCGGTCGGCAGACGGCGGGCAAGCTCGGCCGCGAAGCTCGGGCCGGAGACGACGGTCGTACGCTCACCAAACTCTGATCCCAGGACCTCGCCGACGACCTGACTCATCCGCAGCCCGGAGTCCAGCTCGATACCCTTGGAGGCGCTGACGACGAGTGGCTCGCCGGCCAGGAACGGACGAGCGGCCTGCAGCACTTCACGAATGGCCTGCGACGGACTCACGTACAGGACCATCGAAGCGCTGTCGAGTACGGGTTCGAGCTCGGGCGATGCCTCGATTGTGTCCTGCAGCTCGACACCGGGCAGGTACTTTTCGTTCCTGGACTCCGTGTTGATCTGCGCCGCGACCGCGGGATCGCGTGCCCACATCCGTACATCGGCGCCGTTCGCCGCCATTACGTTGGCCAGGGCCGTTCCCCAGCTCCCTCCTCCGAGCACCGCGATGCGCGCCGTCAATGCTTTTCTCCACCCGGCGCCTTCGGAACGGGCCGCTGAAACCGTGGCTCCTCGCCATGCCGGAGCCGGACGATATTCGCGCGATGCGTCCACCACACGAGGATGGCGACGCCGACGCACCATGTGACGACTTCAGGCGTGCCCTCCGAGACGTACGCGACCAGCGGTACCAGAGATGCGGCAACGAGAGAGGCGAGCGATGCGACCCGCGTGATGAGCAGAATGCCCAGCCAGGCGAGCAGCCCCGTGATCGCCGCCAGTGGCGCGACGGCCAGGGTCGCTCCACCCGCGGTGGCGACGCCCTTCCCTCCCTTGAACCGCAGAAAGAGGGACCAGACGTGACCGAGAATCGCGCACGCCCCGTAGGCGACCGACAGACTGGCGTAGCCGCTGCCGTCCCAGAGCGGGAAAAACCAGGCCGGAACGAATCCCTTGGAGATGTCGATGATGGCGACCGGCACAGCCGACCGGGCCCCGAGCACCCGCATGACGTTCGTCGCACCGAGGTTCCCGCTGCCCTCTTTCCGCAGGTCCGTGCCCGCCCACCGACCGATCAGATAGCTGGTCGGGACCGAGCCGATCACGTACGAGGCGACCAGAAGCAGGAAGACATTCACGATCGCGTGGCCTCCCGCTTTTTGAAGCGGATCCGAAGCGGACTCCCCTCGAATCCCCAGGCCTCACGGAATCCGTTGTGCAAGTATCGCTTGTAGTGTTCGGCCAGCTCATGAGGACGGTTCAACCATAGAACGAATATCGGGGGACAGGTCGCGACCTGACTGCCGTAGAAAATTCGCACGTCACCGCGTCCCCCCTGCGGCGGCTGGCGCCGGCGGGTGAGCTTGCCGAGAACCTCGTTTACTTCCGCGGTCGCGATTCTCTTGCACCGTTCTCCCTGCACCTGTCGCGCGACCTCCAGCAGCTTCCGCACCCTGAGGCCCGTGAGGGCGGACGTGGTCACGATTGGCACGAAGCGGAGGAAGGCGGCGCGTTCCTTGAGCTCTCGCTCGAATGCAGCCAGGATTTCCGGGCCGCGGTCCTCGCCCAGGTCCCACTTGTTGGCCACGAAAACCAGGCCGCAGCCTGCCGCCCACGCTTCCTCGCCGATTCTGAAATCCTGATTTGTCGCTCCCTCGCGTGCATCGACGAGGAGCAGACAGACGTCGGCGCGCTGAATCGCCGAAGCGGCTCGCAGACGGCTGTAGAACTCGACGTTGTCGTCGACGCGGGACCGGCGACGCAGGCCCGCCGTGTCGATCAGGCAGACGCGCTCGCCGTCGACGTCGAGGTACGTGTCGATCGCATCGCGGGTGGTACCGGCCTCGGCGTGGACGATGACGCGTTCTTCCCCCAGGAGCCGGTTCACGAGGCTCGACTTTCCGACGTTCGGCTTTCCGATGATCGCGAGGTTGAGATCGGCTGGCGCGCGGTCCGTGCTCCCCTTCTCGGGCAGGGTTTCAACGAGCCGGTCGAGAAGATCGCCGCTTCCCTTCCCGCCCAGGGCCGACACGGGCACGGGGTCTCCGAGCCCGAGCTCGTAGAACTCGATGTGGTCCGCGTTGCCGACCGGTTCGTCGATCTTGTTGACCGCCAGGGTCACGGGTAGTTCGGCCTTGCGGAGGAGCTCGGCGATATGGGCATCGGCTGGATGCAGCCCGACACGCCCGTCGACAACGAACACAATCGCGTCGGCGTTCTCGATCGCGGCCTCGACCTGAGCCCGAATCTCCCTTTCCATCGGACCGCTCGGGCCCTCGACGACGCCGCCGGTGTCGGCCAGGAGAAAGGTGCGTCCGCCCCAATCCGCGTCCGCGAATTGCCGGTCCCGCGTGACGCCGGACCGTTCCGCGACGATGGCCTGCCGCCGTCCGATGATGCGGTTGAACAGCGTGGATTTCCCCACGTTGGGTCTGCCAATGATGGCAACCGTAGGGAGCGCTACGCTGCGTACAGTGCGTCGGTCACGTGCTCGGACGGCCATATTCTCAAATCGGGTAGCTGGCCTCTCAGATCCTCCAGCGCCATATCGTCAATGAACCGCTCGGCGTCGTTGAGCGCGGTTCGGCTCAGGAGTCCAAGATCATAGTCGGCGAAGGGCCGAAGCGCCTCTAGAAAATCCTGGCCGGGGATGAGGCCGGCGGTTGTGACAAGCGGCCCGTAAAGGCTGTTCTCGATCGTGACCACCTCGAGGGAGGCACCGGTCGCAGTCCCAATCTCGACGGCGAGCTCTTCGAGCGTCGGTCCCATCGATGTTCCCGTGGCGAGCACGATGCGACGTCCGGCGAGTACGGGCAACGCTGAAAGGTCGGCGCGAACCAGATCTCGGAGAGTCGAAATCGCCCCGACCCCGTTGCTGACCAGCTCGCGGTCATCGAAGTAGTCGCTACCCGGCGCCTCTCGTCCTGCCTGCAGAAATAGCTCGTCCGCCGCGAAGCACCAGGCGCGGCCACGCTCGGCCAGCGCTCGTTTTCTCGCCCCGTCGATTTGCCGCAGGGCGCGTGCGGCCTCGTCGGCCCGGAGCGGGCGAATTCCGCGATCGTCATTGAGGCTCGTGAGCCCGACCGGAACGACGGACAACGATAGAACCGGCTCACCGCGGGCGTAGAGGTCCTCGATCGTGCGGTCCAGGATCGCATCGTCGTTCACGTCCGGACACAGCACGACCTGTGCGTGGTAGGAGATCGAGGCCGCTTCGAGACGATCGAGATGCTCACCGATTCGGCCTGCGGCCGGATTGATCAGCATCCGCCGGCGCGCTTCCGGATCCGTGGCATGCACGCTGATGTAGAGCGGGGACAATCGCTGCTCCCGGATTCGCGACCAGTCATCCTCGCGCAAGTTGGTCAGTGTCACGTAGTGACCGTACATGAACGAGAGCCGGTAGTCGTCATCCTTGATGTAGAGTGTGGAGCGCAGCTTCCGGTCCTTCGGATTCCCCTTCACGAAGCAGAAGGGGCAGGCGTTCGTGCAGCGACGGATCTTGTCGGGCTCCGGTACCAGTCCGAGAGATTCGTCGAAGTCCTTTTCGATCTCGAACAGGACCGACTCGCCGGTCGCAAGACGCGCCTCGAGCTCAAGGGCCGCGTCCGATTCGAAAAACTGAAGATCGAGCGAGTCTCGAAGCTCCGAGCCGTTGATGCGGATGAGGACGGTCCCCGGCTCGATGCCGAGATCCTCGCCGATCGATCCCTCACGGACGCTCGCTACCCTTACCATTTCAGATGTGTGTTGAGGACATGGAGCCTATCTTTTGTCACGATAACACGGTATGAACTCCACAAACAGCCGCTGCGCGGCCCGTAAGCAACAAAAAAAGAAGCCTGCCCGGAAGAGCGTCTCCCGGGCAGGCGAACGAGCGAACGGCTCGCCGGAGTAGCGGCTAGGAACCGGCCATTCGATAGGCGAAACCGGCAATCGGAGTCTCGGAAGACCCGCGGAGCTCGAACTTGGTCACTTCGCCCTCCGGAGGCATGACCAGCGTGATCTGGTCCGAGAACACGACCTGGCCGTTCTCATCCAAAAAGTCCACCTCCAGCACGTGCTCGCTGTCGGGCTCGGCCGTTCTGGCCATCACGTCGCCCTCGACCCGGTAGCTGCCCTCGCCTTCCGGAAAAAGGGTGACCGTGAGAAGCTCGAACGGAAGCTCTTCTCGGGTTTCGAGCACCTTCAACGCCGCGTCGTTGTCGCCCGACTCGACGTGACTATTCGCGAGAAGGCGCAGATACGCCGTCTCGAGCGGGTACCGTGCGACCAGCGTATCCGCGAGCGGCATCACGGCGTCGTACTGCTCCGCCAGGGCGAGGCTATTGGCGAGGTTCTCGAGAGTCTCTTTGTTGTAGGGCTTCATGGCGTGTGCCTTGGCGAAGGCATTGGCCGCGTCGGCGTACGCACTGGTGCGGTAGAGGCCGATCCCGACCTCGCTCCACTGCGTGAAGGTCAGATCGTCCCGACTGAGGAACTCCTCGAACATGGCCGAGGCCTCGTCGACCTGACCCGCGTCGCCGAGTGCGATCGCGTAGTTGAGGCGGCCCAGCAGGTCATCCGGGTAGGCGCTCGAATACTCCTCATACATGGCCAGAGCCTCGTCCAGCTTTCCCTGAGCCTTGAGCAATTCTGCCCGATTGATCGCAGCGGCACGCTTCTGTTCCTCGTCTGTCGCCAACTCGTACATACGCTCATAGGCGGCGATCGCCGTTTCGAACTCCGCGCGCTCCTGATGGATCGCGGCCACGAAGTTCCACGAACGGGCATCCTCAAGGACGAGGTTCGCTTCCTCGAACTTGGCCAGCGCCTCATCCACGCTGCCGGCATTGTAGAGCTGGATGGCCTGGTTGTAGACCGCGACCCACGAGCGGTAGCGGGCGTCGGCGGTGAACTCGCGGCAGGCCGGCTCCTTTTCGTCGAAGATGTCGAGCAGCGAGTCCGCCTTCACGAATTCATACAGACCCAGATACGCCTGCGCGGCGAGGAGGTATGCCTTGGATGGCGCCTCCCCTTCGTCCATGTCCTCCTGCAGGATGTCCAGCATCCGCTTGTAGCGGACTTCCGGACCTCGTGGATCACCGGCATCCTGGGCCTTCTGGAGCTCGATCTCGGCGCTCCGCGTGTAGCGGTTGCCGCTCGGGTCGCACTCCTGGGCGATGAGCGTCGCCGGAAGCAGGGTCAGGGCGAGCGCGGTTGCGGCCAGCGCTCGCAAGTGAGGGCCTAAATCAGTCATCTGCTACGCATCCTTTGTCGTTGTCCATGGTCGAGCTCCCACCAAGCCATCTACGAACTTCCATAC
Organism: Gemmatimonadota bacterium; assembly: GCA_041612005.1. GTDB lineage: Bacteria > Gemmatimonadota > Gemmatimonadetes > Palauibacterales > Palauibacteraceae > JBFILW01. Next base: position 9,633 of record JBFILW010000055.1, read on the forward strand.
GTGAACGCAACGGGGCCGTCCATGTAAGGATCTTTGAGCTCGGGAGTCGCGGGAAGACCGCTTCGGACAATATGGCGGTACATACCGCGGAGGGGGCGTCGTGTTCCGCTTCCGATGACCCAGCTGGCGCCGGCAACTCTAGTAGGTAAGTGCGTTTCCTGTGTTGAACAGAACCACCGTATCATCATCCTGCAGTGAGCCGGCCTCCCGCAGCCCGGTCGCGGCCGCCAGCGCCGCTCCCCCCTCGATCGACGCACTGATTCCGAGCCGGCCGAGCTGTCGCGTCGCCGCCGCCATTGCGAGCTCGGAGACGGCGACTGCCCCGCCTCCGGAGGCGCGCAGCGCCTCGAGGATCAGGAAGTCGCCGAGCGCCGCCGGTACCCGGAGTCCCCACGCCGCCGTGGCCGCGTTCTCCCACATCCCCGCGCTCTTGTCGCCGGCCTCCCACGCGCGCACAATCGGCGCGCAGCCCTCGGCCTGTACGCTATACAGGCGTGTCGTTCCGCTGATCAGTCCGAGCGTCTCGAGCTCCTGGAGGGCCTTCCAGCTCCCGATCAGTCCGGTGCCGCCCCCGGTTGGATAGACGATGGCATCCGGCGGCTTCCCGCCGAGCTGAGCCACGATCTCCAGCATCATCGTCTTCTTTCCCTCAATGCGGTACGGTTCCTTCAAGGTCGAAACGTTGAAGGCGCCCGTCCGAGCGGAATGCTCCGCCGCCAATCGCCCGCAATCCGTGATCAGGCCGTCGACGCGCTCGATCTCGGCCCCGTACAGCTCGCAGCGTCGTACGACTCCGGCCGGAGTATCCGCCGGGATGTAGACGCGAGCGGTGGCGCCGGCGCGGGCGGCATACGCGGCCACCGCGGCCCCGGCGTTGCCGGCGCTCGGGATCACGAAGGAGTCGACGCCATCCAGGCTGGCGCGCGTCACGGCCGCCGACAGACCCCGATCCTTGAAGCTTCCGGTCGGATTCTGCCCCTCGTCCTTGACCAGCACGCGGAGGCCGCCTAGTCCGGTGAAAGCTCCGTTGAGCTCGAGCAGCGGTGTGCCGCCCTCACCGAGCGTGACCGGCGACTCGTGCTCGCGTAGTGGAAGGATCTCGCGAAAGCGCCACATCGTGGAGGGGCGAGTAGCCCACAACTCGGGCAGCCCCGCATCCCGCACGCGCTCAAGATCGTACCGCACCAGAAGCGGCTTTCCGCATTCGATGCATACCGTGGCTCCCGGCGCGCCCGGGCGGAACGCCCCACAGCCTCCGCACTCGAGAGCAAACCCGCTCAACGGTCGCCGGTGGTCAGGCCCGCGTGCCCGAGGCGCTCGAGGCTCCGCTTTCGGCCGAGGATCAGAGCAAGCTCTCCGACCTCCGGACCCTTTACGCGTCCGATCAGCGCCGCCCGTATCGGTTGAAACAGCTGCCGCCCCCGCACCCCCGCTTCCCCACCCGCGGCGACCAGTGCAGCCTTCAGCGTCTCCGGCGTCCACTCGTCCACCCCGGTCCAGGCGCGGGTTGCCGCGGTGAGGGCCCCCGGCGCAGCGCTCTCGGCGAGTGCCGTTTCGGCCTCTGAGTCGGGCGCGGGCGGCCCTAACAGCGACTCGAGCTCGGCGGCGGCCTCGGTGAGCAGGAAGACCCGCTCCCGGACCACAGAAAGGGCCCGCTCCAGCTCCGCGTCCTCGAGTTGTGCCGCAGCGGGCCCTAGAAAGGGCCGCGCCCTTTTCCCCAGGTTCTCCAACCGCTCCACGCGCATGTGCTGTCCGCTCAGCCAGCGCATCTTATCGAGATCGAGGATCGCATCGGAGCTCCCGATCCGGTCGAGGTCCATCTCCTCGATCAGGCGTACCGGAGTCAGCACCTCTTCCCCGGTGACCGCCGACCACGAGAGCAGCGACAGGTAGTTTACAACCGCGTCCGGATGGTATCCGGCATCCCGGTAGCTGAGGAGTCCCGGTGATCCCTCCCGTTTGGAGAGCTTTCCACCGCCGGGAGCCAGGACCGTCGGGATGTGAGCGAACTCGGGTGGCGTGGCGCCGAAGGCTCGGTAGAGCAACACCTGCTTGGGGGTGTTGGCAAGGTGCCCGACGCCCCGAATCACGTGCGTGACGCCCATTAGCATGTCGTCGACCACGACGGCGAAGTTGTAGGTGGGCCGTCCATCCGATCTGAGAATGACCATGTCCCCGAACTCTGCCCCATCGATCGTGACGGCGCCCCGGACACGGTCGGCGATCTCGATCGGACCCGAGTCGACCTTGAATCGGATCGTCGACGGGCGCCCCTCAGCAACGAGCCTCTGTGCATCGTCCGCCGACAAGTCTCGGCAGCGTCCGTCGTATCGCGGCTGAAGCCCCTGCTCCATTGCGGCGGCCCGTCGCGCCTCGAGCTCTTCCGGCAGGCAGAAGCAGTGATAGGCGAAGTCGTTCGAGAGGAGGCGGTCCGCGTATTCCCGATAGATGTCTGAGCGCTCACTCTGCCGGTACGGCCCGGCCGGCCCTCCCCTCACCGGGTCCTCGTCCCGGTCGAGGCCAAGCCAGTCCAGCGCTTCGAGGATCAGTGCTTCGGACGCGCTGACGTTGCGTTCCACGTCCGTATCCTCGAAACGAACCAGAAAGTCGCCATCCTCGTGTCGCGCGACGAGCCAATTGAGGATCGCGGTGCGAGCGTTCCCGAGGTGGAGCTCCCCGGTCGGACTGGGGGCGAAGCGCGTTCGAACTTTCATCTCTCCTCGTCGTCCGGCCGGGACCGACCCTCCTCTCGGACCGGTTCGTGATCTCGGTCATCGGCCGGTTTCGGTTCGAAGCCGGGGCACGCCAACACCGGTAGCGCCGGATACCTCGCGTACCTGGGGTCGGTGCGTGATCGCTCGCAGAGCCAGAAGCGAGTGCCGCGCCTGCCCGTAACATGACGCGCGCGAGCACATATGCCACACAGGCCCGGACCGGTCACAGGGCGGTCTCGGCCATTCCGTGGTTATCCGCCGTTCTCGCTCACGAGCGCCTCTCGAATGCGCGCCGCCGTGGTGCGGCCGATACCCGGCACTGACTGCAACTGTTCTGGACTCGCTGCCCGGACCGCGTCCAGGCTTCCGAAGCGTTGGAGCAGCTGCTTCTCCCTGGCCGGACCGACTCCCGGGATCTCCGCCAGCCGACTGCGCAGAGTCCGATCACGTCGCAGGGTACGATTGTATGTGACCGCGAAGCGATGCGCCTCATTCCGCGCCTGCTGGAGCCAGCGTAGTCCGGGGTCGTTGTTGGCAAGCCGCAGCGGATGTCCCCCCTCCGGCAGGTGAATCTCTTCTTCGCGCTTGGCAAGACCGACTGCCGGCAGATCCGACACGCCCGCCGATTCCATCGCATGGCAGGCCGCTCGCAGCTGCCCGAGGCCGCCATCGATGAGGACCAGATCGGGGAGCCGCGCTTCCTCCTTTACGCGGCGGCTGAAGTAGCGGCCCACGATCTCCTGCATCATGGCGTAGTCGTCCACGATTCCGTCCGGTGTGTGTCGGATCCGGAAGCGACGGTACTGGTTCTTCTCTGGCCGCCCATCACTTAGCCAGACGGCACTGCCGACCGATTCCGATCCGCCGAGCGTCGAGATATCGAAGCATACGATCGTTCGCGGGGGCTCAGACAGCTCGAGACTCGCCTGCAGCGCCTCCGCCGCATCCGGGATCGCGTCACCGCTTTCTGCGGCGGCGCTCTCCAACCGCCCGCGGCCGCGGAGCAGCTCCTGATCGAGCTCATGCCGCGCGTTTTCCTCCGCGAGGCGAATCATCCTGCGCTTGTGACCGCGGTGTGGAATTCGCACGGCCATGCGCTTCCCTCGCTTCGCGGCTAGGTGCTCCTCGATCAGCTCGCGGTCCTCGAAATCGCATGGAACCAGGAGCTCAGCCGGGAGGTCGTCGCGGCGCAGATAGAAGGCCTTGACCAATGCCGCCACCAGGGCCTCGTGAGGCTCTCCCTCCAGGTAACGGAGAAAGTGGACTTCCCGCGCGATCAGCCGGCCCTCCCGCACCCGGAGCACCACCCCGCACGCCAGACCGCCCTCGGCGGCGATACCGCTGACGTCGTAGTCGCCACCCCGGAAGTCTACCGCAGTCTGGCGCCGCTCGATGGCTGCTACGCCGCGCAGGATGTCACGCAGGCCTGCGGCCCGCTCGAAATCCAGCGCATCCGATGCACGCTTCATTCTAATCTCCAGCGTGCGCCTCACTTTTGTGGTCTGGCCCCCGAGCACGTGGAGAATCTCGTCGATCATCTCGCGGTACTCGGCCTCCGTCTGGTGACCGGCGCAGGGGGCCTTGCAACGGCCGATGTGATAGTCGAGGCAAGGCCGCTCCGGAAGCTCCCGCGGCATGTCGTAGTGACAGCTACGCACGGTGAAGATCTTCTTGATCATGCGAAGCGCCCTCCGCATGCTCCCGACGTCGGTGTAAGGACCGAAGTACCGGGATCCATCTGTCCTCAGCTGGCGGGTCACGAACACACGCGGGAACGGCTCGCGGGTTGTCACCTTGATATACGGGTAGCTCTTGTCATCCCGGAGCTGGACGTTGTACCGGGGGTGGTGCTGCCGGATGAGGTTCCACTCGAGGAGGAGAGCCTCCGCTTCCGAATCGACCACGAAGGTTTCGACACTCCAGATGCGCTGCGCCATATCCTGAACAAGGACGGAGCGATTCAGCCCCGCTCCGAAGTAGCTCCGAACCCGGCTCCGAAGCGACTTGGCCTTCCCAACGTAGAGCGTGGCGCCCTTCGCGTTGCGGAACATGTACACGCCGGGTCTGTCGGGCAGCGCCCGAACCTGGTCCAAAAGCTCATCGCGTACCGGGGACGTCACATCACACCTTGTGTCTCGTGTTTACAGCCACTCGGGAGAGCTACCGGGCTGAACGCCGTGCAATCGCCAGATATGGAACGGCGCCGGCCACCAGAACGGCGCTCAGCAGGAGGGCCCGATTGAGCGTCGAATCGGCTGGCAGCAAGCCTTCGAGCGCGACGCGCGCCGCCGATCCTGCGAGGGCTGCCGCAACGGCTCCAATTACGATTCTTGCTACACCGCGACGGGCGAGTGGGTCGAGCAGTGGCCCGAGGCGCCGCGACAGGCCTCGCCACAGAAGCGCCAGGTTCAGCCATGCGCCCAACGCGCCTCCAACCACCAGTCCGGTAGCTGCTGTGGCCCCATAGCCGGCCGATCTCATCCAGAACATCGCTCCCGCGCCGAGCGATACGCCGGTCACCACCGAAACAGCGGTATAGCGCAGTGGCGTCCGCGTATCCTGCATGGCGTGGAAGCCGCTCGCGAACAGCTTCACCGTGCTGGAGGCAGTGAGGCCGATCGCGTAGGCCGCGAGGATC
>JBFILW010000056.1:0-14436 GCA_041612005.1 Gemmatimonadota bacterium
AGGCGGGCGTGCTTCTCTTCGAATGGGACTCGTTCGACCACTTCGACATAAGCGACAACCCGCTGTCGAACGTCGCCAACGCTACGACGATCAACGTAACACATGGGAACGCACTCGCGATCGATTCGAACGGCAATCTGCTGGTTTCATTCCGCGAGTTGGACGAGATCACAAAGATCAATGGGACTTCAGGCGGTGTTGCTTGGAGGTTGGGTGGCCTGGCGAACCAATTCACGTTTTTGAACGATTCGAAGGGGAGATTCGATCGCCAGCACGGCCTCGTTCTGCTCGAGAACGGCGATATCCAGTTTCTCGACAACAGCGACCTGGCTCCGAGCCGACTCGTGCGCTACCGGATCGACGAGCAGGCGAGGACCGCGGACCTGGTCATGGAGTTCATCGACGCACCGCTCACTCATACGCTTGTGGGTGGCAACACCCAGGTGTACGGGAACGGCGATGCCCTCGTGAGTTTCGGTCGGTCGGGACGGGTCGTGGAAGTGTCGGCCACCGGCGCCCGCGCCTGGGAGCTGACCGGTATCGACGGAACGTATGTGTTCAGGGCTCAACGGATCCCGTCGCTCTATTCCGCAGAGTTGGGGGGCACCGTCCCATAGCTACAGGTCGATTGGCGCTTTCAGCGTGAGCAGGTCCGCAAACTGTGTCTTCCGAGTCGGTGAATCCTGCCCGGGCGCGATCGCGTAAGGCTGTATAGCCGGATGTTGGCGCTCGGTACCGCTTCGCGTCAGAATCCCTTCCCAACACGCAGCCATGGAGGAACGCATGAACCGTCCCGCCCGAGCAGCCACAGGTGCCTTCGTCGTCATCGTCGCCGGCGCTTGCGCCGGGAATCCGCAACCGGGTGATTCCGGCTACGCGTACAACGTGAGCGACGCCTACGCGGCCGAATTCATCGTGGACGCCGCCAGTTATACGGGCTCCATGACGCTCGAGACGGCCGTGGGAGGCATGGTGACCGGCAGCATGAGCGTCACCTCACCGGCCACGATCACCGGCACGGTCAACGGTACGATCGCCGCCGACACGCTGACATTCGAGTCGAACTACGAGATCGCCGAGAACGGCTGCACGGGAATCGTCACCGGAGTCGGAGTGATCACCACAGGTGGCGATGCCGTGGCCGGGTCGATGGATGTCTACGATGCATGTGCCGACCAGACCCTCGAGGGGAGTTTCGATCTGACGCGCTAGGGACCGCGCCGCGGTTGCCGCGCAGTCCAGCAGCGGGGATCTTGCCGAGGAACTCTCCGGGAAGACGCTACATGGTCGACGGCAGGCGCGAACTCGGCCGCCGCGTGCGGGTGGTGGTCGAGCGAATCCAGATTCTGAATACACTCGAACCCTGGTTCAAAGGGCAGGGCGAGTTCGTGTTCAGCGTCCGGGTCCGGACCCGCACCCCGGGCGACCTGGATCGACAGACCCGAATGCCTGAGTCGGGCTTCTACGCTGCCTCCGACCAGCCCGGACAGGACATGATCGAGATCGAAGCGGTCGTGTTCGACGACCTGGTCGTGAATGAGCTCGGCATCGAGATTTCCGGTCTTGAGCTGGATACGTTCGATCCCAGCGATGAGGTCGGGCGCTACCGACGAGCCTTCCGCGGTGATCCGATCAGCTGGACCGGTCAGTACGGGCCGTCTGATGACCCGATCGACCCTGAGGACATGGACAACTGGCGGGTGTGGTACCGGATCGAGGCCCGCTAGCCAGGCGACGATCCCGACGCCACGTACAGCAGGTCTCGTCGCCGTATTCCCCTCGATCCTCGTCGAGGTCCGGACGGGTCGCGATCCAGTCGAGAAACGCCCCTATATTCCAGTCCTGCAGCCTCGCGCTCCGGTAGTAGGGTGTCGCGCCGGTGCGATTATTGGATAAGTCTGGCGGTCGCTCCAACCGATACGACAATGTCGTTCTGGAGCTTCGAGTTCCCGGTCAGCGCCGACTTGTAGGAGGAGAGATTGTAGCGCAGCTCTCCGCGCAGTCCGATCCAACTGGCCAGGTCCACGACGGCTCCGATCGCCGCGGTTCCCATAAAGTCGGTCGAGTTGGCCAGCGCCAGTGTGCCGTTCTGCGAGAACGAGAGTCCGCGAATCCCAGCGCCGATGGCGCCGTACGGGACGACCTGAGCCGCCGGACCCGCCAGGCGAGGACGGTACATGACGTTACCGGAGACCGCCCAATAGTCGGCGCTCCCGAGCGAGAGGAAAGCGGGTGGTACCGCGGTCGTATCGACCTGCTGCGCGGTCACGTCCGGCCCCGCATACGCCGCCTGGACGCCGATACCGAGGCCGTTCGGGAAGAAGTAGTCGAGCTCGGCCACAAAGGCGACCGTCGTGGAGAGGTCTGTCCGAACGACGATCGCCGTGTCCACCGCCTGCACGTCCGTGGAGGCGAGTGAGCTGAGCGGCGTGAGCAGTCCGATCGAGCCCGACAGCTCCAGAGACGCCCTGCGCTCCACAGGCGGCTCGGCCGTCTGTGCGCTCTCCTGTGCGCTTGCCATGCCTGGAAGCAACCCGCCGAGCAGAGCCAGACACAGCCCCGCCTTCACGGCCCGCACGCCCACAGCTTTCCCAAGGCCCATTTCGGTTCCCCCGTATGATCGTCGTGAACGTTCAGGATTGAATTGGCGCTCGACCCGCTTGAGGGCCGAACGAAATACGCGTGCTCCAGGTTTCAACGCCTTAGATGCTCCCCGCAGCCTCCTGCTTCCAGAAGCCGATTCCGCCGGCCTGCTTTCCGAGTTCGACGCTGGCTACTCTGGCCGCCTTGACCAGGTCGATCACGTCCACCGTGCCGGGCTCTCCCCCGACGCCCTCGACGCTGACGAAAGCGAACCGTGAGTCCGGGCTGATCACGACCCCGTGCGGAAGTCGCCGCGTATTCTCAACGGTGGCCCGCAGATCGCCGCTCTGCAAGTCGAAGATGCCGGTCGCCTGCTCGCCTTTGAATGTCACCACGAGCAGACGGCCGTCAGGCGACACCTCGAGGTTGTAGGGCCCGGCACCGGTCGGAAAGCGCCGCGTCACAGCCCAGCGGTCGAGATCGATTTCAAGCACCTCACGGTTCTTGTTGCAGGCGACGTAGAGCCGCTTCTCGTCCGGCGACACCTGCGCCCAGGTGGGACCGCAGCGCGACCCGTCAGGACTCGGACCCTCCGAGGCCACCGCGTCGGTGAGGTCCTCCGGGAGCGCCGTTTCGTGCCCGGGCCGAACGAATAACCGCCGATTCACCAGTAGCGTTCGGGCGTCGATCTCTACAATCTGCTCGTCCATCATGCAGGCGGAGTAGTGCCGGGTGGCGCTCGCGTTGAGCCGGGACCCATGCGGCATGGCGCAAGTGGTGATCTGCGCGATCTCGACCAGGCTGCCGAGGTCGATCACCGAGATCGTGCTGGGAACGGGGTCGCCGTGCAGGTTGAAGTTGGCGACGAAGAGGAGATCTCCCTCCGTCGCCTGCATGGTAGCCGGAAACAGGCCGGCATCGACGGCGCCGACCTTGCGGTTGGTGTTCGCCTCATATACCTGGACCTGCCCGTAGGGCAGGCCGTGTGCGATGCTGACGACCCAGCGCGTGCCGTCGGGTGTCACCGCGATACCGTGTGCGCCGTCGATCTCGGTCGGGAACAGTCCAACGGCTACGTTATCCACCAGCGTGGCGCCCTGGGGCCCATACCGAATGATCGCCACCTCGTCTTCAGACTCCGCGGCCACGTAGACGTAGTAGTCGGACGTGTTCAGCTGGCCGTGAAGGGGAGAGGCGCCGCACAGCGTGAACCAGACCCCGAGTTGCAGGGTGCGCCGGGCCACTAACCCTGGCCGCCGCCGGTTCCGGTGCCGTCGACTCACGGAACCAGGCCTTCTCGCGGCTCCAGGCGCACCGCCCACAGACCGGAGTTCCAGTCACTGAAGAAGATGTTCCCCTTGTGGGGTTGTGGTCCCCACGTCATCGGAGCATTCGGGATGTATCCCTCCGGGTCGAACGACAGGTAGTGCGCGATCTCGCGCCCCTGCCGGTAGAGGTCGCCCTTCAACTCGCCCGAAACGTCGACTACGCGCAGGCCCCCGTTGTAGAACGCGATATACAGCTTGTCGCCCTCGACCCAGAAGTTGTGACTGCCGGCGTTCGGCACCTGGTAGCGCGCAACTTCGACCGGGTTTTCCAGATCTGTGAAGTCGATGAAGTGGATATAGCCCGCGGTCCGGACGGGTGTGCGGTCGTCGCCCGTACCTCCCGGGAAGATCTCGTCCCCTGCCACCACGTAGAAGCGATCCGTCGACTGACTCCAGAACGGGAATGCAGCGTGGTTGCGCAGCGTCGGGTGCTTGTAGCTGGCGATCTGAACCGGGTTCGAGACGGACCCTCCCGCGACGCCGGCTCCCACATCCACCATGACGACGCCATCGGACCAGTTGGAGGAATAAGCGATTCCGTCGACGACCCAGACATCGTGGACGGCATGTCCCGGGTTGTCGAGCTCGAAACGGCCGACGCGGCGGGGCTGGGTCGGGTCCCCGATGTTGATGATGTCGTAACGTTGGCCGTTGTTCACGGCGTAGATATGCCGATCGTAGATGAAGACGTTGTGAACGCCTCCGGTGAGGTCATCGTCGTATTCCGATAGAATACTCACGTTGGATGGGTCCGATACGTCGAGGATCACCAGTCCATTGCGACGGGTCGAGGCGCCCTCGCGGCTGATCACGCCAATCCGCCCGTCTTCGGAGATCTTCACGTCGTTCACCGTACGGGCGTCGACCTGAATACTGTCGATCTTGGCGATGCTGGCCGGGTCAGTGACGTCCCAGAAGTACGCCACGCCCTCGCCACCCCAGGTACCGGTCACGGCGTAGTCACGGCCATCCGCGCCCTCCCAAACCCAGAGATCGGATGTGTGTACGTGGCTGACCTGACCCATGCCGAGTACCGCGATCTCCTGTGCCACGTCCCGTTGCTCGATTCGAACGCTGGCCGAAGCGGCCGCGGCGCCGGATGTGGCGAAAACAGTGTATACGCCCGGCACCTCCGCGACGAAGCGCCCCGCTTCGTCCACCTCGGCGGACGCGGCGCCCGCGACGACGGTATCCACCGGTTCATGCTGAACGCTGAAGCGAATTGGCGCGCCGACGACTAATCGTTCGTCCGCGTCTCGGGCGGTCACTTCGAAACGCACGACATCGCCGGTGCGAGCCGCGTCGGCATCGGCCGAGAGCTCGAGCTTTCGTACCGGATTCGCGTACACCTGTACCTGATGTCTGATGGAGATCCCCTCCGCCTCGGCGGCGAGCACCGCGCGACCCGGGGTCCGGGCCACGTATCGACCGAACATGTCCGGACCGAGTACGGCGTCATCGGAACTGGAGAGCTGGGGCTTGATGTCCTTCCGCTCCGCCCCGTTGTCGGCCCACGCAACAACCCGGGGCCGGACGACGTCGCCAACGAAGAGATCGTCTCCGACCCCCTGCATCTCGAGGCGGCTGACGGCCGGGTAGGCAACCGTGATCGGTACCTCGGCCCGCGGCGAGTTCATGCCGAAGCCTCCGGCCTCATCGATGAGGACTGCGAACACCCGGAAGCGGCCGCCGTCGTGCGCTTTCACATTGCCAGTGTTGCGATCGACGGCGATGCCGCTGGCAATCTGGAACGCGTCCGGCTGCAGTCCGAAGAAGACCACGGTCCGCTCCACTTCGCTGCCGGCGCCATCACGGACCGTCGCCTTGAGGGCCACCTCATCACCCGGATTGAGGGACAACGATGCGGGCTCGACTTCGACCGTGAAGCCGGCATCGGCCTCCTGCGCGGCAAGCGCGGTGGGCAGGCTCAGTCCGATGATAACGGCAACTCCGGACAGCAGGAGCTTGAAACGCGACATGTGGTGCCTCCAGACGTCAGAGTCGCCGGCGCGCGGAGTTCGCGGCACGGCGACCGGGCCAACGACGATACGTAACCCTATATTCTACGGAGTCGCGGGCGGGCGGTAAACGGCCGTCCGCGCAGGCGGAACGCCCGCCAATGCGGGAGTGTATGCCGCGAGTGACTGCCGAACCCCGAGGGGTATCGGCGCGGAGCGAGGAGAGGTCGCGGGCCGGCCACACGATGGCGCGGCTCGAGGAAAGTCCGGGCTCCACAGGGCACGGTGCCGGGTAACGCCCGGGCGCCGCGAGGCGCCGGAAAGTGTCACAGAGAACAGACCGCCGATGGCGGCTTCGGCCGCACAGGCAAGGGTGAAACGGTGGGGTAAGAGCCCACCGCGCGCGCTGGCAACAGCCGCGGCACGACAAACCCCACCGGGAGCAAGGCCAAATAGGGAGCGAGCGGCGGCCCGCCGCGATCGAGCTCCGGGTAGGCCGCTGGAGGTGCCGGGAGACCGGTTGCCCAGATAGATGACCTCGAACGGGCGCGAGCCCGTGACAGAACCCGGCTTATCTCGCTCCGCGCCGTTTCCTCCGGGCGACTCCGGTCTTCGCACCCGCGCTTCCTTGAGAGTACACCTGAGTACGGATACATTCGCGCGCCGTGAGCACCGTCCACTTTCCGTTCGAGAGCCATACCCTGGAAAACGGGTTGCGGGTGATCCTCCAGCCGGATCGCACAACGCCCGTCGTCGCCGTTCATCTGATGTACCACGTGGGCTCGAAGAACGAACGACCTGGACGGACCGGCTTCGCCCATCTCTTCGAGCACCTACTGTTCCAGGGCTCCGAGAACGTGCCCCGCGAAGGGCACTTCAAGTTTATCCAGAACGCCGGTGGGACGCTCAACGGGACCACGTGGTTCGACCGCACCAACTACTTCGAGACGGTTCCATCCAACGAGCTGGACCTGGCGCTGTGGCTCGAGAGTGATCGAATGGGCTTCTTCGCTCCCAGCATTACGCAAGCGAAGCTCGACAACCAGCGGGACGTTGTAAAGAACGAGCGTCGACAGTCATACGAGAACCGGCCGTATGGGCTGGCCTTCGAGACCGTGATTCGCAACGCGTACCCGGAAGGGCATCCGTACCGCCATCCGACGATCGGCTACATGCAGGACCTCGACGCGGCCACGCTCGAGGACGTGCACGATTTTTTCGCGACCTACTACATCCCCAACAACGCGGCCCTCGTCGTGAGCGGCGACTTCGATCCGAGCCATGCACTGGCCCGCATCGAGCATTTCTTCGGAGACATCCCGGCGGGCGACGATCCACCACCCGTGGAAGTGCCGATCGTCAAGGGCGGCAGAGAAAAGCGAGAGGAGATCACGGATCGGGTGCAGGTGCCCCGGGTTTACATAATGTTCCACTCCCCCTCCTTCAACGACTCGGAGTTCGAGGCGGCCGATGTGCTCACCTCGCTGCTCGCCGAAGGGAAAAGCTCCCGAATGCGGCGCGAGCTGGTGTACGAGCGGCGCATTGCCGGTGAGGTCGAGGCATTCACCTGGCCAACCGAGAGCGTTGGCATGCTGTTCGCCGTAGCGACCGCGCGTCCTGGTGTTGAGGCGTCCGAGCTGGAGGCGGCGATGCTGGAGACGATCGACGGCCTGCGCGCGCAGGGTGCGCAGGAGGAGGAGCTGAGCGGAGCGCGCAACCGGGTGCGTCGTGCGCTGATTCGCAGGCTCCAGAGCGTCGGCAACCGCGCTGATGCGCTCGCCCATGCCGAGGTTCTGCGGGGTGATCCCACCTACGTAAACCAGGCATTCGCCCGCTATGATGCGGTGACCCCGGATGCGGTCGACGCGGTGGCGCAGACCACGCTCCAACCAGGTGAACGCATCGTGGTCTCGGTTCTACCCGCGGAGGACTCGAACGGCGGGCAGGACGGTGCGGAGGCTATCGGGTGAGCGCGATACTCGACCGCACGAGGCCACCGGAACCGGGCACGCGTCCCGCACTTCGACTCCCGCGATCGGAGCGCTACAGCCTCTCCAACGGTCTCGATGTCCTGGTTCTGGCGCGGCCGGGCCTCCCCGAGGTTTCGCTGCGCTTGATCACCGAGGCCGGGGCGGCCCTCGAGCCGGAGGACGAGTGCGGCGTCTCCGAGCTAACCGGTCGATTACTGACAGAAGGCGCCGCCGGCAAAGACGCCATGGAGATGGCAGAATGGCTCGACCAGTTGGGCGCCGCCTTCACCGTAAGCGCCAGCTACGACGTCACCATGGTCTCGATGCACGCGCTCAGCGAGACGCTGTCCGGGGCTCTCGACTACTTGGTCGCTACAACGCGGGAGCCGAGCTTCGCGGCCTCTGAGACGGACCGCGTTCGGCAGGAGCGGCTGGACGAGATCGAGCGCGACCGGGATGAGCCGTCCATCGTGGCAACGCGGCGACTCGTCACCGCGATCTATGGAAACCACCCGTACGGCCGGCCCGCGGACGGTACGTATGAGAGTGTGAGCGCCATCGATGCCGAGAGTGTTCGCCGCTTCCACCACCGGCGCTACACGTCCGACGGGGCGGCCTTGATCGCGTGCGGCGATGTGGACGCCGAGAGCTTGATCGCCGAGCTCGAAGAACGATTCGGAGACTGGGCTCCCGGAACGGGGCGGATCAGGCTGCCGGACGTTCCGGCACGTCCTCTACGTCCGGGACGTCCTCTGATCATCGATCGACCCGAAAGCGCGCAGTCGGAGATACGAATCGGCACGATCGGCGCGCCGTTCCATACTGAGGATCTGTACGCCGCGACGGTCGGCAACGCCATCCTGGGCGGACTGTTCAGCTCCCGGATCAACATGAATCTGCGAGAAGACAAGGGTTGGACGTATGGAGCCCGCAGCGCCTTTCACTATCGGCGCGGCGCCGGCCCGTTCGTGGCACAGACCGCGGTGGAGACACCGGTCACGGCCGACGCGGTGTCGGAGATGATGGCGGAGATTCGTGGCATGGTCTCGGATCCTCCCAGCGAGGAGGAGATGAGCCTGGCCAAGAATGCGCTCACACTCTCGCTGCCACGCCAGTTCGAAACGACCAGTCAGGTAACTGGCAAGCTGGCTCGGCAGGTGATCTTCGGTCTGCCTGAAGACTACTGGGAGCGATACCCGGAGCGCATCAACGCCGTGACGCGCGAGCAGATTGTTGCCGCCATCGAGCGCTACCTGGATGAAGAGCGACTCGTATTCCTGGTGGTCGGAGATGCCAGTTCGATCGAACCGGGCCTGCGAGCGCTTGGTCCGACCGAGGTCGTGGCCGGCTGATGCCCGACCGGGAACCTGGTCGACTCAGCAGCCGCTCCGCCTACGGAGGCCGCGTATTCGAGGTGAATCTGGATCGGGTCCGCTTCCCGGATGGCTCCGAGGGCGAGCTGGAGATCATTCGCCACTCGGGCGCCGCGGCCGTCCTCCCCCTCCTGCATCCGGATGAGTGGGAGGGAACCGGCGCCGGAGTGATCTTGTTGAGACAGTACAGGTATGCTGCAGATGGGTATATCTGGGAGGTTCCAGCGGGGAAGCTCGACGCGGGGGAGACACCGGAGGCTTGCGCTCGTCGCGAGCTGGAAGAGGAGGCCGGGCTCAGGGCACGAAATCTGCGCTTTCTGACGACGGTCTTCACGACCCCGGGCTTTACAGACGAGAAGATCCACCTCTTCGTGGCCCGCGGACTCGACGAGGGGCAGATACGCCACGAAGGCTCGGAATTCATCGAATGTCATCAAATGTCTCTCCAACGTGCTCTGGAGCTGATACGGACGGGAGAGATCTCAGATGGGAAGACAGTGTGCACGCTGCTGTATGCTGCTGTATTTGAAGACCTTGCAGGATCCGGCCCCTTCCTGGCGCAAATCTGAGGCAACGATCCCGGTCTGACCGGTGTCCTATTGAGTGCGGGTAGATAGGAGATCATTCGGGCCCCTTTGGCGGCGCGTCCGCTGCCGGGACACCCGAAAAACGCTACATTACCGGTAGTTCCATTTCGATAAATGATCGCGTGCTCACGCTCCGCGGGGGGCAGGGCTACGAGCCGATAAGGGGGCGACGATGGCCACGACGAGGAAGCAGGAGGTCCAGCCGCAGGAGTACTCGCCTACGGCGCTCCGAGAGCTCGAAGACCCCCAGCTCGTCGACGCCTACCTGCAGGGCAACCGGTACGCTTTCCACGAGCTGACGAACCGGTACCAGGGTCGGCTGCTGAACTTCATCTATCGGACGATCGGCGACCGCGATCGGGCTGAGGACCTGGTCCAGGAGACATTCGTTCGAGTGTACCGGCATCTGCACCGGTTCGACCCGACCAAGAAGTTCTCCACGTGGATCTACACGATCGCCAGCAACCTGGCTAAGAACGAGCTGCGCAACCGGTCGCGCAACCCGATGGTCCTGTTCCAGGCGATCAAGAAGAACTGGGATGCCGACCACCGGCCGCTGCAATGGGAAGACTCCAGCTACGCGCCGGATGATCTGTTCCGGAAGCGCCACCTGCGCGATCAGGTGGAGAAGGCGGTTGCGGAGCTCCCGGAGCACCACCGGGTCGTATTCGTGCTTCGCGAGCTGGAAGGCAAGACGTACGAAGAGATCTCTGAGATCACCGGCGTGACGCTCGGCACGGTGAAGTCACGACTCAACCGGGCGCGCAACAAGTTCGCCCAGATCATCGCTCCAATGCTCGGCTGAACCCCCCCTCAGCTACCCATCAGCACGCACCCAGGGAGGGCGGTCGCGACGGCCGCCCTCTTGTGCATCCGGGCCGCATGAACCGGTCGTCGAGGACCGCCTGCGGACCGGGAACCCGACTGCGACCACCGAGTACTATCGAGCCGTACGATGACGCTGTTACACTTCCTGGCCCCGTCAGTCAGAAGGGGCGGGAAGAGGCCGGGCAGGGGGCCGGCGACTGAACCCGGAAGCTGATGCGCATGAAGTGCGAGAATTTCCTGGAGAGCTACTCCGACTACGTCGACGGCCTCCTGGACGAAGCAGCTGAGATCGCGTGCGACGAACACGTGACCCATTGCCCATCCTGTTCCCGGTACGCCCGCGTGATGCAGGAGGGCGTCGACTTGCTGAGAGAGTTGCCAGCCGCCAAGCCGGCAACCGACTTTTCTCCCAGGCTCACACACCGTCTGTACCACGTGGAGGACAATATCCCCTGGGCCGTGGCGCACCCCGGCGGAAGCGCGGCCGTGCTGGCCGTGGCGGCCGTCGGACTCCTCTCTTTGTTCTGGCTTCCTTTCGCGACGCAGATCCCGGTGGAAGTCGAGTTCGCCCCAGTCGCCGTCGATGCGCCCGAGGTAACACCGGTCGCCGCGCTGTTTCAGCCGCCACCGCACCTGAGTATGCCCGAGGCAGAACTGCTTCCCCTGGCGGGGCGGGCCGCGTTCGCCGTCGTTCCGGCTCGACTGGAGTTTGCGGCGGAGATCCTCACGTCAACTTCCGACTCCACCCAGCCGGGTCGCTGAATGGGCGCGCGACCCCGTCGCGCGATCGAAGTCTGGCGCCTTCCACACTCTTGAACGTACACTCTTACCCGTGAGTCTCGACGCGGATACGAAGCTCGATCGCCTGATCGCGGGCGGTAGGCTGGACGGCGCATTCTTCCTCTTCGGCGACGCGCGGCGGTTGCGCGATGAAGGCGCGCGCCGGCTCATGAATGCCTCTATCGACGAGGCGACCCGCGAGTTCAACCTCGACACCTTCCGAGGTGGTGACGCGGATCCGGAGGCCCTTTTTTCTGCGCTCGCTATGCCGCCCATGATGGCGTCTCGCAGGGTCGTCGTACTAACCGAAGCGCAAGAGCTCACGCCAAACGGACGGAAGCTGGTCGAGGAGACGCTGGGCCGACTGCCGGACCAGCTCACTTTCGTGATCACGGCGACAATTCCGGCGCGCTCGAAAGCTGCCTTCTACGCGAGGCTGAAGAAGGCTTGTGCGTCGTTCGAGTGGAAGGCCCCGCGCGACTCCGAGCTGCCCGGGTGGATCCTCGAACGGGCGCGTGACCACCACGGCTTCTCGCTCACTCATGAGGCGGCCCAGGCGCTTGCCGCGTCGATCGGAGGCGACACCTCCCTGATCGAGGCGGAGCTCGAAAAGCTCTCCAACGCGGCCAACGGCGAGCCGGTCGGGATCGAGACCGTTCGGGTCCTGGTCCCCAACCTGCGAGCGGTGAACCGCTGGCAGTGGCTGGACCTGGTTGCTTCCCGTCGCTACGAGGCGGCCCTCCGCGACCTGCCGCGACTCCTCTCCGAGCCGTCCGAGTCGGCGGTTGGTCTCCTGATCCCGATGATCGAGCAGCATCTCTACATCGGACTCGCTCTGGAGGGCGGACAGGGCCTTGTCGCCGATACGATGACGCGCGCCGGCCGGGCACAGCTCAAATGGAAGGCACGCGCCTACGACGAGCAGGCGCAGGGCTGGCGGCCGTCGTCGCTCGAACGCGCGTTACGCCTTCTGCACAGGGCAGACTGGCAGACGAAGACGGGTGGTCGGGATCTGGAAGTTCTCGAAGGCCTGCTTCTGTCGCTCGCTGTGCTTCGGCAAAGGGCAGCCTGATGTACCGGCGGATAATCGCGGTCCTGATCGGTGTTCTCGGCGTGGCCGCCGTCCGACCGGCTGGAGCGGCTCCGCAAGCCGCGGCCCAGACGCCAAGTCTCGACATCGTCGAGGCGGCGCTCGACTCAGGCCGGGTCGAGGTAGCGCGTGCTGAGCTCGACCGCTGGTTCGGCATCAACGAGGAGGAAGCGGAGCGTCAGAAGATGGCTCGGGCAAGATACCTCCGCGGCCGTATGACGGCGGATGCGGACTCCGCGGAGATCGACTACATCTGGGTGGCGATCGATGGCGGAGGGCCATACGCCGCCGAGGCGTGGCTCAAGCTGGCGCAGCTACGGCTAATGCGTGGCGATGCGGCCCGTGCGGCAGGAGATCTCGAGCGGCTGCGGGCCGACTACCCTGACTCGCCGGTTCTTGCGGAATCGTGGTTATGGAGTGGCTTCACGCTCGAAGCGGCCGGCGACCTGAGCCGGGCGTGCGAGGCATGGGGACGTGCCAGTGACCTGGCGACGGCGCCGGGTGCAGCGAGCGTACGCGCGCAAGCTGAGTTGTCACTGGCGACGTGCTCACCAGTCCAGGGCCAATACACCGTCCAACTCGGCGCATTCAGGGAACGGGACGCGGCCGACATTCTGCGGCAGCGGGTCGAAGCAACGGGGCTCACGGCGCGAATCGAGGAGCCGGATGCGGCCAGCGGCTGGTATCGCGTGCGCAGCGGACACTTCCCGAGCCGGGAACAGGCCGAAGACGTCGCACGCGGTCTCACCGACCGAGGTTTCGAGGCGATCGCCGTGATGGAATCGCCATGACCCGCGGACTACTCGAATGACCACCCACACGCCGCTCATTCAGCAGTACCTGGACATCAAGGCCAAGCATCCCGACTCCATACTCTTCTTCCGGGTAGGCGACTTCTACGAGATGTTCTTCGATGATGCCCGTGAGGGGAGCGAGCTGCTGGGTCTCACGCTCACGAGCCGCAACAACGGGTCGTCCAACGTCCCCCTCGCAGGTGTGCCGGCGAAGGCCGTGAACGACTACCTCCCGCGCCTCGTGCGCGAGGGCCGCCGGGTCGCGATTTGTGAGCAGGTGGAGGACCCATCCGAGGCCGAGGGCATCGTTCGCCGTGAAGTCGTAGAGACCATCACTCCGGGGACGGTGCTGGATGAATCGCTTCTGTCCGCGACCCGCAACAACTTCGTGGCCGCCATAGCCGGCGAAGGCCCGTTCGGAGTGGTCACAGTCGACCTCTCGACCGGCGAGTTCGACGTACTGGAGGCTCCCGCGGGTGGGCTGGCCGACGAGCTGACCCGCATCGAGCCGGCAGAGATCTTGTGGCCGGCGACGGGACCAGAGCCTCCGGTCGGCCCCTGGACGGTGACACGCCGGGAGGCCTGGCGCTTCGAGCCACAGGTGGCGGCCGAGACCCTGTGCCGCCACTTCGAGGTCGCGAGTATCGAAGGCTTCGACCTCTCGTTGCGGACGGACGCCCATCTGGTCGCGGCGGCCGGGGCTGTCGTTTCCTACCTGCTGGAAGTGCGGCCTGCCGGCATCGGCCACCTGCGCCACCCGCGCGTTGATCGCGGGGGCCGGACGATGCACCTCGACGCCATGACGCGCCGAAACCTCGAGCTCGTCGAGCCACTCAGGGGATCGGGATCGGGCACCCTGCTGCGGGTGCTGGACCGCTCGCGCACCGCGATGGGGGCCAGGCTCCTGCGCCGCTGGATTCTGCAGCCGCTCCTGGACGCGTCGGAGATCGAGGCACGGCTCGAGGCGGTCGCGGAACTGGTGAAGCACCGCCGCCGTCGAGACACCCTGCGAGATTCGATGGGCGCGGTGCGGGACCTGGAGCGTCTGTCCGCCAGGCTGGCGACTGGCCGCATTGCTCCGCGTGAGCTCCTGTCGCTGGCCGCGTCGCTGGCGGCTCTGCCGGCCGTTGCGGAGGCGGCGGCGG
>JBFILW010000057.1:0-13960 GCA_041612005.1 Gemmatimonadota bacterium
ACCGTGGAACGGCCGGCCGACCTGGAGGCGTTCATTCGGGCCCACATGTTCGAGCCGGACTATCCCGCCTATGCGTAGCCTCTGGTCTGACGCCGACGCCCGCCGCCTGATCGAGAGCTGCACCGCGGATGGGATCGGCGAGGACCTCGCGCTCCGAGTCTACACGACGCGTCTGCTCGGCTCCGACCCGCAGCTCGTCCTGCACGGGGGTGGCAACACGTCGGTGAAGTCGCGCGCCGTGGATGCCGTGGGCGACGAGGTCGATGTGCTGTTCGTGAAGGGCAGCGGCTGGGACATGGGCACGATCGAGCCTCCCGGCCTTCCCGCAGTCCGCCTCGCTCCGCTCCTCCGGCTGGCCGACGTCGATTCTCTCAGCGACGAGGAGATGGTCCGGGCCCAGCGGAGCAATCTTCTCGATCCGGGCGCACCGAACCCGTCCGTCGAGGCGCTCCTCCACGCGTGGGTCCAGCACAAGTTCGTGGACCATACGCACGCCAACGCTGTCCTCGCTCTCGTCGATCAGCCGGACGGCGAAGCGATCGTTCGAGATCTGTACGGGGATCGGATGGCGTACGTGCCGTACATCATGCCGGGGTTCGATCTCGCAAAGGCGGCGAAAAAAGCGTCCGATGCGCACCCGGACGCCGAGGGCCTCATTCTCCTCAAGCACGGCATCTTCAGCTTTGGCGCCACCGCTCATGAGGCGTACGAGCGCATGATCGAGCTCGTGAGCATGGCCGAGGGCTGCATCGAGCAGGGAGCCGGCAAGACGTTCGCGCCGGCCGCGATTCCCGATGCCCTGGCACGGCCGGCCGAGGTCGCTCCCCTGCTCCGCGGCCTGCTCGCCAACCCGACCGACGACGAAGACGGCTACCAGCGCTTCGTGCTCGATTTCCGCACCGGACCGGAGATCCTCGCCTTCGTGAACGGCGGCGAACTGGAGCGCTACGCCCGGGCAGGAACCGCCACGCCCGACCACGTGATCCGGACCAAGCCGAAGCCGCTCATCCTCCCTCCGCCCGAGGCCGACGACCCGGAGGGATTCGCGACCGCAGCCCGTGACGCGGCCGAGCTCTTCCGCGAGGAATACGAGGCGTACTTCGCCCGCAACAACGATCGCGTGGGTGGGGTGAAGAAAGCGCTTGACGCGAGCCCGCGCGTCGTGCTCGTACCCGGACTCGGCCTGTTCGCGGCCGGCAAGAACGCAAAGGCGGCGGCCGTGGCGGGCGATCTGGCCGAGACAGCGATCGACGTGATCAGGCGCGCCGAGAGCATGGATCGTTTCGAGAGCATCGGCGAAGCGGATCTGTTCGACATGGAGTACTGGTCGCTTGAGCAGGCGAAGCTGGGTGCCGCCAAGGACCCGCCGCTAACCGGCCTTGTCGTGGCGATCACGGGAGGAGCCGGGGCGATCGGCGCCGCAACCGCGGCGGCCTTCCGGGCGGAAGGAGCCGAAGTCGCCCTGCTCGACCTGCCGGGCGACCACCTGGAGGACGTCGCGGCTGACGTGGGCGCGATCGCGATCCCCTGTGATGTGACCGACGACGCAGCGGTCTCCGCCGCGATCGACGCCGTGACCGAAGCCTACGGCGGACTCGACGTGTTGGTCTCCAACGCGGGCGCCGCCTGGCAGGGCCGGATCGCAGAGGTGTCGGACGAGACGCTCCGCGAGAGCTTCGAGCTCAATTTCTTTGGCCACCAGCGTGTGGCGCGGGCGGCGGTGGCCGTCATGCTCCAACAGCACACCGGGGGCTCCCTGCTTTTCAACGCCTCCAAGCAGGCCCTCAACCCGGGTCCCCGTTTCGGCCCCTACGGCCTTCCGAAGGCAGCCACCCTGGCGCTCATGCGTCAGTACGCGATCGACTACGGTGCCGAGGGAATCCGCTCCAATGCGGTCAACGCCGACCGGATCCGTAGCGGGCTCCTCACGGACGAGATGGTCGGCGAGCGCTCGGCCGCCCGCGGACTCTCGGAGCAGGAGTACATGAGCGGGAATCTCCTCGAGCGCGAGGTGACCGCGGAGGACGTTGCCGCCGCTTTCGTAGCTCTGGCCAAGGCTCGTCGCACTACCGGCGCCATCCTCACCGTGGACGGCGGTAACATCGCGGCTGCCGTTCGCTGAGGACTACAAGCGGCGGAACAGGCTCTTGAACCGCAGGGCCCACACCCGCCACACCGCCTCGCGCACGATGGCGCCGGACATCTTGGTTTCGCCGGAGCGTCGGTCGGTGAACACGATCGGCACCTCGACCAGCGTGAAGCCCTTCTTCCAGGCCCGGAAGTCCATCTCGATCTGGAACGAGTACCCGGTCGACCCCACCTTGCTGAAATCGATCGCCTCCAGCACCTCGCGCCGGAAGCACTTGAAGCCGCTGGTCGCGTCGGTCAGCGGCAGGCCGGTGACCCAGTGCGCGTACTTGTTCGCGTAATAGCTGAGCAGAAGCCGGGACATTGGCCAGTTGATCACGTTGACGCCCTTCACGTAGCGGGAACCGATCGCGAGATCGGCCTCCTGCACCGCGTCCAGCAGATCGCTCAGGTAGTTGGGGTCGTGCGACCAGTCGGAGTCCATCTCGAGCATGTAGGCGTAGCCGCGCTCGAGCCCCCGCTCGAAGCCGGTCAGGTACGCGGTGCCGAGACCCTGCTTGCCCTCGCGGTGCAGGACCGAGACACGGGGGTGCTCACCCGCCAGCCGATCAGCGAGGTCCCCGGTTCCGTCCGGCGATCCATCATCGATGATGAGCACATCGATGCGGGGGTCCACGGCCAGGACCGCCGGCACGATGGTGCCCAGGTTCTCGATCTCGTTGTAGGTGGGCAGGACGACGAGCGCCCGGCCTGCCGCGGTATCGGTTGGTTCGGTCATGTGTCGTCGGTGTCGTGTCGTTTACTGCTGGTCCGCCTCGTACCCGCCGCTGCCGCCCAGCGTTCACCGCCGGTGCGCTCACGACCGGGTAGCGCCGCGATCGACACGGCGGCCAGCTCCGAGAAGATGATCCAGATCCGCGTCATCGCTGCCAGCGCCGCCGCGACTCCCAGCGATAACGGAGTGAGGGCAGCCAGGAAGCCGGCAATCGCACCCTCGCGGATCACGATCCCGCCCGGCGCGATCAGCGCCAGGTAGCCAACCACGTATCCAGCCGCAAACACTCCGGCCAGCACCACGGGCCCCGGCAGAGGACCGCTCATTGTACCGCGCGCCAGGCACCAGAATCCCAGCCCATACACGCCCCAGGCGACCAGCAGTCCGCCGGCCGCCCGTAAGTCGTCTGCGACCTTTGGAGTTCCGGGCTCGGCGTCCTCCGACAGCAGCCGTGCCGCCAGACGGACCAGGACGCGCATGACCGCCGGGTGCAGAGTCGCGACCAGAGCGACGATGAGAAGCGCGACGCGGACGGGTGATCCGCCCGGAAGTTCGAGCGCTCGCGTGCCGAGGACGGCCAGCGCGACGGCCAGCCCCGTGAGGAGCGAGAGGAGCTGAAACGTGATCGTCGCCCCCAGTGCCAGCGCGCCTTCGCCGGAGCGCTCTCTCATGTAGGCGGCCATCCCCACGAACTGCCACACTTTTCCGGGGATGTATCGGCCCAGATTCGTGACCAACCAGATGCGCATGCCGGTGAGCAGATCGACGGTTCCACCCCGGGCGCGAAACAGCCCGACCCAGATGCCGGCCATCAGGAAGAGGTCGAGCGTCGCGAGCCCGAGCGACGCCAGGAGCCAGCCCCAGGAGATTCGCCACGGGTAGGCTTCGATCTCGGATCGCAGGTGAGACAGGTCCTGCCATTGCCGACTCAACAGGATGCCCACCCCGAGCAGCGCGGCGCCCACGAACACGACCGCGCCGACTCTCGCCCAGACCGGCGCTCGCTTCAGGGGTCGGCTCTCCGGTCTCGCAGCACGCCCCACGCGACCAGCCCGAGCACGACGATGAGAGTGAGCGCCGAGATCAAGAACGGCCACCGCAATTCCGCAGGCGAGTAGCGGAAGCGCAGTGTGTGGCTTCCCTGAGGGACGACGACGCCCCGAAACGCGGAGTTCGTTCGTAGGATCTCTACCGGCTCCCCGTCGATCCACGCCTCCCATGCCGGGTGGAAGATCTCGGCGATGAACAGCAGACCCTCCCGACTGGCATCGACCTCCAGCTCGATCTCGTTGGCCCCGTAGACGCTCACGCTGGCGCTGCCCTCACCTGCCGGCGGAACTTCGTCGGTTTCCACGATCGCCAGGCCGCGCGGGTCTATGATGCGGACCGTCCGTTGGAGCGCCTCGTCGCTGTCGCGGATGGCTTCGAGTCGCGCCGGAAACCAGGCGTGGGGCAGGTTCTCGGTCATCGCGTACAGCGGTCCACGCGGCCCAACCGCCACAGCTTGGAGGAACGGGACGTTGACCTCCTCAGGACTGGTCAACAGGCTGATGTCCAGCAGCGGCCACAGGACCGGGAAGCGCGTGAGGTTCTCGTTGGCCAGACCGCCGACCAGCGCATCGTACCACTTGAGGCGGAAGTTCTGGCTCCCTGTCACGCTCGGAATGCCGAACGACATCAGCTCGTTCGGGCCATAGCTGGCCCGGAACGGCCACACGCGCTCCCCGGGTCCGAGGCGAGCCTGCATGAAGGTGATCGCCTGGTCCGGTTGAAACACCTCGGTCTCGACTACGGTCGCCACGTAGCGCGTATCCACGCGCCAGAGGTCGATCACCATCAACAGGATGAGCGGTGCCGTCGACCACACGGGAATCCTCTTCCTGACGATCATCCAGCCGCTGAGCAGTGCGTAGCTCCACAAGCCAACGACGAACGCTCCATTGACCCGCAACGGGTTGAGCGCTCCCTCGGGCGCCACCCGCTGCCATCCGGGCGGAAACCATCCGTTCAGCATCCAGGTCAGCAGGCCGCGCGGAGCCAGGAGAGCCGCGAGACCGGCAAGCACGAATGGCGCGGCCACGATCCCGATCCGACCCCACGGCAATGGGGTTCCCTCTCGCCGCGACTCCAGCACCGACTGCCAGCCGAGACCCGCCAACAGGGTGACGAAGAACGACACGGGGCCCAGCATCATCGAAGGAGCCCGGAAGTTCTTCACCTGCGGAATGAGCGTGAACGCCAGTTTGTGTACCGGCGTGGCGCCGCCGAGCGCGAACAAAACGCCCAGGATCGAGGCACCGCTCAGAAACCAGACGAGCCGCTCGCGCGGGCGCACCGTGACCGCGAGCACGGCCAAGGCGACGACGACCACGCCGAGGTATTCGGTGTGCAGCTTGAACTGGTTCGCGCCCCAGTAAGTGTCGAGCGAACCGATGAGGTCGGGCAGCAGGAAGGCGGTCACCTCCTGGGTCGGCAGGCCCCAGGAGGCGGCGAACTCATATCCCCCCTGCCCCGGAACCCCGCGGATGGCGAGCTCCATGATGCGGAGGGTCGGAATGAGCTGAGCCCCGCCGATCAACGCCGCCACCACGAAGGCGACCGCAAAATAGCCGCCCAGACGCCACACGCGCCGCCTCGACGTGCTACCCGGCTTGTTTCCGCCGTAAGCACCTCCGCCCTTTGCTGCGGCCGGGGCGCGGTCCTCTCGCGCCAACTCGACCAGCTTGTAGAGCGCATAGAGCGCCAGCATCAGCGAGCAGTAGTACATCATCTGCACGTGCGGAGTGAATATCTGCAGGGCCAGCACCACTCCGAGCAGCAGGAACCAGCGCAGCTTCTCCGTCCGGAAGCCGTATTCCGTGAGCGCGAATGCGAGCGGAAACAGGGTGAGGGCGAACATGCGGCCGTCGTGACCGCCGTACAGCATCGAGACCAGGTAGCCCGTGAACATGAACCCGAACCCGACGATCGCGGCCGCCCACCGGTCCAGCCGCAGGGTCCGGGCCGCGAGGTAGGCAAAGGCGCCGGCCAGGAATGTATGAAACACGAACGTCCAGCTGATCGCCCGGCCAAGCGGCATCAGGAAGTACGAGAGGCTGGTCGGATAAAATACGGGCCCGGGCAGAATGGCCAGGAACGGGAGCCCTCCGTACACGTAGGGATTCCAGAGCGGGAAGCCCGCACCGCTCCGCAGCTGATCGACTGCGAACTTCCGCAGCTGGTAGGCCTGCGAGAGCATGTCCGTGCCGTACAGCATGTGGCCCGCGTGAACAACGAAGTCCCGGTAGAAGAAGATCGTCGCCGCCAGGCAGGCGAGCAGAAACAGGGCGGTGCCCCGATATCTGTTGATCACGATCCGCTGGTCATTTCGTTGATCACGCAGTTATTTCGTGTTCGGCTTCTCGAGCATGAGAAACCACTGGGGCGAAAGGCCCGCCAGAAGCCGGCCGCGAAGGGGCGCCGGCAAGGCACGGAATAGTCGCCAGGCGGGCACCCAGGCGGCACCCCAGGCCTGGCCGAGTTGGTCGTCTATGGCTCGCTCGGTGACGTCCCGCACCCGCAGGCCCGCCGCTTCGATCAGTGCCCGCAACGGCCGATAGGTGCGAAACCGGATATCATCGTAGCCGCTCCCGCGACGAGTCCACCGAACGTACCGGTCCGCCACCGGGTTCGGAAGCCAGGAGAGGAACGGAAGTCGGTAGTGCGGCTCCACGATGGCGAGACGATTTCCGGCGGACACGTACGCGACGCCGCCCGGCTTCAGGATCCGGTGCGCCTCTCGGAACAGGGCGGACTGATCCGCCACGTGCTCGTAGATATGGTTGAGGAGCACCATGTCGAAGCTCTCGGGGCGGACCGGAAGTCGCGTGGCGTCCGCCGCCACCATGCGATCCCCCTCGATGATGAACTCATAGTCTATGTCAAAACCGACAATGGGCTTGGAGAGCGCGACCTCGAGCGCGTTCTTGATGATTCCGGTCCCGGCGCCCACGTCGGCCACCCGTTCCGAGGCCTCCAGCTCCTTCCGGCACAGGCGTGCAATGACCCTGGCTTTGCGGAGCCGCCCTTTCCGGTACTCCTCGGAGGCCAGAAAGCTCGCATAGCGGTCACCGCGCCCGCTGCTTGAGCCGCCCTGCTCAGCCGTCGCGTCGTCGGGCATTGATCGCGGTGTCGTAACAGGCCGAAAGCCGGGCCAGAATGCTGCTCCACGAGAAGCGGTCGAGGGCCATCGATCGCCCGGCAGCGGCCACCCGTCGAGCAGCCTCGGGATCGGCGGCCACGCGGTCGAGGGCGCCGGCCAGCTCGGCGACATCCCCTGCCGGGACCAGCCAGCCGGTGCGCCCGTCCTCGACGATGTCGGGTATTCCACCGACGGCGGACGCCACCACCGGACGGCCGAAACGCATCGCTTCCAACAGGACCACCCCCAGACCCTCCGTATCGCCCTTGCTGTCCACGACGGCCGGCAGCACGAATACGTCGGTGCCCGCGTACAGAGCGCGGAGCTCCGCGGCCGGCACCCGGCCCGCGAACGTCACCCACTCTTCGCCCCCGCACTGGCGGACGGCGTCGCGGATCTTCGTCTCCCACTGCCCTTCCCCAACCACGGTGAGGACGGCGGGCCGCGTGCGCCGTAACTGCTCGACGGCCCGGACCAGGTACTCGACCCCCTTGCGCTCCACGAGCCTGCCTACGAAAAGAATCCGGATCGACTCTCCAGCGGCTCGGCTGAAAGGAAGACGTTCCCCGCGGCCGAGCGCGCTCCCCTCAGCCGAGTCATCGTCCGCATCGAGCGCTGCTCCAAACGGAATCACGACGGGATCCCCGCCGCGGCTCCGCACGAGGTCTGCGGTCGACGCCGAGATTGCCGTCGTTGCGTCGCTCGTACGGACGCACCATGTGACGAAGCGATTCAACCACGGGAGGCGACGGCGCGTCCAGTTCAGCTCGGCGGCGTAGAAGCTGGACACGAGGGCCGTGCGGCCGGCGGAGCCCGAACGCATGCTCGCTCCAAACAGAGCGTGCGGCATTGGCCAGTGCACGTGCGCCACATCGGGCCCCTTCTTGCCAAGCGAACGGGCTGCCCGCATCCCCGCCACCAGGTACGGCGGCACGAGGGCCAGCCGGGTCGGATGACGCTCGATGAGGTCGGGAACCGTCTCGTCGTGGGTGAGCGTCTCGCCGCGCTTCGGCGCGTAACGAAACCTGTGTACGGGGATGCCGGAGATGGTCTGATCGCCGAGGCCCCGATACGCGGACGTGAGCACCTGGGCATCGACTCCCGCCTCGCGCTGTCGGCGGATCAGCTCGACCAGCCAAGGGGTGATCACGTCCTGATCGGAACGCGGGAAGGCTGTCGCAATATGAATGACCTTCAATCAGGCATCTCCGAAACGGCGGCCAGAACCATGACGTCGGGCGGCTGGATCCCCAGCAGAAGCGTGGGAGGCTGACCTTCCGATCGCACCCATCGGAAGCGGGCCGGCGATTGGCGCACCACGGGAGCCAGGTATTTCGTCGTCGCGACGTCGAGGTGATCGATTACCAGGAAGTCGGCGCCGGCCGCGTCGAGAGCGTCCATCACCAGGGTCGGCTCGCTCGACCGCCGGTAGACGGCGCCCCGCCGGCCGGAGAACCAGTAGAACATACTCGGCTGGCGGCTGATCACAATTGCGTCGGCGGGCGTTCGCTTCCTGGACCAATCCGCCACCTCACGGAATGCGGCGACGCTCTGGTCCTCGCACGGCGCGCCCGACGCGAAGGACCGCAGACACGCTACGCTGGTGGGGGCGATGCGGGCCACGCCGACGAGCGCGGGGCCCACGAACACGAGCGCCACCGCCACAGGCATGGCGGCCGGCACGGCCGGCCACTTCAACGGAGTCAACCGGAGCCGAGCCGGCAAAGCGGCGAGTCCGCATACCGCGGTCAACGCGTAGATAGCCAGGATCGGGATGATAGGCAGCAGGTTGGCGGCCGAGGGAGGCTCCGGTGGGCCGATGATCGCGAAGGACACGTAGCAGAACGCGAAGATCTCGGCCAGGCCCACGTTTCCATCGCCGCTCGCCCGCACCCAACCCGTGAGTGCCAGGCCCACCGTGAGTAGGCTCCCGAGCAGGTAACGTGAACTCGCCGTGGCCAGCATCGGGAGCTCACCCATGTAGGCGGCGAGTACTCCGCTCGCCCGCGCCCACGCCGCGCGCGACGCAGCCGTCAGCGCTTCGGCGGCGCCGACACGCCCCCCTTCCGGAAATTCCGAGCCGAGAAACAGAAGGTCCGCGAGGTAGGAGTCGGATCCGGGCGCGGCCCGCAGCTGAAACGCCGCCCACAGGACGGCGACTGCGAAAGCGACTGCCGTGGCTGCCGTCGCGGTCCGTCGACGACCCTGAACGAGAAAATAGACCGGCGCGGCCACAAGCAGAGGAAACGCACGCACGTGCGTGAGAAACGCGAGAACCATGCTCACGATGACAAGGGCTTCCAGCCACGAACGACTCTTCCCGCCGGAACCTGCGCTCGCTAGCCGGTTCGCCTTGGCAGCCGACCACAGCGCAAGCAGGGTGAGGAAAAGCAGCTGGGCACCCGGGAGCACCGAATGGGACGCAGCCAGGAGCGCCGGACTCACGGCAACGACCGCTGCGGCCAGGGCGGCCGTCCGGATCGGCAAGTAGTGGCGACCAAGCGCGAAAGCGAGCGCGACCGAGCCTGCCGTCATCGCGAGCGATGCCAGCTTGTACACGGCAACTCCACCCACGAGGCTCAGCAGGGCCAGCAGACTCGCGTAGGCGGGCGGCGTCAGCGAGTGACGCGGTGCGCCGACCAGAAAGATATCCCGATAGCCCTCGCCCACACGCAATGCGTCGGCAAGGATCATGAAAGTGTAGTTGCCTCGCTGCCACCCGAGGGTCGGATCGAAGACAAGAGAGGAGACGACGAGGTGGACCACGATTGCAGCCAGCCCCCAGGAGAGGAGGCGCTGCGTTGTCGCCGTCGGTGTTGTGCGATCTTTCCAGATCGCGGCCCGGGAGAGGCTAAGCCCCAGCCGGGTACTTCTCAGCGCTCAAGCTCCCGCCGAAGATCCTCCACCTCACCCCGCAACGTTGCGATCATCTCAGCCAGGAAACCAACTACGAATAATAGTAACCCCACAGTAGTCAGGAGCGCGACCAGGGTGAGCACGGGGCGAAACCCCACGCCCATCACGAATCGCATGTAGAGCGCGACCAGGCCAGTAAGAGCGCCCAGCCCGAGCACGACCAGACCCGTCACGCCGAAAAACAGCATCGGCTTGCGACTGAATACGAGCTGGAACCAGACCGCGACGAGATCGAGCATCCCGACCAGGATCCGCTTTCTCCCGGTGTACTTCGATTCGCCCCGTCGGCGCGGGTGCAGCTCGATGTCGATCTCGGCGATCCTGTACCCCTGCGCATGCGCCAGCACGACCAGATATCGATGCCAGTCATGCCGCAGATGCAGGTCGCCCAGGATATCCTTACGAAACGCCTTCATCGCGTTGAGGTCATGCACCGGGACCTTGAAGATCGCGCGGGAGAGCCGGTTGTATGCCGCGGATACAATGCGTTTGTCGTACTTCCCCACTTTGCGGCCCGTGACTACGTCGTAGCCGCTCCGAAGCTCCTGCACGAAGCGTGGAATTTCCTCGGTCGAGTGCTGAAGGTCGGCATCGAACAGGACGAGGAGCTCGCCGTCCGCCTCGCGCGCCGCCGTGACCAGCGCTTCCGTCTTGCCCCGGTTGTTACGGTGTCGAAGAAGCAGGACTCGGGCCAGACCAGACTCCGCGACTGCCTTCTCGGCGGCTTCGTAGGTGCCATCGTCCGAGCCATCGTCCACCAGCACTACCTCGGCGTCGAGACCGTGCGTACGCAGGGTCTCGGCGAGCTCCGAAAACAGTTCCGGCATGACCTCGGCCTCATTGTAGGCCGGAACGATGATCGACACTTCGGCGGGGCGGCTGTGAGCCGCGACGATTGGATTGGGTTTTTCGAGGACGGACTGACCTTTGTCGGTCATACCCTCTTTCGCATGCGAGCTGACAGGATTCCGAGTTGGTCGCGGTACTTGGCGACCGTGCGGCGCGCGATCTGAACGCCTTCGTTCTTGAGGATGTCGACGATCGCCTGATCGGTAAGCGGGGTCTTAGTGTCCTCATCATCGACCAGCTTACTGATCCGGGCCCGAATTCCTCGCGCCGACACGTCCTCACCATAGTCCGTCGCCAGGCCGCTCGAGAAAAAGAACTTGAGCGGCAGTACCCCTCGCGGGGTTTGCACGTACTTCTCGTTGGTGACGCGCGACACGGTGGACTCGTGCATGTCGATGTGCTCGGCCACTTCGCGGAGGGTGAGCGGTTTGAGGTACTGCACACCCTTCTCGAAAAACTCGCGCTGACGGTCCACGATGAAGTTCATCACTTTCAACATCGTCTGCCGGCGCTGCTCGATGGCCTGGATCATCCAGTGGGCGCTGTTGAGCTTGTTCGAGATAAACTGTTTGCTGTCGCCCTGGAACTTGCTCTTGTCCCTCGCCACTTCCCGGTACGCGCGAGAGAGCTTGAGCCTCGGAAGAGACTGGTCGTTGTGGTAGACGTAGTATTCGCCATCCACCTTCTCGGCGACCAGGTCAGGCGTCACGTAGTTCTCGCCACCCTCGGCGAACCGTAGACCGGGTTTCGGGTCGAGCTTGGCGATCTCGTCCGCCGCCGACTGCACGTTGCGTGGCGAGATTCCGTGCTCCTTGGAAAGCTCGCTCCAACGGTGATTGACCAGCTCCTCCCAGTGGTCGCGGACGATCCGGTACGACAACGAGTCGGTCTCGTTGCGGTCCTGGAGCTGGATCATGATCGACTCGCGCAGGTTGCGGGCTCCGACGCCGCTTGGATCGAAGCCTTGAATCACCTCGAGCACTCGTTCGGCTTCCTCGAGAGTATACGGCTCGGGCGGCGGTGGCGGTTCGGGCTCGGCACCGTTCTCGCTCTCTTCGACCGTCTCATGGGGATAGACCCAAGGGCTGTCCGTGATGTGCTGGTTGAGCGAGACCACGACATCTTCGAGCTGGCAACTGAGGAATCCCTCACGATCGATGTTGCCGATGATTTCGTCGCCGAGCAGCAGGTCACGGGGCGGAAGGGACGACAGGCCGAGCTGCTCCTCGAGGTGTGTCCACAGATTTACCGTGGTGGATGGCGTTCGCTGATGGTATTCCGACTGCTCGAATTCGGCCCGGCGGCCACCGGCGTCGAAGCCGTTGAGGAGTATTTCCTCCCAATCGATCTCGTCGTCGCTGTCGTTCTCCTTATCCTCGACCTCTTCCTCCGGCTCCTCTTCGACCAGCTCGAGGAACGGATTGCCGAGTAACTCCTGCTTCAGGTGCTGTTGGAGGTCGAGCAGCGGCATGTAGAGAAGGTCCATCGCCTGATACAGGCGAGGGTTGATCTTCATCTCCTGCCGCATGCGCAGGTTCTGTGACAGCCTAAGGCTCATACCGCCGTCCAATCATCGTCGTTCGACCCGCCGCACTCCGTCCCGTCTCGCCCGCATGACCACCGGGCCTCCCCGTCGAACCATACGAAGCTACTGTCGGCTGACCGCCGCGGCACCCCTGCCGCTCAAAGCTCGAAGTCCATGCCCAGATACATCTTCCGGGCTTCCGGATCATTCACCAGTGTCTCTGCCGGGCCCTCTATGTGAATGCGACCGTTGAACATGAGGTAGGCGCGATCCGTAATCGACAGCGTCTCACGTACGTTATGGTCCGTTATTAAGACGCCTAAGCCGCGCTCTCGTAACTCAGCCACGATCCGCTGGATGTCGTCTACGGCGATCGGATCGACCCCCGCGAATGGCTCGTCGAGCAGCATGAACTTCGGACGGGTCGCCAGCGCGCGTGTGATCTCGAGCCTCCGGCGCTCCCCACCCGAGAGAGAAAACGCCTTGTTCTTGCGCAGGTGCTCGATCGAAAGCTCGTTCAGAAGTCCTTCGAGGCGCTGGCTCTTCTCTTCGCGGCTCACGTCCAGCGTCTCCAGGATCGCCATCACGTTTTCCTCGACCGTGAGCTTGCGGAATACGGACGGCTCCTGCGACAGGTAGCCGATTCCGGCACGCGCCCGGCGGAACATTGGCAGCCTGGTGATCGATGTCCGATCGATCGACACCGAGCCCGCATCGGCCTTGAGCAGGCCGACGATCATGTAGAAGGTGGTCGTCTTTCCGGCCCCGTTCGGGCCAAGCAGCCCCACGATCTCGCCCTGCCGCACCTCGAGGTCCACATCGTCCACCACCCGGCGCCCGCGAAACGCCTTCACCAGACCCTCGGCACGCAGCTTGCTCGGCCAGCCCTCCGGAACGCCCGCCGGTCGCACGAAGACTGTGGCGGGCTCGCTCGCCGCCCGCCGGAGGATCTCTTCGATCAACCCCTCGCGCTCGTCGCGAAGCTGCGACCAGACCCGGGCGCCGAACCGAAACGACCCGGTTTCTTCCGGTTCGCCTGGCGCATAATTCCCGAGCTCACCGAGGCGCCCGAACAGGTTGTCGCCCAGGTAACTGGCGACCGCTCCCACTTCCATTCGCCGCACGTCGATCATACGCTCGGGGCTCGCATTCTCGGTGTCACGCAGATATGCCAGATACTCCGAACGGAGTTCACGAGAGACCCGGTCGACTCTGGCCTGGCCGTCTTCCCCCGCCTCCCGGAGGAGGCAGGCCATCGCCAGCCACAGGACGGGCTCGCCTTCCGGCAGCACGTCGAGGATGCGTTGCCCGGGGCTCATGGCGAATCTTCAGGCACGCGATCGCGTGTCGGCTCGGCTTCGGCCTGCGCCTCCTGCGGGGCGGCGACCGCGTTCGGATCGGGATCGAGATACACGCCGATCGCGCGACTGGCAGCCACTCGTACTGCCCGCCCATCTTCGAAGTAGATCGCGATATGGTCGCCGATCATGTAGTTGCGGGCAGGCGGCCCTGCCTTGGTCGTGTCGGTATCGACGTAGAAAGCTCGAGCGTTCCCCAGCGTGCGCAATTGCTCCAATTCGCTCCGGGGCGCCTCTTCCGCGCTCGGCTCGGCCGCCACTGCTGCACT
>JBFILW010000058.1:0-13878 GCA_041612005.1 Gemmatimonadota bacterium
TAGACACAAGCCGAGAAACAGAGGTCGAAGACGACCGGACGAGGATGATACGGGGAGATCAAGATGACACGCGAAATGGAAGCATACTGGGAGACCAAGAAGCGGATCGAGAGAAAGCTGCTGATGGGAGTTTGGGCCCTGCTTCTGGTCGTGTGGACTGCGGCGTGCAGCGAATCGGCGACGGGACCCTACACGCAGCTCGAGGTCGCAACGCCGCCGACAGCGCCGGCCGAACCGCAAGCGCGCGACAACGACGAGTTCCGGTGCGGGGAGATCCAGGTTTCGCACGGTGTGTGCGAGAAGGGTCTCGGGCCGGAGGACGTCGACGCCGTCGCTCAGTGAACTCGAGGCCAGAATGCTCGCCACGTGCCGGACAGCCTGCATGTAACGATTTGTCCGACCGCATGTAAGATTTCGCCGACCGGCGGCATCTGAATAATTGGGTGCCATGATCGGGCCCTCAGCCAGGGAGCTGGCCTCCCGCCACCGTCCATGACGACGAGAGGAGTCAGGTGCCGTGATCAGGCAGCCGGTCTTGATCGCCGCGATGGCTGTTCTAGCGGCGGTCGTTCCTCACCCGCTCCCGGCGCAGGCCGCCGGTCCGGCGCCGAATGACGCGACAATCGACATCTACCGGTTCGTGCTCGGCGTCGACCTCCCCGAATCGCCCGCCCTGACCACTCTTGGAGCCGCCGCGAATCCCATTCCCCTCGCTAGCGCACCAAAGCCGCTCGAGGCTCAGGCAGTGCTGACGTTCGGTCCCGGTGAGGATATGGTCCTGGCGGCTGCCGTCGACTTCACTCCCTACTTCGCGTTCTCGAGCGGGAGGAGAACCCTCGAGAGCTACCGCTCCAATTCCATCGGCGGGCGCCTCCTGCGCGTGCTGACCAAGACGCAACTGTCGGTTGGTGCGGCACGTCTGTCGGATGACCCGAGCTCCGTGGTGTTGTCGTTCGCGATTCGGTCCACCTTCCACGACCCGCACGATCCGATCGCCAACTCGACCCTGCCGGAAGATCTGACGCTCGCGGGCAGTGAGCTTGAACGGGCGGCGCTCTACGCAGACGTCCGGCGCGCCATGCGGGCTCGCTCGGGCGACGCCCAGATCTCCGGTGGCTGGGGTGTGATGGAGCGCGCCCGATCCGGCGTCGTCGAAGCCGACAGCCTCGTCGACGCGCGACACACCCTGTGGGTGAGCGCCCAGTACACGGCGAGCTACCTGTTCGACATTGTGGGCTCGTTGCAGTACCGCGACGCGTTCGGGGCGGACGACAGGGTGTGGATCGGTGGAGCGCTGCGCCGGAAATCGGACGATGCCGATCTGCAGCTCGGGCTCTACTACGACACGGGGCGGGCGGAGCTGAACCCGGGAATCTCGCTCGACGCGAGGGTTGCGCGCAGCCTCGGCCTGATCGTCGCACTCACCACCCAGAGCACCCCGATGCGCTTCACGGGACCCCGGCGCGCCCACATCAGCCTTTCCGGCCGCTGGTTCTACGCCGCTGATCCAATGTGACACTGGAGGCCGCCGACTGGAATGACAATGCCGCCTGAACGCCAACCAAGGAGGTAGGGAGATGCCTGAGCCTCAGCCGCTGAGGCGGTACAAGGGACGACAGGGGACGTCGAGCATCGTTGCGGTGCTCGTCGCCTCGCTCGTCCTCACGTCGTGCTATCACTACCGGACGCACGCACCCGGATACCCCGGCGTGACGGAGGGGGGCGGGAAGACCACCGGTTCCTACCTGTGGGGCATCTTCAACGAGGAGCCCCAGGTGGACTGCAACGACCAGGCGCTCGCCGAGGTGACGGTAGTGGACAACTTCGGGTACACGCTCCTTACCGTCGTCACGCTTGGCATCGTCAACTTGAAGCAGATCGAATGGAAGTGCGCCCGGGCGAATCCAACGACCGGTGGATTCGACACGCCCGCCCCGGCTCGGGACACGATCCCCGCCGATTCAAACGGGAGCGAATGACATGCCTCCACCGACGACGACACTGGCGCTCGTGGAGGAAACGGGCGCGACGCGCTGGAGAAACTGGCACGAGAACTTCGAGCAGCCGCTCACAAAGGTCTACAACATCTGGAACCTGGATCCCAATCACTCCACCGTGCCGGGATACAACGGCACGACCCGCGCGCTCCAGAACATCATCCAGGAGGCGCTCGACAGCGGCGTGAAACTCCGGGCGGTGGGGGGAGGCTGGTCCTTCACGCCGGTCGCGGCCTCGAACGGAATCCTGATCAACACTCGACCGCTCAACTACCGCTTCCGGATCGAGACGCATCAACAGCATCCGAACTATTCCGGATCGGGCCCCTTGTTGTTCGTGCAGGCAGGCACGTCCGTCGCGGACCTCAACATGTACCTGGAGAGCAGAGGGCTCGCGCTCAAGACATCGGGTGCCAGCAATGGGCAGACAATCGCCGGGGCGTTGTCCACCGGCACGCATGGGTCCGCGTGGGACTTCGGTGCCATCCCCGAGTTCGTCCACTCGATTCACCTCATTCCGGGGCCGCACCCGATGAAGACGCTGTGGCTCGAGCGGGCGTCCGCCCGCGCGGTGCAGGACTCGATCCCGCAAATGCTTGGCGCCGAGGCGGTGGCCGACGACGAGCTGTTCAACGCGGCCCTGGTGAGCTTTGGCAGCTTCGGGATCATCGCCGGGGTCGTGATCGAGGTGGATTCGATCTACTGGCTCGAGACGTGGCGAAAGCGGATGTCATACGATGACGCGCTGTGGACGGCGATCGAGAACCGGGACTTCGGATCCATCACCTTGCCGGGTGCCAACGGTCGGATTCCCTACGCCTTCCAGCTCTTGTTCAATCCGCACGAAGGGAAAGATCAAGGATACACGATCGGCATGTACCGGGAGGACAGCCAGCCAAGTCCGTGCCAGCCGACAGCGCCGGGCAAGATCGTAGCGGGTGACGGCGCGCTCGAGGCAATCGCTCTGTTCACGGACTTGTTTGGCGGCGTGACGCCCGATCTGTCGAAGCTGCTGCTTAAGATCGGCGTCAAGGACATCGACGGTGCGTGCGGCACGCACGGCCAGACCTTCCGGGACACAACGACCCGCGGGAAGGCCGCGTCGTCCGCTATGGGGGTTCCACTTGACCGGGCCCGCGAAGTCGTGGACATCTCGGCCGACAACGTCGTGGCCACGAACGCCCCTGCGCTGATCGCGATGCGACTCGTGAAGGCCTCGCAGGGGACGCTCTCGTTCACCCGGCACGCTCCGGTCACCGCAGTGGTCGAGATCGATGGGCCAGCGTCCAACCGGGTGAGGCAGGCGCAGCGGCTGACGTGGCAGGCGCTCAACGACCGCAACATCCCGCACACGTTCCACTGGGGGAAGATCAATAACCTGGATCGGACCAGCTTGCGCCAGGCCTACGGAACCGCCGTGGTAGACAAATGGATCGATGCGCGGAGGGCGATCCTCACGACGCCCGAGCTGCGGGACGCGTTCGCCAACGATCTCACGGATGCTTTGGGGCTTTCGGACTGACACAAAGACGGGGAGACACCGATGCAAGGCACAGCCACGAATTTTCAGAATCTGCCGGAAGTCATCACGATGATCATCGCGCTAAGCGTCGCCTCGGAGCGACTGGTTGAGATCGTCAAGGGAATGTGGCCCTGGCTGGACCAGGAGAAGGCGAACCAAAGTAGCGAAGCGCGTCGCAAGGCCGCGGTGCAGGCATTGGCCGTGGTGGCTGGAATCATTGTGACCGCGCTGACCTGGAATCTGGTCGGCGCCGTGATCGCGCCGGGCAAGACGCCGTTCTGGAGTGTGCTTGCAGTCGGCCTGCTGGCCAGTGGAGGCTCCGGTTTCTGGCACACGATTCTCGGCCTCGTCACGAGCACCCGTGACCTGCGCCGCGCGACCGTCCGGGAGGTGGAACGGGAGGCGCAGGCCATCGGCACGATTCCGCGGCCTACGGAAGGGGTCCTGGCGCCATAGTTACAATGCGTCTTGCAACCACCGGCCGAGGACCCACTTGAACTCGCTCTGCTCGGGAAGCAGTTCTTCGAGCTGCTCGAGCGTCTCGACCCAGGTCGCGGTCCCCAGCAGGTAGAGCTGATCGAAGATCGCGAACATGGCGTCGACGCCGGTCACCAGGAGCGCGGCTTCGCCGTCCATGAACATCGAGCGGTAGTCCTGGTTATACGAGCCGACCATGAGGTAGACTGCAACACGCGCGCTCTCCTCCGGGTTCAGTCCATCTGACCACGGCGCCATCACTTCGAGAAGGGATTCCTTCACCGGCTGATAAACGGGCCGAACGTCCGTGTACTCAGTGCGGTGTTCCTCGAGGATCGCCTGTTGCACGCCGTATGTGTGGACCACGTCTCTGAAGCTGGGCTGAGCGAGAAGCCTTCCCCACGCCTCCCAGGTAGCGAAGAAGTTGGTCTTCAGGTGGAGCTGAGGCTTCCGCGGCTTGGCATCCTCGAACAGGTAGGTGACCTCGAACCGCCCGAACTCCTCATCCGCATTAAGCAGGAGCGCCTTCATCTCTGCGCTGAAGGGCATCACGTCGGCGAGCCAGCGGTATTTTTCGAAGTGTTCGACGACAACCCGAACCGATTCGGGCATATCGGACACCGCAATTTCGATATCGTAGATACCGGTTTTCATCATTCCACCTGCCGCCGCGATTGGCTCGGCCAGCCAATGCTGGAGGACAATCAGGCGCGCGAACAACTCCTGTGCCCTCGACATCTCGGGAAAGCTGCCTCCGCCCGGCGCGTTGTCGAGTGATGGTGCGATGATGAATACGCGCACTCCGCGCAGGCTGCTGCCGAATAGCATCGCGGCGAAGAAAGATGAGTTCCACAGCGAGTCGGGGATGATGATCACGGAACCCGGCGGCATGAGCGTGTAGAGGACGGCCTTCGCGACGGTAATGCGCTTGTCTCCGTAACCGGTCGCGTTGTGGATCTCCATCGCCGTCGCCTGGCTCGTCGCATCCTGCGCGGCTGCCAGCACCCGTGCGTCGTAGTCGGGCGCGAGAGGTCGGGGGTGGAGGACGAGCGGGATCTCCTTCCTGGAAAAGCCCTGCTCGAGCAGGAGCTTGTAGGCTTCGCGCTTGAGCGACAGCAGAGCTGGACCCTGGGCCATAATGGCTCGGTCCTCCCAGGTCGGGCCGGCGTAGTGCTCGCCGACGCCCATCCCGCTGTAGATCGCCATGCCGCGGTACGGGTCGTCCTCGCTGATGTCGTAGAACACGATCTTACGGTGGTCGCGCACGACGTTGTCGGGCCACTCGAGCCACGGAAACAGCGGGTTGAGTGCGTAGCTCGGATCGGCCGGGTTCGTGATGTTGACGTGAATCTTGATCCGGTTCTTGAGCCAGTCCGAGCCGTAACGAGCCGCGCGTTCCTGCAGCAGTCGAGATCCCGCCACGGCTTCCCGCAGTGCACTGAGAGCGCTGTCCAATCCCTCTTGCATCATCTGCCAGTCGGGCGGGAAGTCGAGACTCGCCTCGAGCGGGTTCTCGATCACATCCATCCACGCACGGCTTTTCTTCTTCTCGTAGTAAATCTGGTCGAAGAACAAGATGAACACGGGCATCGTGCCCCGTAGGTCGTATTCGAGAGCGGCGTTCGTGAGGGCGGTGATGTAGAAGTCGACCATCCCCATGTACGTGACCGTGTCCGGGTCGCCCCCGTCGTCGAGGAACGCGATGTCGTGGATCCAGAAGACGTGATAGTCCTCCGCTTGAAGCACCGACATCCCGATCTCCCACAGGAACTGGGCGTTTCTGAGGTACCAGACCCGGTTTCCGTGGGTCCAGGGCGCACCCACGGAGCGCGCCACGATCGCATCCAGCTCCTCGCGCGTGTCGTGATCCTCCGGCAGCAGAGCCAGCTGCAGCGGAATCCACCCGAGACGCGGATCGTTCCAGGCCTCGCTGGTCAGCTTCCGCTCCTGGTCGACGATCTCGAGCATCCGGCGGAAGACATACCGGGCTGCTGTCACCTGCCGGCCGTCCAGTTCCGTCGAGCTGGCCAGCGTTGCCGCGAAAGCGTTCTCGGCTGCCTTGTGGAGACCGGCACAACCAACCGGGGTCCTCAACTGACCGAGCAGCCGGTTGTAGGGAAGGATGACGAATTCGAGCAGGTGGTTCCGGGCCAGCTGAGCCAGAGAGCGGCCGAGTGGCGTCGAACCGCCGATCGGAAGGTCGCGATCCGAGACCGCGATCGAGAAGGCGCGCTCGATCTCGGCGTGGAACATCCGGACTTCCGCTTCGACGGTGTGGCCGATCGGGTACTCGGGACCGATTTCCTCCATGTGGTACTTCAGTTGGCTCACCGAGGCCATGAAGTCCCGATATGCCTGAGCGCGTTCCATCCCCCCGTGGTCAATGAACGGTACTGTGAGCCGGTTGACCCAGTGCGCCGCCGTGTCGGCATTCCCGAGCGCCTCGGCGAGTCCCGGAGAAGGCTCTCCGTCGAAATCTGGATTGGGGGCGTCGTTCCGACTGGGCTGAGATTCCGGCTTGTTCCTGGCGTGTGTCTCTCGAGGCCGCGTGCGGCCGCGCCAGTGCTGGCCGACAGGAAGCGTGAGCCCGAGGTGCCATGAGTGCCCGCGGGTCGGAAGATAATTGGCCTGGAACAGAGTTCCGGGCAGGAGGAACCCGCCTCGGCGGAGGGGAAGCGTCAAGCGCAGGATCGGATCGATCCGAGGGTCCGGAACGTTGAAGTCGAAGCCGATTCCGAGCCGAAGCGTCGGGCTCTCGAGGAATCCACGCGCGCCGCCATCGAACGTCAATTTGTTGCCGGCCCGGATGCCGCCGTACGCCTCGAGCGCGAACCCGAGCGTATTGTGCGCGGGGTTCAGGATGTCCTTGAAAACGCCGAGCTCGAGGTTGGACATGAACTGCCGGTTGGGGTCCCCACCGTAGGAGCCGGCGACGACGCTGGAATAGGGCTTCCAGATCGGGGGCTGTCCCATCGACCGGATCATGCCGCCCGAGTCCGGGTGGAGAGACGTTGGCGTCTGGGCGAAGGCAGCGGCCTGTCCGAAGAAAAGGCCGCAGACCGCCGCAAGCCACAGGCGGCGGAAGCCAGTCTCTCGTGTCGGTCCAGTGCTCATCGCTCTACCTCAATCGCTACGGTATCTGTAGGGAGGAGGGGTCACGCGGCCGTCACGGGAGGTCGGGCGCACAGACCAACCCAGAATCAGGCTATGGTTCGGGGAGGGTGATGTCTGTCGGGGAGGACTCGCGAGCGGCTGTAGGGGAACGCACTTGCACATCGCGCGCACGGAAGCGAAAGATGTTGTGCGGAACCCATTTGAAGGAGTCCACGATGTTGGAGATACGGGGCGTGTCGGGAGCGTCGCTGCTCCCCCTGATTCGCTCATCGCAGATCGGTGAAGGGGAAGCGGTGCTGGGGCCGTACGGGCCGCGCAGGGTAACGTATGCGGACTACACCGCCTCCGGGCGGTCGCTCGGGTTCATCGAGGATTTCATCCGAAGCGCCGTCCTTCCACTCTACGCCAATACACACACGGAGAGCTCGGGCACCGGCCTCCAGACGACGCGGTTTCGTGAGGATGCGCGGAGCATCATCCGGGAGTGCGTCGGAGGCACGGACGATCACGGCGTGATTTTCTGTGGCTCGGGCTCGACGGGCGCGATCGATCGTCTGATCGGCTGTCTGGGCGTTCGGATCCCGCGCGAGCTGGACGAGCGCTACGGTCTTTCCGACTGCATCCCGGCAGACGAGCGGCCGGTCGTTTTCATCGGGCCTTACGAGCACCACTCCAACGAGCTGCCGTGGCGGGAGTCGATCTGCGATGTGGTCGTGATCCACGAGGATCTGCACGGCGGCATCGATCTAGGCGAGCTGGAGACGGAACTCGAGCGCTACGCGAGCCGTCCGCTCAAGATCGGGAGCTTCTCGGCCGCTTCCAACGTCACCGGCATCGTGTCCGATGTACGCGCCGTGTCCGTTCTTCTCCACCGGCACGGGGCCCTCTCATTCTGGGACTACGCGGCGGCGGCGCCCTACGTTCAGATCCGCATGGGGCCGACAGGCGATTCGGCCGAAGGCCGCCTCGATTACCGGGATGCCATCTTCATCTCGCCGCACAAGATGATCGGCGGGCCGGGCACGCCCGGGGTGCTGGTGGCGCGGCGGGAGCTGTTTCGGAATGCGGTGCCCGACGTGCCGGGCGGCGGCACGGTGTGGTACGTGAACCCCGACGAGCATCACTACTTCGAGGACCCGGAGCACCGGGAAGAGGGTGGAACTCCCGCGATCATCGAGTCGATCCGTGCGGGGCTCGTGTTCCAGCTCAAGGAGGCGGTGGGAGTCGACGTGATTCGCGAGCGCGAGGAGTCGTTCATCCGTCGGGCGATCTCCGCGTGGGACGACAGCCCCAACATCGAGATCCTCGGGGACCACGACGCCGAGCGCCTCTCGATCGTCTCTTTCGTGGTGCGTCACGGTGAGCGGGGCTACCTGCACCACAACTTCGTCGTCGCGCTCCTCAACGACCTGTTCGGGATCCAGTCGCGCGGCGGCTGTTCGTGCGCCGGGCCGTATGGGCACCGGCTGCTGGGCATCGACCTGGACACATCGCATGAGTTCGAACGGGAGATCAGCCGCGGCTGCGAGGGGATCAAGCCAGGCTGGGTACGAGTCAATTTCAACTACTTCATCTCGGAGGCCGTGTTCGAGTACATGCTCGAAGCGGTACGGCTGGTGGCGCGAGACGGGTGGCGGCTTCTGCACGAGTACCGTTTCGACCCGCGGACGGGCTTGTGGAGCCACGCCGGTGGATCGGCGGTGGCCCCCATGAGCTTGCGCGACATCCGGTACGAAGCCGACGGCCTCGAATACCCGCATCGCGACACCCTCGAGCCCGAGAGTCGCCTCCAGGACTATCTGGCCGAGGCGCAGGCCATCTTCGCCGCGGCAGCCCCCGGCGACTCCGAGCTGGCGATCCCGGACCTCACGGCGGACTTCGAGCATCTTCGGTGGTTCCCGCTCCCCGGTGAGGCCGGCGCTCCGGCGGCTCGCTGATGAGGCGACGCTTTTTCGCGCCCACCACCGGAGCGGTTGAACGGCCTGCGCAGGCGACCGACCCGCACGTGTGGGACCTCACCGACCTCTACGCGTCACCCGAAGCCTGGAGAGCGGCGAGGGAGGATGTGCTCGCGACGCTGCCATCGATCG
The DNA here is from genome assembly GCA_041612005.1 of Gemmatimonadota bacterium. GTDB lineage: Bacteria > Gemmatimonadota > Gemmatimonadetes > Palauibacterales > Palauibacteraceae > JBFILW01. The sequence goes on from JBFILW010000058.1 coordinate 9,201, forward strand.
AGGGAAAGAGGGGCACGCTCGGAGACGGGCCCGAGGCCCTCTATGCCGCGTCCCGGTTGATCTCGGATACGCAGCGCGAAGCTCTGCGGGTGTGGACGTGGGCCTCGCTGAGCGCCGACGTGGACCTGCGCATCCCCGAGCTGCAGGAGAACCGGCAGCTGGCTCAGTCGATGTTCACCCGGCTCGGCGAGGCGACGGCGTGGTACCGGCCCGAGGTGCTGCGGGTGGGGCGGGGACGAATCATGGGATTCGTGGCAGCCGACCCGCGGCTCGAGCCGTTCCGCCACGGCCTCGACGACGTCCTCCGGAAGGCGCCGCACACGCTGAGTGATGAGACGGAACAGGTCCTGGCGGCCGCGGATCAGCCGCTCGGAGCCCCGTACAATGTGTACGGCCTGCTGGCGAACTCCGACATCCCGTGGCCGACCATTGCACTTTCCAGTGGTGAAGAAGTGCGGCTCGACTCCCAGGGCTATGCGGCCCACCGGCAGGCAGAGGAACGGGGCGACCGCAAGGCCGTTTTCGATGCGTACTGGGGCAAGTGGGCGGAATTTCGAAACAGCGTCGGGATGACCTTGAACTCGCACCTGCAGGCCCAGGTCTTCCTCTCCCGCTCACGCGCCTATGGAAGTGTGCTGGAACGTGAGCTGTTCGACGACAACATGCCTCCGGACGTGTACCGGACACTCGTCGCCGAAGTGAACGCCGCGCTGCCGACGCTCCATCGCTACTTTCGGCTCCGCCGGCGGATGCTGGGCCTCGACGAGCTGCGCTACTACGACATCTATCCTCCGCTCGTCTCGCTCGAGCGCGATTTCACGTTCGAGGATGCGAAGCAAACCACCCTGGATGCGATGTCGATTCTCGGCGACGAGTGGGTTCGGAAACAGCGGGCGGCGTTCGAGCACCGCTGGACCCACGTCTATCCGCACCAGGGCAAGCGCGGCGGAGCTTACATGGCCGGCTCCGCGTACGATGTCCACCCGTACTTGCTGCTCAACTTCCAGGACGACTACGAATCGGTCTCCACCCTGGCCCACGAGTGGGGCCATGCGATGCACACGCTCTACTCGCAGGAGAGTCAACCGTTCGAGACGGCCTCGTACGCCATTTTCATCGCCGAGATTCCGTCCACGACTCTGGAGTTGATCCTGCAGCAGTACATGGTCGATCACTCCGAGTCGACGGAGGAGGAGCTGTTCTATCTGGGTTCGGGGCTCGAGCACCTCAGGGGTACCTTCTTCCGCCAAACGATGTTCGCGGAGTTCGAGCTTGACCTGTACGAGGCGATCGAACGCGGCGAGGCGCTGACCGGTAAGCGAATCTCCGAGATCTACGCCGGGATCCTGAAGCGCTATCACGGTCACGACGATGGCGTGGTGCTGATCGACGACCTGTACACGCACGAGTGGATGTTCATCCAGCACTTCTACTACAACATGTACGTGTATCAGTACGCCACCTCGCTCACCGCGGGGACGGCGTTGTTCGAGAGGATCCGCCGAGACGGTGAACCGGCGGTCGAACGCTTCAAGGACCTGCTGCGGGCGGGCGGCTCGGATTATCCCAACGAGTTGCTGCTGGCGGCGGGGGTGGACCTGGCGAGCCCCGAGCCGTACCGGGCCCTGGTCGGTCGCATGAACGAAGTCATGGACCGGATGGAAGCACTACTCGCCGACTGAATCTCAGGCCTGTCGTTCCCGGAACAGCGAGCGAATCCGCTCGGCGGTGTCCTCGTCGTCCCGTAGCTCCGCCACCAGCGCCGCCTGCTGGAACATCGAGCTGATCTGCCACGGCCTGGGATTCTTCTTCAGGACCTCCCGGTATGCCGTGAGGGCGGCATCGGGGTCGCCGAGATAGAGGTTGGCTTCGCCTATGGTGGCGAGGCTCCACGTGTTCTCATCGGCTTTGGCCGCATTCTCCATGGCCGTGCGGGCCCACTCCTTCGCGCCGTTGGGGTCCCCATCCACGGCCAGTGTCATGAACGCCAGATTGATGGCGTGGTAGAAGACCTGTTCGGGCCGGTCGACTGCCTGAGCCGCGGCCAGCGCGTCGGCGTACAGTGCCCGTGCTCCTTCCGCGTCTTCCCGCCGCCGCTCCACCAGCCACCGGCGCTTGAGCCGGCCGGCAAGCGTACCCATCTGGTCGCTGGTCGACTCGCGCCCGCTGTCCCGCAAAACCTCGATCGCGTCTTCGCGTCGTCCGACTGAATCGAGCGCCAGTGAGAGCGTGACCATGGTGGCGTCGTCGAGTTCGGTGCGGTGCGGCCACAGCTGGTCGATCGCCTGCTGAAACTCCCGCCTCTCGACGGCGACGCGGGCGCTGTTCCACGGTCCCGCCTCCGCAGCGTCTCCCGTCAGGTGCTTGACCAGCACCCGAACGCTCAGATCGGCGGACGTAGATGGCGTTACGATCGTCATGTGGTTACCGGGAACGACGCAGCGAAACTTGTCGGCGAACGGTTCGAGCGTGGACCAGGCAGGCACGAACTCGTCCTGATCGCCGGCCACCACCTTGAAGCTGAAGGGCGGGTTGTCGCCGAACTGTTCCTGCCAGCGCGTTCGCAGGTCGTTGATGAACTTGCTCTCCGAGTCCATGTCGCGAATCTGCCGCTTCCACAGCGTAAACAACGACGTCTTTCTGAGACCTCCGGATGGCGATCCAAAGCAGATCAGGTGCCCGACCGACCGCCGCGCCTCGGCGGAATCGACCAGAGCGCGCTGGGTGACCAGGCCGCCCATGCTGTGCGCCACGATGGCCAGGCTTTCATAGCGATCGAGCGGCTGGTTGAGAATCGCCGTGTTCAGATACTCGGACAGACGTCCGATCGGTGGAGAGGCTTTCCACAGGCCGGCGATATCCATGAGCAGGCCCGTCGAGTAGCCGACCGAGTAGATGTCCCATTCGGCGAGCGTCGGCTCATCCGAAACGATGGCCAGAAAGCTGCCCCACGTCCTTTCCGAGTTGGTCCCGAAGCCGTGTATGAATACGATCGCCGCATCGCGCTGCTGGTCGCGGATCGGATGTATGCCTGGCCCTTCATGGCTCGTGTCGGCAGAATCACCAGGGTTCGGGCCCGTCGTCATGTCCGCCCCTTGTCCGCCATTCGCTTCTCCAGGCTGGTGAGCCAGCGGATTCCGGAGTCCAAACGTTCTTGCTCCGGTTGATCGATCGTCGCGAGGCGCCGTCGCGTCGATCGGAATATATCGCACCGCAGCCCCCTTCAACGAGGAGTGATGAATGTCGAGACGAACGTCGGTGAGTGGTAAGTCCGCCATCGCCGGAGCCTTCATTGCCATGGCGGTCCTGTTGCTGACACCCGGCACAGGTCTGGCTCAGGACGCGCCACCGCGCCCTTGCGAAGGAGGTGGACCGTACGACGAGTTCGACTTCTGGGTCGGCGAGTGGGACGTGTTCACCCCGGAAGGCAACAAAGCCGGCACGAACCGCATCGAGGAGACGGAAGGCGGTTGCATCCTGCTCGAGAGCTGGACGGGAGCCGGCGGCGGGACCGGGACCAGCATCAACTACTACGACCCGAGCACTGAGCGCTGGAATCAGCTCTGGGTGAGCCCCAACGGTGTGGTGATCCGTATCGCTGGTGGGTTGCGGGACGGATCCATGGTTTTGGAGGGCGAGCTGGTCGGCCCCGAGGGCAGGAGCCAGCCGTTCCGCGGCACGTGGACCCCGAATCCCGATGGCAGCGTGCGGCAGTTCTTCGAGATCTCGGCCGACGACGGCGCCACCTGGGCCGCGTGGTTCGATGGGAAGTACGTGCGCAGCGGGCAGGGAAGCGACTAACTTCACCGACCCGAACCGCCGTCCGATTCACCTCGCACGCAAGGAAAAGTAGCATGAAGCGCAGGCTCGTCGTCCTTTTTTCGCTTCCGCTCGCGATTGCTGCCGTTCTGATTCCGCTCGCTGTGTCGCCCGAGACGCTGCTGGCCCAGGAGAATCCGGACATGCGGGTCATGCGTATCGCGGTCAGCCCGGACACGGTTCGCGTCCACGTCGGGGAACGGGTGCCGGTCGACATCGTCGCTGTCGACGAAGACGGCAATCCGGTACCGGATGCCGACCTCCTCGCCTACAGCAACGGGGCCGAGGCCTCGCTCGACCCAATCGCGTCGGAAGTGATCGGAGTTTCACCCGGTGAGACGACGGTGGGCGGCCGCATCAGGCGTCCCGTTCCCGAGGGTCCCGGATTCCAGACCTTGCGGGCGTCCGTGACCGTGATCGTCCTGCCGCGGCCGGTTGAGCGGATCGAGATCGAGAAGGCGCCCGGCCGACTGTACGCCGGGACGCGTACCCAACTTCGCGCGCGCGCCTACTCGGCCGCGCGGGTCCGCGACGATGCCATCATCGAATGGTCCTCGTCCGATCCGTCTGTCGTCGAGGTGGGAATGGGCGGTGTCGCGTACGCACGATCGACCGGCGGGGCCAGACTCACGGCCACGGCGGAAGGCGTTGAGGAGTCGATCGCCGTGCGCGTGGTGCCAAACCCGATCGAGCGGCTGGTTGTCGAGCCTCGGCGGGCCTCCGTTCAGGTCGGTGAGGTCCTCCACATGGCGGGACGGGCGATCGACGCCGATGGACGATCCGTACTCGGCGCGGACGTCGACTGGTCATGGGCCGGCCTCTCCGACCAGCCGTATGATGCCGTGTGGCTCGAGTCCGA
>JBFILW010000059.1:0-13686 GCA_041612005.1 Gemmatimonadota bacterium
TACTCGACCAGTTTCCGCTCGTCGAGCAGATAGTTGCGAGGGTTTACGGGTCGATCGTTGACCAGCACCTCGTAGTGGAGATTGGGAGAGGTGGCGAGCCCGCTGCGCCCGACTTTGCCGATCACGTCGCCACGGTTCACACGCTGGCCCTGCCTGACCGCTATGTCTTTCGCGTGCGCATACACGGTCGAGTAGCCGAACCCATGGTCGATCTCGATGATGCGGCCGTAGCCCGCTTTCTTGCCCGCGTAGCTGACGGTGCCGTTGGCGGCCGCCATGATCGGCGTGCCTTCCAGGGCGGCAATGTCGATCCCGAAGTGCGGGCGGTTATAGAGCAGAATCGGGTGAAACCGGCTGCGGCTGAACGACGAGCTGATCCAGGCGTCGCCACCCTCGACCGGAAGGATCGAAGGTCGGGCTTGGAATAGCTGCTGCTGAACGGTCGCCGAGTCGATCGCCTCCGACAGACTCTCCGACAGAAGGTCCGCGCGACGAGACAGCTCGTTCACGTCCAGCGTAACACCGTACACATCGCCGGCCAGACCCGGGCTTGCCTCGAAGAACTCAACGCGCCCTGGGTCAGGAAGCATCGGACCGCCGATACCGACCTCCAGCACCTCCGGATCGGTATAGGGAAGTCCAGCGATCAACCGAAAGCGCTGCTCCTGAGCGGCGATGTCGTCAATGGTCTCGACCAGCTGGCCGACCTCGGTCCGAATTCCCTGCAGACTCGCGGTCAGATGCTGATTCTCGGCGCGAACACGGGCCAGCTCGGCATTTCGCCACGCGTTGTGCCCGATGCCGGCCGCGAACACGATCCCGAGGATCGCGAACAAGGTGCCGGCAGCGGCTGCGACGCCGAACATCCAGCCCGGAAGGCGAACGCTGCGGGTCTTTCCGGTACCGTCCGGGACGAGCTGAAGAGTCCACCGCGCACGCGCCATCAAGCTATTCCTCTCAGGAGTATCGGGGGACACGACACTGCGGTCAGAAGCAGCGAGCGGTCGTTCTTCCGCAAGCCGCGGACCGACGGGCGCCTTGGGCGCATGTATTCCTTTTGACTGCAATTGGTTATGCCTACCACTCCACTACCGGAGTCTCATACGGGGTTGACGGCTCGTTCTGCAAAACCTCGCCGAACGCAGCACATATTCGCGGGACGCGGTGTGGCCACCTTCCGGCCGAGGGTTCAGCCGGGGAAGTCCCAAAAGGCGCCTGAGAGTACCGACGACCCGTCGAACCGGCAACCCCTCACGCCACCGCTTCCGCACGGGGGAACAACACCGGTCCCGCCTGGACCACTAACGGTTCTCGGGCGCGAGCCGTGAGCTCACCGAGTCCGGGAACCGGTCTCTTGCCGCCCACACGCTCCCACAGCTCGGCTGACTTGTCCGGTATGAAGGGGGCGAGCATGCCCGCGACCACCACCAGCGTGCGCGCCAGCGATCCGAGGACCGAGTCGAGCTCGGTTTCGCTACCCGTCTCTTTGGCCAACTTCCAAGGCTGGGTCTCATCGATAAAGGCGTTGGCCCGCCTCACGAGCGCCATCGCCGTCTCGACCCCCTGCTGCAGGCGCAGTCCGTCCATCGCCGCCGTGTACTCGGCGAGCGCCTGCTCCCCGGCATCGTCCAGCGCGTTGGCACCGTCGGCCGGTACCACCCCATCGCGGAACTTCCCGATCATCGCCACCGTACGGTTGAGCAGGTTGCCCAGAGCGTTTGCGAGATCCGAGTTGTAGCGCTCATCGAAAAGCTCAACGAGCTGGTCCCCGAAGTTCCGGTCTCCGTCCCACGGCACCTCCCGCATCAGGTAGTACCGCAGTGCGTCGCGGCCGTGACGCGCGATCAGCTCGTGGATATCCAGCTGCTTGCCGGCGCTCTTGGACAACTTGCCGCTCCCGACGCTGACGAACCCGTGTGCCCACACCGTAGCCGGCAGCTTCAACCCGGCCGACATCAGCATCGCGGGCCAGATCACGCAATGGAAGCGGGTGATGTCCTTGCCGATGATGTGAAGGTCCGCTGGCCACCAATCCTCGTACCCTTCGCGAGGGAAGCCGATCGCCGAGATGTAGTTGGGCAGCGCATCGAACCACACGTACACGGTGTGGCCGTCGGCCCCGGGGAACGGCACCCCCCACGGCAGTCCCTGCCGTGAGGCGGAGACGTCCTCCAATCCACCCTCGAGCAGACGCAGGATCTCATTACGACGGCTGGGCGGCTGGATGAACTCCGGATGGCTCTCGATGTGCTCTATCAGTCGATCCCGGTAAGCCGAGAGCCGGAAAAAGTAGTTCTCTTCCTCGGTCCAGATGACTTCACGGGAAGGATGAATGGGGCAGCGTCCGTCGACGAGCTCCTCTTCCTTCTTGAACGCCTCGCAGCCGACGCAATAGTACCCTTCGTAGCGGTCCAGGTAGAAGTCGTCACCCGCGGCCTTGATTCTCTCCAGCAGGGCCTGGACCGCCTCCCGGTGGCGCGGCTCCGTGGTCCGGATGAAGTCGTCGTGCGAGATGCCGAGCTCGTTCCAGGCGGTCGCGAAGCGTTCCGCCATCGCGTCCACCAGAGCTTGCGGCGAGGTTCCCAGCTGCACGGCTTCCTGCGCGACCTTCTGGCCGTGCTCGTCCATGCCGATGACGAAGTGAACGTGATCGCCTCGAGCCCGCCGATACCGGGCGATGACGTCTGCTCCGATTTTCTCGAAGGCGTGCCCCAGGTGTGGCTCGCCGTTCGAGTAATCGATGGCTGTGGTCAGGTAGTACTTGGACAAGCGATCAGCCGGTCTTCTTCTCGCGTCGCTGCACACGGGCGGCCGCAGTCTCCGCTTTCAGGTCCGCGAGGCCGACCGTCCGGATCTCACCCTGACGACCGCGAAGCGTGATGTCCTCGCTGAACGGATTCCAGCCCGTGACCTCCTCCTCACCCACCGCCGTATGCAAACGCTTCCCAACCTTCGGGAAGCGCTTTCGCGCCTGCTGGTAGAACTCGTGCTCGTAGCGCAGGCAGGACATGAGTCGGCCGCAGGCGCCGGAGATTTGAGAGGGATTGAGCGAAAGCCCCTGGTCCTTGGCGAGCTGCAGCGTCACCGGCTCGATCTCCGGCAGCCATGACCGGCAGCACAGCTCCCGTCCGCACCGCCCCAGCCCGCCGAGCCGGCGAGCCTCGTCCCGCACGCCGATCTGGCGCAGCTCGATTCGAGTCTTGAACGTCGCCGCCATCTCGCGCACGAGGGCCCGGAAATCGACCCGCTTGTCGGCCGTGAAATAGACGGTCAGCTTGCGGCGATCCCACTGCCACTCCGCCTCACTGACTTTCATCTTCAGCTTGTGTTTGCCGACGAGCTCCCGGGTGCGTCGCCGGACTTCATCTTCCTGAGACCGCAGGTTCAGAGAGCGCTCGACATCGACTGGCGCCGCCCGCCGCAGAATGCGCTTCGCGGGTGGCACCACCGGCCTGTGCGACACGTGGTCGCATCCCCCCTCGCAGCGCAGGGCCTCCGCATCTTCCGCCCGCTTGACCCATCCGAGGTCCTGGCCGCGATCGGCCTCCACCACGACGTATTCCGAAGCGCGCAGCCCGAATTCCGTACGGTAGCTGTAATGGCCCGCCCGGAATCCTTTGAACTGCACCTGCACGATCTGCATCATGGCTCAACGATCTATCAAGAACGCGCTCTCGCGCGTCGGGTTCATGTCGATTCGCGCCGGGCCCGCCACCGCTGACCTGGGCCCGTCTCCACACGCCGACCTAGCTGCCGGCGATCTCCCGCCACTTGCCCATGTCGTAATACTTTTCGCGGCGCAGCCGGACCAGCTCCTCGGGCTCCAGCGCTTCCAGCTCGGCCAGGTTCCGGTCGAGCGCCGCGCCCAATGCAGTGGCCGCTTCCTTCGGGGACAGATGGGCGCCCCCGTCCGGCTCCGCGATCACCTCGTCCACGATGCCCAGCTCCAACAGGTCCGCGGCCGTGAGCTTGAGCGCCTCCGCCGCGTCCTCGGCCCGCTCGCGGCTCCGCCACAGGATCGCAGCGCACCCTTCCGGCGAGATCACGGAATAGATGGCATTCTCCATCATCAGGATACGGTCGGCGACCGCGATCCCCAGCGCGCCACCGCTCCCCCCTTCGCCGATCACGGCGCTCACAATCGGAACTCGCAGCCCCGCCATTACGAACAGGTTGCGAGCGATCGCCTCCGCCTGACCGCGCTCTTCGGCTCCAATGCCCGGATATGCGCCCTGCGTGTCGACAAGCGTCACGACTGAATGGCCGAACTTCTCGGCCAGCTTCATGAGCCGCTCCGCTTTCCGGTACCCCTCCGGATGGGGAGAGCCGAAGTTACGGCGCAGGTTCTCCTTCATGTCCCGGCCCTTCTGGTGGCCAATGACCATGATGGTCCGACCCTCGAAGGTGGCCCAGCCGCCGACGATGGCCGGATCATCGCGGTAGAGACGGTCCCCGTGCAGCTCGATCCAGTCGCTGCACAGCAGATCAATGTAGTCCTGAGTAAAAGGCCGCTCCTGGTGACGGGCGAGTTTGACCCGGTCAAAGCGGTTGGACGGCCCGTTCTCGCGCTTCTCCTCCATGTCGAGACGGTTCTGCAGCTCTTCGATCTGTCGCGAGAGGTCGATCCCCTTTTGCCTCGACTTCGCGCGGAGCTCCGCCAGGTGCTCGCGGAGCTCTTCCAGGTTGGCTTCGTTCTCTATCGCCATTCCTGCCTCAGAATTCGGGGTCGTCGCCACGGTTACCGCCTGGCGACGTTGCGGATCAACCGGACCCGGTCATCACCCATCAACTCTCTCAGCTCGATCAAAAACGAGCGGCTGGGAGACACTGCAAACGACTGCGAAGTCAGCAATGGCGGCTCCGATCCGTTACCACCTCCCGATTGCCACGCGATGAGAAGCGGCGCGTTGCCCGGGGACTTGGCGAGAAGTCCTCTCAGCTTCTCGATGGCGCCCGGCTCGAGCTGTTCGCCCTTTCGCAGCTCGATACATACGCCGATATCACCACTCGCCCGCACATCGGCCAGCGATTGCACGGCATCGACAAAGATGGGCGGATCTTCGTCGTCGCGCGAGCGCCCGGACACCGTGCCCTTGAGCAGGATCGGGTGCCCGGGGCCCAGAAGGTCCCGGTATTCGATCCAGACGTCGCCGAATACGAGGGCCATGGACGTCCCATGAAAGTCCTCGATCGTGAGGCGGCACCATTCCCGGCCGTCCCGGCGCGAGGTACGGACGGATGCTTCCCGGACCACGCAGGCGACCTCGACCGAGCGGTCCCGAAGCTGCTCGAAGGTCTCGGTATTGGCCTCAGCCGCGTACAGGTCCACGAGCTCCCGAAAACGGTCCAGCGGGTGTCCGGACGTATAAAAGCCGAGTAGCTCACGCTCGCGCGTAAGTCTCTCCGCTTCTGTCCACGGTTCCACTCGTGGGAGCTGCGGCCGCGGACCCCCGGGTGCTACGTCCGAGGCCCCGAACAGCGTCGTCTGGCCGCTTTCCCTTTCTCGCTGCAGCAGGCCGGCCCACGAGAGCGCGGTTTCCAGCCCCGCTGTCAGCTGCGCGCGCTCTCCAAAGTCGTCCAGGGCGCCGGCACCGATCATCGCCTCGACCACCCGCTTGTTGTTCAACCGCAGGTCGACCCGCTCACAGAAGTCGAACAGCGACTCGAATCGCTTCTCCTTTCGCGCCTCGATGATCGAGCGGATGGCGGAAAGACCGACTCCCTTCACGGCTCCGAGACCGAAGCGGATCGTGTTCTCGTCGACCACGGTGAACTTGTAGCGGGACTCGCTGACGCTCGGGGGCAGGACGTCGATTCCCATCTCCCGGGCGGCGCCGATGTACGCCACCACTTTGTCCGTGTTGCCGATCTCGGACGAGAGCAACGCGGCCATGAACTCGGCCGGGTGGTGTGCCTTGAGCCATGCGGTCCGGTACGAGAGGATCGCGTAAGCGGTCGAATGAGCCTTGGGGAAACCGTAGCGGCCGAACGTCTTGATGAGGTCGGCGATCTCTCCCGCCTGCCGCTTCGGTACTCCGCGCTCCACGGCGCGCTTCTGGAAGTCCGACAGCACCTTCTCGGTCAGTGCGGCGTCTTTCTTCCCGACGGCCTTCCGGAGTACGTCGGACTCCCCGAGGGTGAAGCCCGCCAGGATGTTGGCCACCCGCATCACCTGCTCCTGATAGGTGATGACCCCGTAGGTCGGCTCGAGAACCTCCCCGAGGTCCGGGTGCGGGTAGACCACCGGCTCCAGTCCACGCTTGCGGCGGATGTAGACGTCCGTCATGCCCGAGTCGAGCGGGCCGGGACGGATGAGCGCGTTGACGGCGATCAGGTCGTCGAAGCGGTCGCAGCGCATGGCCCGGAGCTTGTCGGTGGCGAGCGACGACTCGAACTGAAAAATCCCCCGCGTCCCGCCGCCGGCCAGCATCAGGTAGACCTTGCGGTCCTCGAGCCCGATTTCGTTCCAGTCGACGATGACCCCACGCTCGGCCAGCGCCGCCTCGGCGTCGCTGATCACGGTCAGGGTGCGCAGCCCGAGGAAATCCATCTTCAACATCCCGGCTTTCTCCAGCGCCAGCATGTCGAACTGCGTGATCACGGAGTCCGCGCCGTTCTTCGTGTCCGTGCACACGGGCACGTAGTCATCGAGCGGCCCGGGCGCGATCACGACCCCCGCCGCATGCACCGAGCTGTGCCGCGAGAGGCCCTCGATTCGCATCGCGTAGTCGAGGAGCTGCTTGGTCTTCGGGTCGTTCTTGTAGACCTCCTTCAGCTCGTGGACCTTCCTGGTCGCCTTTCTCACCGTCAACGAGTAGCCGGGGCCGCTCGGGATCAGCTTGGCCAGGCGATCCGTCTCGGCCGGCGCGAAGCCGAGCACGCGCCCGACATCTCGCACCACGGCCCGAGCCTTCATGGTTCCGAACGTGATGATCTGGCCCACCGATTCCGCGCCGTACTTCTGGCGCACGTAGTCGATCACCTCGCCGCGGCGCTCGTAACAGAAATCGATGTCGATGTCTGGCATCGAGATGCGCTCGGGATTGAGAAAACGTTCGAACAGGAGCCCGAACCGCAGTGGGTCGACGTCGGTGATTCGCAGCGCGTAGGCGACGATCGAGCCGGCCGATGATCCGCGCCCCGGTCCGACGGGAATGTCCAGCTCACGCGCCGCCCGGATGAAGTCCCACACGATGAGGAAATAGCCCGAGTAGCCGGTCTTGGTGATGACGCCCAGCTCGTACTCGAGGCGCTCGCGGACCGCTTCAGGCAGCGGATCGCCGAACCGCTCCCGGGCACCGCTCTCGGCCAGAGCGCGCAGCATGACGACGTCCTCGTCGTACTCTTCGGGAAGCGGGAAGGCGGGCAGCTTGTAGCTGGTATCGAATTCGAGCTCGCAGCGTTCAGCGATTTCGACCGTGTTGCTCAGCAGATCCGGCCGCTCCGGAAACAGCGCCGCCATCTCCTCGGGCGACTTTAAGTAGCTCTCCTCGCCATAGAAACGCAGCCGGTTCGGGTCATCCCTGTCCTTGCCCGTGCCGATGCACAGCAGGATGTCGTGCGAGTCGGCGTCCTCGCGTCTGAGGTAGTGCGCGTCGTTGGTCACCACGACGCCAAGCCCGAGCTCCTCCGCGATCTGGAACACGCCTTCGTTCACCTGGTCCTGACCCGGGATGCCGTGGTCCTGCACCTCGAGCCAGTAGTTGCCATCTCCCATGACCCGAGCGTACCACGACGCGGCCGCTTTGGCGTCGTCGTACCGCTGAAGCTGAAGGAACTTGGCCACCTCGCCGGAGAGACAGGCGCTGAGGACGATCAGACCCTTGTGATGCTGCTCCATCACGCTGCGGTCGATTCGCGGCCGCCGGTAGAAACCCTCGCGGTATCCGATCGAGCTGAGGCGGACGAGATTGCGGTACCCTTCCGGGTTGGCCGCCAGCAACACGAGGTGCGCGTAGTCGGCAGGAGCCCCAAGAGGGCGTTCCTTGGCCCGCCGATCACCGTACGCGATGTACGCCTCCATCCCGATGATGGGGCGGATCTTCTTCGCTTTGGCCTTCTCCTGGAACTCCCAGGCGCCGTGCAGGTTGCCGTGATCGGTCAGCGCGGCGGCCGGCATTCCGAGCTCGATTGCCCGGTCCAGCAGCGAACTGATCCGGTTGGCGCCGTCGAGAAGGGAATACTCGCTGTGGGTATGAAGGTGGACGAACGACACTTCAGTTGGCGTCCTCGGCGATCATGGTATCGAATCCACAGTCGAAAGAGCCGAGAATCTCACGCATCTGAAGCACGTACATGTACTTGCTCTTGCGAGGGGCGTAGAGCCACGCGTCCAGGAAAAAGGTTTGCTCGGAGCACTGGACCAACCACGAGATAAACGGCCCGCCGGCCGGGAAGTCGCTCTCATCCTCCCAGGTGCCCGTGACCTCGAGCGCCTCGTGGCCATTCTGGTCGAAGCGGCGTACCTGCCCGACGGCGAGGTCGATGTTCTGCGGCACGACGTACTCGACGCTGTCGACCGCGGCGCGCCACTCGTAGGCCAGCTCCGGTGTGAGAGAGTCCACCGCCGGCCGCCACGCGACGAGCACCGAACGGATCAACTCGCTGGGATCCGGGTTGTCGTTGCGCAAGATGATCTGATCGTGGCCTTCGGTGAGCAGGTAGACGACCGGCACGGTGAGCGTGAACCCGAACGCCCGGCGCAGGGAGTCGGCGATCATGGTGTCGGGTCCCGTGACGAACATCCGGCCGCGGACGTAGCGACGGAATCCTTCGTCGATGAGCTCGTATAGCTCGGGAAGCTGGGCCAGCCAGCTTTCAGTCTCGCGCCCGGGCTCGAGCACAACGGCAGTGACCAGCTGCCCCCGTGCCCACAGGTTCTCCGCCTGGGTCAGACCGGGGGCGCCGATGCGTCCGTCGATACCAGCCGCTTGCGTAACGCGCTCCACCAGCGGATTGTCCGGCGTCCCGAACACTATTACCTGCCACCACAAGCGGAGCTTCTCGAAGTCCGGTGACGCCGGGTCGACCTGGGTAGCGACGTACTTCTTCTCGGGCCGTGTGGTGACGAACGTCTGCTCCAGCGCCTCGTAGGTTGCCTCTTCCATCAGCGCCCACAGCGAATCGGGTGCCACAATGATGAGGCTGTTGGGTTCGCCGAAGGGGCTGGGTTTGCCGCAGGCGGCGGTTAATGCGAGGAACGGCACCAGCCAGACGGCTGTGGGACGACGGCTTCGGGGGGCTGAGCGCGCGTACTTCATACCGAGCGCAAGGTAGGCGAGAACAGGGGGAGCAGGCAACGGGAACGCGGCTGAACTTTCTCGGGATGACCCGGGTACGAGCGCCGCCATGAACACGACTGCAACGATGAATACGACAGCCGCGAGCCGCATCCGGAACATCGCGCTCATCTCGCACGTCGACCACGGGAAGACCACCATGGTCGACGGCTTGCTGCACAGCACCGGCACGTTCAGGGCCGGAGCGAGCGTGCAGAAACGGGTGATGGATTCGAACCCGCTGGAACGCGAACGCGGCATCACGATCTTTGCCAAGAACGCTTCGGTCAGCTGGACGTCTCCGGCCGGCGAAACCTACAAGATCAACCTGGTCGATACGCCCGGTCACGCGGATTTCGGCGGCGAAGTGGAACGCATCCTCCGAATGGTGGATGGTGCCTTGCTATTGGTCGATGCGTTCGAGGGTCCCATGCCCCAGACACGCTTCGTGACTCGCAAGGCGCTCGAGCTCGGCATCCAGCCCGTCGTCGTGATCAACAAGGTGGACCGGCCCGACGCCGATCCGAAGCACGCCCACGACGCGGTGCTGGAGCTGTTCATGGAGCTGGAGGCGAGTGACCGCCAGCTTGATGCCGCTTTCGTATACGCGTCGGCCAAGGAAGGGTGGGCGAGCGCCCAGCCAAACCAGCGAGCGGAAGATCTGTCGGCGCTATTCGAGGCGATCGAGGCCTCGGTTCCGGGTCCGTCCGGCGATCCCGAGGCGCCATTCCAGCTCTTGATCTCGACCCTCGACTACTCCCCGTACCTGGGGCGGCTGGCGATCGGTCGGATCGAACAGGGTGGGATCGCGCCCGGTGACCTGGTTTCGGTATGGCCGCTGGACGCCGACCGTCCGTCCGCACGGACCAAAGTACCGAAGCTGTACACCTACCAGGGGTTGGAGCGACAGGAAGTCGGGTTCGCGTCCGCGGGCGAGATCGTGGCGGTGGCGGGCGTCGAAGGGGCGGAGATCGGCGCGACTCTGTGCGACCCGGAACGCCCGGCCCGTCTGGATGGAATCGCTGTCGAGCCGCCTACGCTGTCGGTCGAGATCCGGCCCAACGACTCGCCCTTCTCCGGCCGCTCCGGCCAGTTCGTGACTTCCCGCCAGATCCGAGAGCGATTGTGGCGCGAGGTGCAGGGTAACGTGGCGCTGCGGGTCGAGGAGACGGAAGACCCCGACCGCTTCCGCGTCTCGGGCCGCGGCGAGCTGCACCTTTCCATTCTCATGGAGCAGATGCGGCGCGAAGGCTACGAGTTCAGCGTCTCGCGTCCCCGAGTGATTACGCGGGAAACAGAGTCGGGCCGCCTGCAGGAGCCGTTCGAGGAGCTGGTGGTCGATGTGCCACGCGAGATGACGGGCGTGGTGATCGGCGGGCTGGCAGAGCGAAAAGGAAGGCTGATGGACATGAGCGCCGGCAAGGGCTCGCTCGCCCGGCTGCGTTTCTTGGTGCCGGCTCGCGGTCTGACCGGATACCGGTCGGAGTTCCTGACCGACACGCGCGGAGAGGGGACCCTTCACCGGCAGTTCGAGCGCTACGACGCCTGGGCCGGGGATTTGTCGCACCGGCGCACGGGAGCGCTGGTATCGATGGTCGACGGCACGTCCAGCGGCTACTCGCTCTTCAACCTCCAGGAACGCGGCCAGTTCTTCGTTCGCCCCGGTGATCCGGTCTACGACGGGATGATCGTGGGCGAGCACATCCGCGAGGACGACCTCGAGGTCAACGTCACCAAGGGGAAGAAGATGTCGAACGTGCGGGCCGCGGGCGCGGATGAGAACATCCTCCTCGAACCACCGCGCGAAATCACGCTCGAGCTCGCGCTCGAGTTCATCGGTGAGGACGAGCTGGTGGAGGTGACGCCGGCCGCGATCCGCCTCCGAAAGCGGTCTCTGAAGGCCCATGAGCGCAAGCGAGATCGTCGCCGGCCGGGCCAGTCTTGACAGAGGCTCCGCTCGATCTTAAAAAGGGCTTATAACGTATGGGACTGCCCCAACAATCCACTCGGAGACGCTCTCATGCAGCAGGAGCCGTCGAGTCGATCGGCGTGGACCGATGAGCCCCGGGTCGTCGCGACCTACGAAGACGAGATCGACATCGATGAGATCGAAGGCGAGGATTCCGAAGACCTGGACGTAGAACTCGACGAGGACCTCGACGACGAGCTCGATGACGATGATTGGGAGGATGAGCTGGACGAAGAGGAAGATGAATGGGAGGAATACGAGGACCTGGAGGAGTTCGAAGAGGAGTCGGCCGCGCGCCGCTTTCGTAGCGACGATTGGTAGGCGCACTCCACCCGCACACACCCGGGCCTGACATCCGTCGGCCCGGCCCATAACTGTCCGAACCGAGACGGGCCTTTCCAGCCGCCTCTTTGCATCACACTTTGCGTCAACGCGTCGGCGCCATCCCCGGCCGCCGACGCGATCATTTTGGGGCCCGTAGCTCAGCCTGGTTAGAGCGCTCGCCTGATAAGCGAGAGGTCGGTAGTTCAAATCTACCCGGGCCCATTCCCAGGAGGCGTCAGCTGCCGGATTCCTCTCGCAAGAGGGCGCCGGTCGCGAGATCGAAAAACCGGACCGAGATAACTCCTGGCCCCTCGCTGCCGTAAACCGAGACCCGTACTTCCTTCTTGTCCTCGCTCGGCCGGTAGACCAGCCATCCGCCCGGGGGGACCTGCCCTTCGACGTACGAGCAGTCTCCCGCCTTGTACTTCTTCTTCTGCTGACCGGGCGGCTCTCCGGGCATCCAGACTTTGCACTGTCCCGGTGGTGGCAGGTGGCCCGGCGGGATACCGAGCGTCGCCGCTGTGCTCTTCGTTCCTTCGGTGTTTCCCGCGGACGAAGAGGGAATCACCGCCCCTTCGGCCGGGTCGGTGTTGACGTCTGGCTGCGTACTCGAGCAAGCGGACACAACCGCCAGCATGGTGAGTGCTGCGATACCCCTGATCACGTTCATCATCTTCCGGTGCCTCCAGTTTCGGAACACTGCCGGTCGGAGACAGAGTCGAAGTCCAGATCCGTGCCACCACGCAATCGACTGTGCGACAAGATGTTATGCGGCCTCCCGGTCTTGTGATCAGGCGCTAAATGCACAGATTGGCGCCAAAGTGCACAGTCGAAGTCGGTTAGCCGCCGTCGTATGGCTCCCCTATATTGCCGTTACATTCAGCCCCGCCGCGCACGGGAGCACACATGACCGACCTCCTGCAGCACCTAACCGAAGCGCTGGCCGATCGATACGCCATCGAGCGTGAGATCGGCAGTGGCGGAATGGCGACGGTTTACCTCGCTGGGGATACGAAGCACGGCCGTAAGGTGGCTATCAAAGTCCTGAAACCGGAGCTGGCTCAGGCCATTGGCGCGGAGCGCTTCCTGCGCGAGATCGAGATCGCCGCTCGACTCAACCACCCCAACATCCTCCCGCTCCACGACTCCGGCGAAGTCGACGGAATGCTCTACTACGTGATGCCCTTCCTGGAGGGCGAGTCACTTCGAACCCGTCTGCGGCGGGAGAAACAGCTCCCGGTGGCTGACGCGGTCGAGATCACGAACGAAGCCGCCGCCGCGCTCGACTACGCCCACGAGCAGAGTCTCGTACACCGCGACATCAAGCCCGAGAACATCCTTTTTCAGGCGGGGCACGCCGTGATAACCGACTTCGGCATCGCCCGGGCACTGAACGAAGCGGGAGGCGAGCGACTCACCGAGACCGGCCTGGCCATGGGGACGCCGGCCTACATGAGTCCAGAGCAGGCCGCGGGAGAGGTGGAGCTGGACGAGCGCACCGATCTCTACAGCCTTGCGTGCGTGGCGTACGAGATGTTGGCCGGAAGTCCGCCCTTCACCGGGGCGACGCCACAAGCGGTTCTGGCCAGGAAGGCTATCGAGTCGGTGCCCAGCATCCGGGTCGTCCGCGAGCAGGTCTCGGCCGGCGTCGACGCGGTGTTGGGCAAAGCGCTCTCCAAGGCACCCGCGGACCGCTACCGCACACCCGGAGAGTTCGCACAGGCGCTCCGCGACGCGGCTGCCGCCCCCATCACTGCCGCCGAATCGGCTTCCGGATTGACCACGCCGGCGCCTGCCCGCCTCGGCCCCTCCGCGCCACGCGCTCGCCCCCGGCTCATGATCGCGATGGTAGCGCTTCTCGTGATCGTCGCCGGTGTGCTGACCTTTCGCACGTTCACGGGCGTCGCGACCGCCAACAGCATTCGCTCTCTGGCCGTATTGCCGCTTTCCAACGACACCGGAGATCCCGAGCAGGACTATTTCGTCAAGGGCATGCACACTGCTCTCATCGGGGAGCTCTCGGAAATCGGAGCACTGCGGGTGATTTCGCGCCGCTCGGTCATGAAGTACGAAGGTGGCGACAGGTCGGTCCCGGCGGTCGCGCGCGAGATGAAA
>JBFILW010000060.1:0-13604 GCA_041612005.1 Gemmatimonadota bacterium
CGGTCGACTCGGCGAGCCCGATGATATCGCGTCCGCGATCGCCTGGTTGCTCGACTCCAGAAACGACTGGGTTACCGGCCAGGTCATCGGAGTGGACGGCGGTCTCGGCTCCCTCAAGACGATGTCGGGCGCTCGCGCGCGGGCCTCATGAGCGGCAAAGCATGACCGACGAGAAGATTCTGCTGACGGGCGCGACCGGTTACGTCGGTGGCCGTCTGGGAGGCGCCCTCGAAGCACGGGGCGCACGGCTCCGGTGTATGGCACGGCGGCCCGAGTATCTCGTCCCCCGCGTGGCCGAATCGACCGAGGTCGTACACGGCGACGTTCTGGATGAATCCTCTCTCCGCGCTGCCTTGCAGGGCATCGATGCGGCCTATTACCTCGTCCACTCGATGGGAGACAGTGGCGATTTCGCCGAGCGAGAGCACGCAGGCGCCCGGAACTTCGCCCGCGCCGCCCGCGCCGCCGGTGTACGACGCATCATATATCTCGGAGGCCTCGGCGGCGGAGACGATCTGTCGGAGCACCTGCGCAGTCGTCACGATGTCGGCGCGATCCTGCGGGATTCCGGGGTCCCGACGATCGAATTGCGCGCATCGATCGTCATCGGGTCCGGGAGCCTCTCGTTCGAGATGATCCGGGCGCTCGTCAACAAGCTTCCGGTCATGGTCACACCGCGCTGGGTGTCCACGGCAGCCCAGCCGATCGCGATCGAGGACGTGATCGCCTACCTGATCGAAGCTCTGGACCTGGAGATTGAGAACAGTGCCGTATTCGAGATCGGCGGGTCCGACCAGGTCTCGTACGGCAAGATCATGCGCGAGTACGCGGCGCAGCGAGGACTCCGCCGCGTCATGATCCCCGTTCCCGTGCTGTCACCGCGCCTCTCGAGCCTGTGGCTCGGCCTCGTCACGCCGCTGTTCGCGCGGGTCGGCAGCAAGCTCATCGACGGGGTCCGCAACCCGACCGTGGTGACTGACGACAGCGCCCTGCGAACGTTCTCGGTGCGACCACGGGGCGTACGCGACGCGATCGCCCGAGCGCTGATCAATGAGGACAGAGCCTTCGCCGAGACTCGTTGGTCCGACGCGCTGTCGTCTCAGGGCGAATCGCCCGGCTGGGGTGGGGTACGATTCGGCTCTCGGCTCGTGGACTCGCGCGCTGTGAACGTGCCGTACCGGCCCGCGGTCGCCTTCCGCCCGGTGCGCTCGATCGGTGGTTCCGCCGGATGGTATTTCGGCGATTGGCTGTGGCGCCTCCGGGGCTTTCTCGACCTCCTCGTCGGCGGGGTCGGCACACGCCGCGGAAGACGGCTACCCGATGAAGTAGTCCCCGGAGATACGGTCGACTTCTGGCGGGTCGAGGCGTTCGAGCCGGACCATATGCTTCGCCTGTTCGCTGAAATGCGGCTCCCCGGTCGTGCCTGGCTGCAGTTCGAGGTGGAGCCGGCGGGGGACGGCTCCCGGTTGCGTCAGACGGCCGTGTTCGATCCGGTCGGCCTCTTCGGTCTCGTGTATTGGTACGCGCTCTACCCGCTGCACAAACTGGTTTTTGCTGGAATGCTGCGTGGAATCGAGCGCGCCATGGAGAACGACCGGCCGCGGCCGGCGGCGACCATGGAGGGTTGACCGGTGAGAGTTCAAACTCTCGAAGTCGAGCAGTGGCTTCCACGGCCTCGCGACGAGGTGTTCCCCTTCTTCGCAGATGCCTTCAACCTGGAGCGGATCACTCCGCCTCTGCTACGCTTCAGGGTCGCTAGTACGCCCCCGATCGAAATGCGACAGGGCACGCTGATTGACTACCGCCTGCGCATCCACGGCTTTCCTGTTCGCTGGCGGAGCGAGATCACGGTTTGGGAGCCACCGCACCGTTTCGTCGATGAGCAGCGGCGGGGCCCGTACCGCCAGTGGTGGCACGAGCACAGCTTCGAGGAGCGCGACGGAGGCACGCTGTGTCGTGACGTGGTGCGGTACGCGGCGCCCGGCGGGACGCTGGTCCATCGGTTGCTCGTCGAGCCCGACGTGCGGAAGATCTTTGAGTTCCGGCGGGCGGAGTTGGCCCGGATCTTCAGGGCCGAGAACACGGCTCAGGCGGAGTAGCGCCGCAGGTACTCCTTCACCCGGTGCTTGCGTGCGGTATTCGCCGAGCTCATGTACCGGATCTTGCCGAATATCGGCCGTTCGGGGCCCCAGGCCCGATCATACCGGCCGAGGCACCAGAAAATGCCGCTGTAAGAGTTGGGGTCCCGGCCGTCGAGCGCGTACTTGTTGTTCAACTCGATCATCACGGCCAGCGCCGCCTCAGGCGCCTCGCTCCACTCGAAAACCTTCTTTCCCCACAACATACGCAAATAGTTGTGGATGATGCCGTCGCGAACGAGTTGACGCTGGGCGGCGTTCCAGAGTTCATCGTGAGTCTCCGCTGCCTCGAACTGGTCGAGCTCGTAGGTGTGTTCGCGCCGATCGTCTGCATGTTCCGCCAGTGTCCGGCGCGCCCAGTCCGGAAGCGACTCGTATCGGTCGTAGTCGGACTCCCGCTGCGCCATGTTGAAACCGAGCTCACGCCATGTGACAATCTGGTCGAGGAACGCTTCGGAGTCGGCCGAGACACCCCACCAACCGCTTCGGCTCCCGCGCGTATCGCTCGAGAGACTGACCGGCGACCAGCCTTCGCTCGCCAGCAGCTCCCGCACGACCTGGTGCGCCGAGATATGCCCGAAGTGGAGGTAGGGCGATAGGCCGCTCGTCGCATCCAGCTCCGGCTTGTTCCGCTCTTCGGCATACCGGGCGAGGCGGTCGCTCAGGAAGGACGCCAGCCTGCTTTGCGCGGCCGCCGGCCCGCCCGCGGATTCAATCGCCGCGACCGAGTGATCGATCGGGAGAGAGCCGATCAACTCGGAGGGACTGGCGAGCTGAGTGGCCGAGAGCGGCGGCCAGCGTCCGATCACGTCGTCCACGAGGTCAGCGGCCGCCGGAATCTGGAGCTCGCGCACGGGGTCGGGCAGCGGAGTCTCCGTGAGCCAGGGAGCCAGGTTCTTCTGTAGGGAACCCCGGAAGGAGTGGGCGGTCGAGAACGTCCGGTCGGGGACCGAGGTCGGAAGAATGCCGTTCGAGTCCACCGCCTCGAGGCGGACGCTCAACCGCGCCCCGGCCGCGCGCACCATTCGCGGAAGAAAGAACGCCGGATAGTCGTCCGTGACGACGAGGCAACACGGAGCGGCGAGCGTCTCGAGAAGTCCGCGACCAGCCCCTGGCGATGGCTCGACGTATGCCAGGTAGCGAACGGGGGAGCCTTCGAACGCCGCGGCGTTGTCTCGCATACCCCCGATGACGAAGGCGTGGAAGCGATCGCTGGCCCACGGATAATCGCAGCGCAGCGCCTCGAACACGACCAGAGGCTTGCCGAGATCTCTCGCGCGTTCAACGGCCCGCTGCAGGCCGTAATTCCAGCCTGAACGTCGAGCGGCCGTCATCCAGTAGAGGACAAAAAGGCCGTCCGGGTTCTCGGCCGCCGAGTTGACGGTGCGAATGCGCTGTTCGGGTGTTTGTGACATCAGCAGGCTCCTCAAAGAGAAGCGCTGAAGCTCTTCTCCCTCCAATGGTCAGTCAAATTGACACCCGAAGCGAGCCACCCGTACGTTTGCCTGACCGCATCATCGGCATGAGGATCTGCCCGCGACGTAATAAACACTCAATCTGAGCAGGCGAGGTAGGTTATGGGGAAGGCAAAGGGCCCCATCAATCTCATGGGCTGGATCAATGAGAACCGTCACCTTCTGAAGCCGCCGGTCGGCAATCAGGTGGTGTGGAAGGACACGGACTTCATGGTCATGATCGTCGGCGGTCCAAACCACCGAAACGACTTTCACATCAATCCGACCGAGGAGTTCTTCTACCAGCTCGAAGGCGACATGTACGTCAAAGTGATCGAGGACGACGGCACGCGGCGGGATATCCCGATCGCCGAGGGCGAAATCGTGATCCTGCCACCCTGGATGCCGCATCGTCCGACCCGCAAGGCGAACACGGTCGGCCTGGTGCTCGAGTACACGAGGCCGGAAGGCGAGAACGATCATTTCGTATGGTACTGCGACAGCTGTGACGAGCTCATGCATGACGTCGAGTTCTATCTCACCGACCTGGCGACACAGATCAAGCCGCGCTTCGAGGAGTTCTACGGGAGCGAAGAGCTTAGGACTTGCAAGAACTGCGGAACCCTGAAGGGTGTGCCGCAGGCGCCCGAGTTCTGATTCACGGAACACACAGCGGACGGAGGCGCGATCCTAAAGATCGATCTTCACACCCACATTCTGCCCGAGACCTGGCCCGATCTGGCCGAGCGCTACGGGTACGGAGGGTTCGTGAGGCTGGACCATCACCAGCCGTGCGCCGCGCGCATGATGATCGACGATCAGACCTTCCGTGAGATCGGCGACAACACGTGGGACCCGGACACGCGGATCCGGGAATGCGATGCCGACGGCGTGAGCGTGCAGGTGCTGTCGACCGTACCCGTGATGTTCAGCTACTGGGCGAAGCCGGAAGACACGTTGGACCTCTCCCGACTGCTCAACGACCACATCGCCTCCGTGGTCGACCGCTACCCGAGCCGCTTCGCGGGGCTGGGCACCATTCCCATGCAGAGCACTGCCCTTGCGATCGGCGAGCTGCGGCGCTGCATGGAAGAGCTGGGGCTCGCCGGGGTCGAGATCGGCTCGCACGTGAACGGCTGGAATCTCGACCATCCCGATCTGTTCCCGATCTTCGAAGCCGCCGCCCAGCTCGGAGCGGCGGTGTTCGTTCATCCCTGGGACATGCTGGCACGGGAGCGCATGGAGCGTTACTGGCTGCCGTGGCTGGTCGGAATGCCGACCGAGTCGGCCGTGGCCATCTGCTCGGTCATCTTCGGGGGAGTGCTTGAGCGGTTACCCGATCTCCGGATCGGGTTCGCGCACGGTGGTGGCTCCTTTCCCGGGACGATCGGGCGCATCGAGCGCGGCTACGAGGTGCGTCCAGACCTTTGCGCGACGCACAGCATGGCGAGTCCGCGCTCTTTTATGGGCCGCTTCTACGTGGATTCGCTGGTCCACGACGCCGAGGCCCTGCGCTACTTGATCGGTCTGGTCGGGGCCGAGTGTGTGGCGCTCGGCTCGGACTACCCGTTCCCGCTTGGGGAAGCGGTGCCGGGGAAGCTCATCGAATCGATGATCGACCTGTCGGAGGCGACCCGGGACCGGCTGTTGGCCGGGACGGCGCTCGAGTTCCTGCAGCTGGATCGCGCGAGCTACGAGCTATGAGGCCGGCCGCCGCATGATGGATGGCGATGCACCTCCCGCCTACCGACCCGAGGAGTCGTTCGCTTTGGAGATGGACCGCGACGACGAGTTGGCGCGGTACAGGGATGAGTTCCACATGCCAACCGGAGACGGTGACTCTCCGCTCATCTATTTCGCGGGCCACTCGCTGGGTTTACAGCCGAAAAGCGCCCGCGGACTCGTTGAGCAGGAGCTGGATGACTGGGCCGACCTCGGAGTGCTCGGTCACCTGAGCTCCAGGAATCCCTGGTACACCTATCACGAGAATTTCCGGGAGTCCGGAGCCCGGCTGGTTGGGGCGCAGGCGGGCGAGGTGGTGATGATGAACAGCCTCACAGTGAACCTCCACCTGATGCTGGTCAGCTTTTACCGCCCCACGTCCGACCGTTACAAGATCCTCATGGAGGCGCCCGCTTTCTCGTCGGACACGTACGCCGTGCGGACCCACCTGCGGCATCACGGCATCGACCCGGACGATGGACTGATCACGGTCGGACCGAGAGAGGGGGAGCACTCGATCCGAATCGAGGACATCCTCGGACTCCTGGACGAGCAGGGTGATGAGATCGCGACGGTCATGCTGGGGGGGGTGAACTTTCTCACCGGTCAGCTGTTTGACATGGCCCGCATCACGTCGGCCGCGAAAGCGCGCGGGTGCACCGTCGGCTTCGACATCGCCCACGCAGCCGGCAACGCGGAGCTGCGGTTGCACGATTGGGACGTCGACTTCGCGGTATGGTGCAACTACAAGTACGTGAACGCCGGCCCCGGATCGATCGCCGGCTGTTTCGTGCACCGGAAACATGCTCTAAACACCGAGATGCTTCGCTTCGGCGGCTGGTGGGGAAATGACCCGGAGTCTCGCTTCAAGTTGCAGCTGGTTCCCAAGTACCAGCCGGTTCCGAGCGCCGACGGGTGGCAGATCAGCAATCCGCCCATCTTTGCCATGACACCTCTTCTGGCATCGATCGCCCTGTTCGACGAGGTCGGCATGCCGGCGCTGTGCCACAAATCGGAACGACTGACCGGCTACCTGGAGTACCTGATCGATCGACTTCCCGGCGGACGCTACGAGATCATCACCCCCCGCGACCCGAGCCAGCGAGGCTGCCAGCTCTCGCTGCTTGTTCACGAGGACGCGCGTACGTGCGAGCAAGCGCTGGAGGCGGCCGGCGTCATCGGCGACTTCCGTGAGCCGAACGTGATCCGGGTGGCTCCGACTCCCATGTACAACACCTTCCACGAGGTGTGGCGGTTTGCCGGCGTGCTTGCCGGGGTTGCGGGCTGAGGTGCGGCGATGAGCGAGCCCCGATCACGGTTCGTCGTCGTCGGGGCAGGCCTGGCCGGCTCGCTGATGGCCTGCTATCTGGGTCGCGCGGGTCATCGGGTTCGCGTCCTGGACAAGCGTCCGGACCCTCGAGCGGACGGTTTTGTCGGCGGACGCTCCATCAACCTCGCACTGTCGACGCGCGGGATCGCGGCCCTGCGTGAGGTGGGGGTGGCGGACCAGGTGCTTGCCGACGCCATGCCCATGCGAGGACGCCTCATGCACGGGGCGAACGGCGAGCTCAGCTTCCAGCGCTACGGCACCGAGCCCGACCAGGTGATCAACTCGATCTCGCGCGAGGGCCTCAATATTCGTCTGCTCGAGAATGCC
Source organism: Gemmatimonadota bacterium (assembly GCA_041612005.1). Lineage (GTDB taxonomy): Bacteria > Gemmatimonadota > Gemmatimonadetes > Palauibacterales > Palauibacteraceae > JBFILW01. The sequence goes on from JBFILW010000060.1 coordinate 6,972, forward strand.
GCTTCCTATCCAGGTACCGAGCTGAGCTTCGGCATCCGGTGCACGGACGTGGAACTGGACGCTCCTTCGGTGTCGGTGGAGCACGCCGACGGTCACAGCGAGGTCATCGATGGCGATGCCGTCATCGGAGCCGACGGGGCGTTCTCGGCCGTGCGGGCCCGCATGCAACGCCGCGATCGCTTCGACTACAGTCAGGACTTCCTCACCCATGGGTACAAAGAGCTGACCATCCCGCCGGCGGCGGACGGCGGCTTTCGGCTCGAGAGCGACGTGCTGCACATCTGGCCGCGCGGCGGCTTCATGATGATCGCTCTACCGAACGCGAACGCGTCCTTCACCTGCACACTATTCTGGCCGTTCGAAGGAGAGAACAGCTTCGAGGCGGTTCGCACCAAGCCCGAGATTGAGTCGTTCTTCCGGCGGCAGTTTCCGGATGCGGTTCCGCACATGCCGAGCCTCGTGGAGGACTACCTGACCAATCCGACCAGCTCCCTGGTCACGGTTCGCTGCGCTCCGTGGAACGTGAAGGGAAGGGTCGTGCTCATCGGCGACGCGGCCCACGCAGTGGTGCCATTTTACGGCCAGGGAATGAACGCGTCGTTCGAGGACTGCGAGATTCTCGACAGAATCATGCAGCGCCATCACGGCGACCTCGAGACTGCGTTCGAAGACTTCGCGGCGTCCCGAAAGCCTGACACGGACGCGCTGGCCGACCTCGCGATCACCAACTTCGTCGAGATGCGGGATCGCGTTGCTTCGCCGGCCTTTCTGCTGCGAAAGGCGCTCGGGCGGGCTGTGCACAGGTTATTTCCGCGCTGGTTCGTGCCCATTTATTCGATGGTCACGTTTTCCACTATACCGTACGCGCAGGCTGTCGAACGCGAGAGACGTCAGAATCGCGGCGTCGCGATGCTCGCCGTGGCCATGGTCGCCCTGGCCATCGTGCTGATCTTCGTACTCTGACCGACGCCCTGCGAGAAGGAACGAAGATGTCGAAATCGCAGACGTACTCAAGCTACCTGATGCTGGATGAGCTGCTCGGCCTTCAGCAGACCAAGTCGGAGCCGCCGGAACACGATGAAATGCTGTTCATCGTCATCCACCAAGTCTACGAACTGTGGTTCAAGCTCCTTCTGCACGAGGTCGAGAAGATCAACCGCGATTTGTCGGCGGGGGAGCTGTTCAGGGCGATCGCCACCTTCAAGCGGACACGGATGATCATGAAGACGCTGGTCGCGCAGCTCGACATTCTGGAGACGATGTCACCGATGTCATTCATGGCTTTCCGCGATCGCCTCGAGGCCGCCTCCGGCTTTCAGTCACCGCAGTTCCGCGAGCTCGAGTTCATGCTCGGCTTCAAGCGACCCGAAATGCTCGAGTACCACACGGGCAATCCGTCAGCGGTCGCCCGTCTCGAGGCGCGGCTGCGGCAACCTTCGGTCGTCGATCACTTCTACGATTTCCTGGAGACGCTCGATATCGAGATTCCGCTCGAGCTGAGGGACAAGGAGCCGTCGGCGATGAACCGCCCGGACGAGTTCATCCAGGAGAAGATCCTGCGCCTTTACCGCACGCGACCCGATGTGGCGATCCTGCTCGAGCTGATGACCGACTTCGACGAGGGTTTGCAGGAGTGGCGCTACCGGCACGTGAAGATGGTCGAGCGGACAATCGGCCATAAGCCAGGGACAGGCGGCTCTCCGGGGGTGGCCTTTCTGCAGGCGTCGCTCTTCAACCCGGTGTTTCCGGACCTGTGGGCAATCCGCGATCAGCTCTAGCAGGTCGCGATTACCTTGAGCTCGATGGCGATCGGGCTCGGCAGTGCCCCCACTTCGACTGTCGTGCGAGTCGGCATGACATCGCCAAAGTATTCCGCATACACGCGGTTATAGCCGGCAAAGTCGCGCGACATGTCGGTGAGAAACACGGTCACGTCCACGATGTTCTCCCACGCCGATCCGGCATCTTCGAGCACGGATCGTACGTTCTGGAACACCGCGTGACACTGCGCTTCGATATCGTGTGACACGACGCGCCCCTCACCGTCGAGCTCCACGCCCGGGATCTCTTCGCTGTCGCCCTGCCGCGGCCCGAGGCCGGACAGAAACACGAGATCTCCAGCTCGTCGAGCGTGCGGGTACGCGCCCATCGGCGATGGGCCTCGAGCGCTCATCACGTCGGCACGGCGAGAAGCGTCGGAAATGGGTTGGTCGGCCATCTTCACGATCCTCCACTGGATTCGGCAGTCCTCACGCACACGTTCTTGGGCTCGGTGAAGAAGCGCAGCGCCTCCTCACCTCCCTCCCGCCCCACGCCGCTGTTTTTCATCCCGCCGAACGGCGTTCGCAGGTCCCGGAGCATCCAGCAGTTGACCCAGACGATTCCGGATTGCACTTGGCGCGCAACCCGGTGTGCGCGGCCCAGATTCTGTGTCCAAATCGAAGCCGCGAGGCCGTATTCCGTGCTGTTCGCGTACTCCAACGCCTCGCCTTCACCAGTGAACGGGATCACCGTGACCACGGGGCCGAATATCTCTTCCTGATTCACGCGACACGAGGGACCCAGACCCGCGATCACCGTCGGCTGATAGAAGTAACCGCCGCGGCAGCGTTCCGGCAGTTCGGTGGGCTCTGCTCCGCCTGCCAGAACCGAGCCCCCCTCCTTGCGCGCAAGGTCGACGTAGTGGCGGACTTTATCGAGCTGAGCACGGGAAACGAGCGCGCCCTGGTCCGAGTGCGGCTCGAGCGGGTCGCCCACCTTCAGTTGGCGGGTTTCGGCCACGAAGCGATCGACGAATTCCGGGTAGATGGACTCCTCGACCAGGATACGTGAGCCGCAGAGGCAGATCTGGCCTTGATTCGAGAACGAGGATCGGAGGCTGGTCGCGAGTACTTCGTCGAGATCCGCGTCGGCGAAGATGATGTTTGGGTTCTTGCCGCCCATCTCCAGCGACAGCTTGACGAAGCGTGGAGCCGCGTGCCTCGCGATCTCGGCTCCTGTTCGCGTGCTGCCGGTGAAGGAGATCGCCGCGATGCCCGGGTCGCCGACGAGCGCCGCGCCCGCTTTCGGCCCTGTGCCGTGAACGATGTTCAGAACGCCCGGCGGAAGGCCCGCCTCAATGCACAGCTCGGAGAGCCGGAACGCAGTCATCGGCGTTATCTCCGACGGCTTGGCGACGGCCGTGTTCCCGCTCGCGATCGCCGGCGCGATCTTCCAGCTCAGCAGATACAGCGGCAGGTTCCACGGGGAGATAAGTCCGGCCACGCCCAGTGGCTCTCGCAGCGTATAGTTGAGCGCCAATCCATCCGTGCTGTGCGATTCCGAATTGAAATGGAGAATCGCGGTCGCGAAAAAGCGGAAGTTCGCGATTGCCCTCGGGATGTCCACCGCGCGAGCCAGCGCCAGCGGCTTGCCCGTATCGACGCACTCGGCCAGCGCCAGCTCCTCGAGATTGCCCTCGATCAGGTCCGCGATTCCCAGCAGGATCCGACTCCGCTCGGCGGCGGGAGTTCGGGACCAGGAAAGGAACGCGCCCGTGGCGGCGGCAACGGCGCGCTGCACGTCGCTGCCGTCACTGTCCGGGACGAGCGAATACACCTGACCGGTCGCCGGATCGATGTTGTCCAGGTACTTGCCACCGATCGGCGGTAGCAGCTCTCCTCCGATGAAGTTGGCTAGGTGAAGCATCGTTCCGGGCGCCTCAGCTGCAGGCGACGGCTATTGCGCAGCGCAACGGCCGCCATCGACGGGAAGGTTCACGCCGCTCACGTACGCCGCGCCGGGGCCGGCAAGGAAACCGACGACGGCGGCGATCTCCTCCGGCTCGGCGAAGCGGCGCAGCGGAATGGTGGCCTCCCAGTCGGAGGTAACCTCCTCGCTCGTTACGCCCAGTCCGGTGGCCGCCTTCTGGATCAGGTCGCTCAGCCGGGCCGTCGATGTGTAGCCCGGAAGGACGTTGTTCACGGTGATTCCGAACGGCCCCAGCTCGTCTGCCAGGGTTCGCGCCCAGTTCGCCACCGCAGCCCGGGTCGTGTTGGAGACGCCGAGACCCCGGATCGGCGTGAGCACGGATGTCGAGATGATGTTGATGATGCGGCCGTAACCGGAGCGCTTCATGCCGGGAACGACCGCCTGCGCCAGGACCTGATTGGAGCCGACGTGCATGGCTAGCGCGCGCATAAAGTCGTCGAAGCTGGCATCGAGGATGGGGCCCGCGGCCGGTCCACCCGTGTTGTTCACCAGAATATCGACGGGCCCCGAGCCCTCGAGGTGTCGGGAGACGGCCGCGTGAAGTTGATGCGGGAGGGCGAAGTCGGCTACGACAGTGTGATGCGCCTGGCCCCGAGCGACCGGCAAGTCGGCTGCGACCTTCCTGAGTGAATCAGCATCGCGGGCGACAAGCGTAACACTGGCGCCCGACTGCGCCAGCTCCACCGCGCAGGCGTGTCCGATGCCCTGGGTGCTGCCGCAGACGATCGCTGCGCGACCGCTGAGATCGCTCACAGCGATTCGTGGCCCGCTGAACTTCCGGTGGGGAAGTGAACCACGTTGCCGACGACCCAGATGCGGCTGTTGGCGGGTAGACGAACCGATAGCTCCGGCACCGCATCCGCACCGACTATCGTCATCTCGGTGGGCTCGGTCGGGATGTACACGATTCGACCGACCTCGTCCATGCTGAAGCGAACGGGTCCGCCCCTGAAGCTGAGAGAATGAAATACGTGGGCGGCGCTCGGCGTTATCTGCGACATGGCTCTTAACCTCCGTGTACTGCGCGTCGTCGCCTGGAACCCCCCAAATACAGCAGGTAACGGACCAGCGTCTTCAGCGCGCCGTCAGCGGTATGCACCTGAGAACCTAAGGCATTGTCACGGCATGAGATAGGGCGAACCAGCCACGTTCGCCACCTTTCCGCGCAATGGCCTCAGCCCTCGTCCAAACATGGCCCAAGAGGCGCGATTGGGAAACTATGAATGGCTGCCGCCGTCAGCCGAGGATGCGCTTGAGGAGCGACTTGACCGCTCCTTCATACCGCTTCACGACCATCACCGATGTGGGTGAGTAGCGGGCGACCTTCTCCGGAATCTCGCCGAACAGCATCCGCTGGAACAGAGGCTCGCGCGCGGCACCGAGAACGACCAGATCGAAGTCACGACTTGCCTTGGCGATCCCGCCGGCGATCGACTTTGCCTCGATCAAGCGCGTTTCGGCCACGTCGCCGAGTCGCCGGGTTGCCTCGTCGATCCAGTGCGCAGCGTCCGCGTTCTCCTCCTCGGAGGCACCCGGCGGAACGACATAACAGGCTGTGAGGTCGAGCTTCAGACTGGTTACCAGGGTCGCCAACATCTCCGCCGCCAAACGGGCGTTGGGTCCTCCCGCGGTCGGAAACAGCACCCGCCGTAGCTCCTTCCGTTCCTGAAGCTTGAGCAGCATGAGATCGGCAGGTGCGTGGCGGATGACCTGGTCCGCCACCTCGCCGAACATCCGCTCCCGCGTGTTCGTGAAACCCTTCCAGCCCATTACGAGTAGACTCGCACGATGGCGGCGCACGGCGTCAATAATGCCGTCGTGCACGTGGTGGGCGATCACCACGTCGGTCTCCAGCGTGACGTTGTGTTGCGCCGCATACTCGCGCGCCGTCTTGAACAGTGTCTCCTTGTGGTGGGCGAAGCGAAGGCCCTCGTGGATCGGGAGCTGTCGCGGCACCTGCACGACGGAGAGCGCCACAACGCGCCCGTCGCGCTCCCTCGCCAACGGCATGGCAAAGTCCAGGAGTGTGGTCACCGTGTCGGGGTTGGACAGCGGCACACAAACCGTGTACGCATCGGTGGCAGGGGGCTCAACCCGTCCCGGCACCAGCACCTGCGGCAGCTCGGCGGCCGCCTGCTTTTCCGAGTAGGCGAAGTAGATCAAGAGCCCGAGCACGATCCAGCCAATCGTGACGAACCAGGCTATAGGTTGGAACTTGAACTGGTAAAGGGCCAGGAACACGTTGAGCACAATGCCCAGAATCGGTACGACCGGGTAGAAGGGCACCTTGTAGCGCCGCGGGATCTCAGGCGCCTTCCTCCGCAGCACGATCACCGAGAGGTTCACCAGCGCGAAGGTGAGCAGGAAGATGAGGCTCGCGGCCGAGCCCACCGCCTCTAGGGGCAGCGCGACCGCCATCGCCAGGAGGATGACCCCGGTGGCGACGATCGCCACTACCGGCGTGCGGCGCTTCGGGTCGATCTTGGCTACCGCGCTCGGCAACCACTTGTCCCGTCCCATCGAGAACGCGACGCGGGAGGCGGCCATGACCGTCGCATTCAGAGCCGACATGGTGGACAGGAGTCCGCCGAATACGATCACAGCCACCCCGAACGCGGGCATGAAATCCTCGGCCGCGCGAACGATCGCTGTCTCACCGAACTCGCCCAAGAACTGCCACGACTTCATGTCGGGCGGGTGTACGGCGCCGAGCGACACGAAGAGGATCAGGAGATACATGGTCACGGTGATCGTGAGCGAGATAAAGGTGGCCCGTGGGATGTTGCGCTCCGGGTCCTTGATCTCCTCGGCAACGGTGGCGATAAGGTCGTAGCCCTCGAAGGCGATGAAGGTGAGTCCCATCGCGACGAGCACCCCGCCCCC
>JBFILW010000061.1:0-13445 GCA_041612005.1 Gemmatimonadota bacterium
CTTCGATCTCCGGGTGGGTGAGAAACGGGCTCACTAGGACGCTCGGCCGGTCTTCCCGCAACTCCATCAGGATTTCGAAGAAACGGAGAAGGCCCGCCGCCAGATGGGCGATCTCGTGTGCGAGAACCGCCGCGATCTCACCCATCGAGCTCGACTCCTCGATCAGCCCCCGGTAGAGGTAGATCGACCCGCCCGCGATGGCGAACGCGTTCACGGTCTCCCCGTCGACGACCCTGAACGAGTAGGGTGCGATGGAGTACAGCGCGTTCGCTCCGAGGCCGCGGCCCACGGTTGCAAGGGGTGTGGTGATGACCGAGTCGCGGAGGAGGAACATCTGCCGGTCCAGATCGTCCGAGAGCTGGCGGCCGACCTCTGCCTCGGTCTCGGGAGGGAGCTCGCGCCCCGAGGTGGCGCAGGCTCCGATCATCACCACGAGGCTCAATCCCAACCCGCGCCCGACTACGGACGCGAGGATGAGACGATCACTCCGATTCGCCCGAGTCGCCCGAGTCGCTCGCCGTGTCAGACTCTCCGGCTCGCTCCACCTCGATCGAGCAATTGGCGACCAGAGCGGCGATCGCTCCGAGCGCCGCCCACACGGGGAGGAGCACCGCGCCGACCACGCCGATCGTCAGAGGAATCTCGATCAGCGCCTTGCCATCTTCATTGCGGATGGTGATCCGACGCACGTTCCCTTCACGCACAAGCTCTTTCACTTTGCCGACGAGCTTATCGCCGCTCACCCGGTAGCGCTCGGTTCTCGATTTCTCTTCACTCATCTCTGACCTCTCTGACTTCGATTACGACTCACGCTCGAGCTCTGCGATCTTCTCTCGTACTCGCGCGGGCAGCGGACACTTCTCCCGTCGACTGTAGTCGTACGATACGACCACGCCCGTCCCCTCCGCCGCCAGCTGATCGTCGGCGGTCGACACCACCGCGTACCCCATCGTGAAGCGGTCCGCCGCCACATCCGTCGCCCGGCCACCGACAAGCACCGTGTCGGGATAGAATAGCGCGCGGCGGAAACGGCACTCGGTCGAGTGGAGAATGGCGCCCACCCGCTCCTCTTCGTACGAGTCGAGGAACCCGCACCGTTTCAGGTAGGCGATCCGTGCCGACTCGAAGTAGCGGAAGAACACGGTGTTGTTCAGGTGTCCGTAGGCGTCCATGTCACCCCACTGGACCGGAATGCGGATGCACACCGGATACCCTGTCAGGAGGGGATGCCGCGCCGCATCGCCGCTCATGGTCCCGCAGCTTCCTGAATACCCATCGGCCTTGTCTCGTTCGAGTGAATCTGGGCGCGAATCGGCGTGCGCGGCACCAATGTAGTGGGCCGGCCGCTCGTTCGCGTTCAGGTGCTCGAACCACCTGAACGTCGCTAGATTGGGCCACCGTGAATCGTGCCGCGAACCACAGCGACGACCCGGTGAAGGGTCTGGGCCGGATCGACGCACCGCTCATCGCCCGCATTTCGGAGCGTAATGGGGTGCCCGACTCCGGCCGGCCCACGTACGCAGTCCCGATCCCATTCAGTGGACAGACACTGGGACGCATCCCCCTCGGAACCCGAGCGGACGTCACCGACGTCGTAGAGATCGCGCGCCACGCGCAGTCGCCGTGGGCGGGACGACGGTTCGAGGAGCGGGCCGGAATCGTGCTGCGTTTTCACGACCTGATTCTCGAGCATCGAGACGAGATCCTCGACCTCATTCAGCTCGAAACGGGCAAGGCCCGTCGGCACGCCCTGGAGGAGGTGTGGGACGTCGCGATCGTGGCCCGACACTACGCATGCCACGGGGAGCGGATTCTCAGATCCCGGCGGAGGCGGGGAGCGCTGCCCGGGTTTACCCGCGCCTGGGAGTATCATCATCCCTGGGGAGTGGTCGGGTTCATCTCGCCGTGGAATTATCCTCTCAGCCTTGCGGTGACCGACGCGATCCCGGCGCTTCTGGCCGGTAACACGGCGGTATTGAAGCCTGACCGGCAAACCACCTTCACCGCCCTGTGGGCCAGCGCGCTACTGGCCGAAGCCGGCTTGCCCGAGGGTGTGTTCCAGATCGTGAGCGGCGAAGGTCCCGAGCTCGGGCCGGCGCTGGCCGAGCACGTGGACTTCCTCTCCTTCACCGGCAGTACCGAAACGGGACTGAAAGTGGCGCGCCTCGCGGCGGGCCGACTGCTGCCCTGTTCTCTGGAGCTCGGCGGCAAGAACCCGATGCTCGTGCTCGCCGACGCGGACGTCCGGCGAGCGGTAGCCGGGGCGTTACGGGGAGCGTTCTCGAGCGCTGGTCAGCTGTGCGTCTCGATCGAGCGTCTGTACGTGCAGAGCAAGGTGCACGACGCGTTCGTCGACCGACTGGTGGACAAGACCCGCCGTCTTCGGCTCGGAACGGCTCTCGATTTCAGCGTCGACGTGGGCTCCCTCGCCTCGGCCGAACAACTCGCCAAGGTAGAGACGCACGTGGACAATGCCCTGGTGGAGGGCGCGAGCTTGCGGACGGGCGGGCGCGCGCGCCCTGACGTCGGGCCTCTTTTCTATGAGCCGACCGTTGTCACGGGCGTGAAGCCGGGGATGCGGTTGTTCGCGGAGGAAACATTCGGGCCGGTGGTTTCCGTCTACGAGTTTGACACCGTCGAGGACGCGATTGAGCGGGCGAACGCGAGTGATTACGGCCTCAACGCCAGCATCTGGAGCCGGAACGTACGTGGGGCCCGGCGCCTCGCGGCACGAATCGAGGCCGGCACCGTCAACATCAACGAGGCATACGGAGCGGCGTGGGGATCAGTGGACGCGCCCATGGGCGGGTTCAAGCGCTCGGGACTCGGCCGCCGTCATGGTGCGGAGGGAATCCTCAAGTACACTCAGTCGCAGACGGTAGCCGACCAGCGGTGGGTCCCCGCCGCGCTGACCGGACTTCCGGGGTTGAGCGAGACGCGCTACGAGCGCCTCGTCAGCGGCGCTTTCAGGCTGCTTCCGCGGATACCGGGCCTTCGCTGATGGACGACTGGGCGTTTGACTGGCGTCGGACATCATCTTCGCCTTGCCTCCCGTCGCTTTGGCGGTAGAATCCCTGGAAGCCGCCCCGATGGGCGAGATTAGGCCAGAGACCGGGACGAGCGGGCCGCGCCGGGATTCCGGACCGGCGCCGCAGCCGTAAACCGACCGTACCAATAGCCGACGGGAGACATTCGCGTGTACTACGACTCCGAGGAGCTGTCGGACGAGCAGATGAGGGAACGAATCGAGGGCAGAGTCGCGGCCCTGTGCCCGAAGGACGTCTACGTGGCGGATCAGCGGGATTCCAACAGCAACGCATTCCTGATCTGCCGGGACACTGTATCGGGTCGGCAGCTTCTCACTACGATCCCGGCCCTGTGGATCGAGTTCGATGAGTGGACCCGGGTCGTGGACAGATTGCGCGAGGTGTGCGGCGAGCTTTGAACGGAGCTGGCGGTGCCCGAACCGCACAGTCCCTAAACCCCTTCCCTGCAGCACTCTAGTGCCCGTTCAACCGACGCGGAAACTGTGACCCGGAGCCTGGTCCGGGCGTCTTTCGTGAGCATCCGATGACACGGTTGTCTTTCGTGTATCCGATTGTCTCGCAAACGGATCGGGGTCTTCCAGGATTTGGTGAGCGACAGCCAGGAAACAGCAACGATACGGTGGCAGGGCCGTATTCCTCCCAGTGCGCTCGTGCTGGGCGGGGGGGCCATGTTTGCCGCGGTGGCGGCGTCCTGGCTGTGGCCTGAATCGCTGCCTGACTTCTCGGGCCTTTCATGGATGCTGGCCCTCGTGCCCTGCTTCCTGCTCGCCCACTACAGGGGTTGGGGCGGAGTCGCGGTCGGATTGGGCGTGGCCATGGCGCTTCTGATCGCTACCGACGTCCTGCTCGTTTACGCGCGCCATGGACAGGTCGATTGGCGGTTTTTCGTCAGTGTGGCCGGCATCTTCATCTTCGTCAGCTTCTGGGCCGGTACCATCTCGCATTGGCATGTCCGAGAGCGCGAGCGCACCACCATAACCGAAGACAAGCTGCGCTACACGGAGGAGCGCCTCGATCGAGCCCTGAGGACCGGCAACGTCGGCATCTGGGTCTGGGATGTCGCCGGGGATTCGCTGATCTGGGATGACCACGTGCATCCTTTGTTCGGCTTCGAGCCGGGCACCCTTCCGGGGTCGTATCAGCACTTCCTGGACATGGTGCACCCGCACGACCGCGAGCGCGTGAGGCGTGAGTTCGTTCGCTCCCTGGCGGACGGCGCGAAGTACGACAGCGAGTATCGCGTCGTCGGGGCCGACGGCACCGTGCGAACGATCGCTTCGCGTGGAGCGGCGGATCGGGATGGACGCGGGCGGGCGTTCCGAATGAGCGGCGTGTGCTGGGACGTGACGGAGCGCAAGCAGGCGGAAGAGAATCTCCGTAAGCTTGCGACGGCCGTAGAGCAGAGCTCCACTTCCGTAATGATCACTGACCTCGACGGGCGAATCGAGTACGTCAATCCGAGGTTCTCGAATATTACCGGCTATAGCCGAGCCGAGATTATCGGCCAGAATCCGCGGATCCTGCGGTCCGGTTACATGCCCGAAGAACACGCCAGGGGGTTGTGGACAACCATTCTGGCTGGACGCGAGTGGCGCGGCGAATTCTACAACAAGAAGAAGAACGGAGAGCTTTACTGGGAGCACGCTTCCATCTCTCCGATCCGCGGACACGACGGCTCGCTCACGCACTTCCTGGCGATCATGGAGGACATGACGGTCCGCAAGGAGTACGAGGAGCGTCTCCTCCACCAGGCCAACTTCGATGACCTGACCGACCTCCCCAATCGCGTGCTTGCAGCCGACCGCCTATCGCAGGCGCTGGCGAGAGCGCGCCGCAACGGCACTTCCGCCGGCGTGATGTTCATAGACATCGACTACTTCAAGCTGGTCAACGACACGCTGGGCCATGCGATCGGCGACGAGCTGCTGGTGCAGGCGGCGCAGCGACTGGTCGCGTGCGTCCGGGACACTGACACGGTGGCCCGGTTCGGCGGAGACGAGTTCATGGTCATCATGCCGGACCTGGACGCCGACGCTCACCTCGACGTGATCACGGAGCAGGTTCTCGAGTCGTTCACGAGGCCATTCACTCTCGCTGGTCATGAGATCGTGGTCACGGCCAGCATCGGGCTCACGCTGTATCCGGATGATGGTGAAGACCCCCACATGCTCTTCCGCAACGCCGACGCGGCCATGTATCACGCCAAGGACGAGGGTCGGAACACGTACCGCTTCTTTACTCCCGAAATGAACAAGAAGGCCCTCAAACGACTGGAGTTGGAAACACAGCTGAAGTACGCGCTCGAGCGTGGCGAGCTGTCGATTCAGTACCTGCCGATCGTGGACACGGTGTCGGGATGCATGGTCGGAGCCGAGGCTCTGCTCCGGTGGGAAAACGCCGAGCTCGGGTACGTGTCGCCCGCCACGTTCATCCCGGTTGCCGAGGAGACCGGGCTCATAGGCCCCATCGGGGAATGGGTGCTCCAGGAGTCATGCCGTGAGGCTGGTCGCTGGCGGCAAGCGGGAGGCGCGCCGCTCCAGCTGGCCGTCAACGTCTCCTCGCGCCAGTTCTGGGGAGCCAGTTTGCTGGGTGCGGTCAAGTACGCTCTGGCGGCCGGGGGACTGGCAGGCCAGGCGCTCACCCTCGAGATCAACGAGCAGTTGCTGATGGAGGACCCACCGGCGACAGGCAACGTCATGGCGGACCTGGCGGCCCTCGGAGTTCAGTTCGCAGTCGACGATTTCGGAACCGGCTTTTCTTCGCTCGGCTACTTGCAGCGCTTCCATTTCGATGCGCTGAAGCTGGATCGCACCTTCGTGCGTGACGTGACGTCGGAAGGCGAGAATGCGACTCTGGCTCGGGCAATCATCGCAATGGCGCACGGGCTCGGACTGCAAGTTATCGGCGAGGGCGTCGAGAACGATGACCAGCTCGAGTTCCTTCGTGAGTGCGAATGCGACCTGGTTCAAGGCTACTTCTTCAGCAAACCACTCTCACCGCACGAAATGTTGGACAGGGTGCGCTCCGAGGCGCAACTTCAGCACTCGATGAATCGACCCGCTTCCGGCGACGCGATAGAGTAGTCGCGCTCGGCGGCACCGCGTAACTTCTCGGCTGCCGATGACCACTGCCCCGGACAGACAGAGCACAGCACCAACGCCTCACCGTCCGCGACGGCCCATATCCCGTTTCATTCTGCGCTTGGTCGGCTGGACCGCCGTCGATAAGCCTCTACCGGCTAAGTGCGTCCTAATCGGATCGCCGCACACATCCAACTGGGACTTCCCCATAGCCTTGCTCCTCATGCGTGTGATCGGCATCGAAGGCCACTGGATCGCCAAGCACACGGTCTTCCGCTGGCCCGTGGGGTGGCTCATGAGGCGGTTGGGCGGGCTTCCGGTGGACCGCACGACGAGCCACAACTTCGTCGATCAGATCGTACAGCTGTTCGAGGAGCGCGACCGGCTGGTGATCACCATCGCACCGGAGGGCACGCGCAAGCGGACGGCGCACTGGAAGACGGGGTTCTACTACATCGCACTCGGCGCCAAAGTCCCGATCGTGCTTGGATTCCTCGACTATCCGAGCAAGAGCGGAGGGCTCGGTCCGACTATCCAGCCCAGCGGCAACCTCGAAGCGGACCTGGACCGGATGAGGGAATTCTACGCCGACAAAACGGGACATCACCCGGAAAACAAGGGAGTGATCTCGACCGGCGACAGGGGGCAAAAAAACGACCGCACGTGAGGTCCACGTGCGGTCGTCGGGGTTACTCGGCCTAACTCGACGCGATGCCAGCGATGGCCCGCGAGCCAGGCGAAGCTCTGTAACCTACCCTAGCGTCACCAGTGAGGTCTCCCTCAGCGGGCCACGCCGAGGCGATCGCTTGCCCGTGTCGAGTCAGGCTCGATTCTACTCCCTGCAGACACTTGATCACCTCCTTTGTTAGAGTCGAAAGCCGGGGCGTAATATTTGGGCCTGCCGGTTGCGACGTCTGCAACCATGGGCGAGCCGTGGCCAACCTAGGCCACACTCCATTTACCTGCAACGGTAGATCCGCGTTCCACCCGCAGACGTTCTCAGAGGACGCCGTAGGCCAGCATCGCGTCAGCTACCTTGATGAAGCCGGCGATGTTGGCTCCTTTCGGGTAGTCGATCCAGTCCTTCTCTTCGCCGTACTTCACGCACTTGCCATGGATTCTCTTCATGATCGCCTGCAGGCGATCATCGACCTCTTCCCGGGTCCAGCTGAGCCGCATCGCGTTCTGCGACATCTCGAGACCCGAGATGGCGACTCCGCCCGCGTTGGCCGCCTTGCCCGGTGCCAGCGCTACCCGGGCCTGTTCGAAGAGGCGTGCAGCCTCGTACGTCGTCGGCATGTTGGCGCCCTCGATCACGGCTTGGCACTTGTTGGCGATCAGCGCTTCAGCGTCCTCGGGCCCGATCTCGTTCTGGGTCGCCGAAGGAAAGGCCAGGTCACACGGCACTGCCCACGGCCTCTGATCTGCCAGGAATTCACAGCCGTACTCCGCTGCGTAGTCCTTGAGGCTTCCGCGCTGATTCGTCTTCAGGTCGATAACGAATTTCAGCTTCTCCTGGTCGAGCCCATTTTTGTCGTGAATGGTACCGCTTCTGTCCGAAAGAGTGACTACCTTGGCTCCCAGATCCAGCAGTCGCTCAGCCGCGAATTGAGCCACATTTCCGGAACCGGACACGACGCAGATTTTGCCCTCGAGATCTTCGCCGACTCGTTGCAGCATCTCGCGCGCGAAGTAGACGCTCCCGTAGCCCGTCGCCTCGGTGCGGATGAGGCTCCCGCCGAACGCGACGCCTTTGCCGGTGATCGCACCGGTGAACTCGTTGGCCAGCCGCTTGTACTGGCCGAACAGGTATCCGATCTCTCTCGCGCCCACGCCGATGTCGCCGGCTGGGACGTCGATGTCCTTGCCGATGTGGCGTGAGAGCTCGGTCATGAACGACTGGCAGAAACGCATGACTTCGTCGTCGGACTTCCCGATCGGGCTGAAATCCGAGCCGCCCTTGGCACCACCCATCGGCAGCGTCGTGAGGCTGTTCTTGAAGACCTGTTCGAAGGCGAGGAACTTCAGAATGCTGAGTCCGACCGAGCGGTCGAAGCGCAGCCCGCCCTTGTAGGGTCCGATCGCGTTATTGAACTGCACACGGTAGCCGCGGTTGACGTGCACGTGCCGCTGATCATCCTCCCAACAGACGCGGAAGCTGATTACTCGATCCGGCTCCGTCATGCGCTCCAAGATGCACGCCTCTACGTATTCCGGGTTGGCGACCACAAATGGCATCACCTTTTCGGCGAACTCCAGCACGGCCTGGTGGAATTCGTGTTGGCCCGGACTTCGTCGCTCGACCCAGCCCATGAACCGTTCGAGTTCCATGACCTTCTCCAGTGGTTTCAAGTATTTTTGGAAGTGCGGTTAAGCGTGGCTGCCGGGTCCGGTCAATCGAACGGATCGGCGTATCCGAAGTGGATCAGCGCGTCACCCGCCACGCGGTTGATGACCGCCACGTCCTCCTGGCTGAGGCGGCTTATGCTCTGGGCGTTCATGTTGGCGATCGGCTCGCTGCGCTCATGGATCGCCCACTCGCGCGCAAGGTCCATCCCCGCTTCGGTCTGGATCCCCAGAAAGTCGTAGATACCGGCCAAAGTGTCGGCTGTGTTCTCGGTGAAGTCCTCGTAGCGAACCCACATGAATTTCCTCAGCTCCTCTGAGTCCTCCTCGAGCACCTGGTTCGAGCGCCGCCATTGATAGGCGCAGTCTTCCAGCGACCAGCTCTCCCGGTGAGTCGGCCGACCCTTGCGCCGAATTCCCTCGGCCACCGCGTACCCGTTGCGGATGATCGCGATGAAGTGGGCGTTCTCGAAGTTCCGTTGCAGCCAGCGGGTCCGTGCCGCATTTGGGGGAGACTTCTCAAGCAAGATCGGCTTTCCGGTGTCCAGGCGCATGCCCCACTCCTTCTTGAGGCGTCGAACATCCGGGCCGGCGTCCTCTTCGTTCAGCCTGTACAGATCTTCTCGCTTGACCCACATGCGCCCCAGCCCGAGCTCGTGATCGGCGGCGAACTGATCCGTCAGGAACTGACCTTCGTCGGGAAGCGCGCTGATGAGCGGGTGAGCCCCGAGGACCTCTGCGAGCAGCGTGGTGCCCGAATTGTAACAGCCGACCACGAAGACCCACTTTTCCGGACTCGGAACCCTGGTGATCGAGACGCGAAGCTCACGGTTGAGCATAGCTGCAACCTCACGCAGAGTCGCTTTCCATCTGGTTCCGGCCAAGGGCTCTTCTCCGATCGAATAAACGCGGATTGCTGAGGCGTGAGCTAGCGGCTAGCCTTCAACCGCCGGGCCCGGACGGAGTATACGTTTCACGAGCAGGAGATTCTACGTTCTGACCACAGCCGATCCCTCGAGCGGCCAGCAGCCGTCTCTGCTGTTCGTCGTCAACTATCCGGCCAACACCGGCTACGCCTGGGACAACATCGAGCGATCGTTCGCCCGGGTGGCCGATCGACTCGCTGAGCGGGGCGTGCACACGCTCGTCGCCTACCCCGAGATCAGTGAGTCCCCGCGCACCCTCTCCGGGAGTCAGGCGGGAGCAGTGGAGCTGGACGCGACGCTGGGTAGTCTCGCCTCTCTTCGCGCGACGATCGAGTTCGTCCGCCGGCACTCCGTTCGGGTCGTTTATCTGACGGACCGACCCGCCTGGAGTATGAAGTATCCCATCCTCCGACGAGTCGGCGGTTGCGCAATCGTCGTCCATGACCGGACTTCCGGCGGCCGAGCGTCGCCCCGCGGGCTCAGACGCACACTCAAGAGAGCGGTTGTACGGACCCCCGGTGTGCTCGCCGATGTGGTCGTCGCGGTGAGCGATTTCGTGCGGGTTCGGCAGATTGAGGTCGGCCTGGTTCCGGAGGAACGCGTGGTCCGGATCCACAACGGATTCTCTGTCGGGGACGAGGCTGATACGGAAGCGGGCGAGGACACTGGCGGCACGCACGCGGCGTTTGGCATCGATCCCGCCCGCCCCATTGTGGCGTGTGCCTGCCGGGCGAGCCACGAGAAGGGAGTAGATACTCTGCTGCGGGCGTTCGACCGGCTGGCTGCAGATTACGGAGGAGGGGGACCGGGTCCGGTGCTGGTCTATCTCGGAGACGGACCGTACCTGCCGGAGCTGCGGAGGCTACGCGATACACTCGGTGCGGCGGAAGACATCGTGCTGGGCGGCTACCGGCCCGAGGCCGTCGCCCTCCTGCGAGGGGCCAGCGTGTTCGTGGTCCCCTCCTCATGGCAGGATGCTTTCCCGTCGTCAGTCCTCGAGCCGATGGCGCGCGGGAAGGCCGTGGTTGCCACGGCGGTTGGCGGTATTCCGGAGATGATCGAGCCCGGCGTAAGCGGGATCCTCCTGCCGCCTGGCGATGTCGAGCAGATGGCCCGGGCGATCCGAAAGCTCCTCCACGAGCCCGCCAGAGCGGAGCGGATCGGGCGGGAAGCGCAAAGGCAGGTCCGGGAGCGGTTCACGCCGGAGCGGCAGGTCGAGGCTCTGATGGAACTATTCGAGGCTCGGACGGGTCTTTTAGAGCCTACCCGGGAGGTTGCCACCCCGGAGTGACCCGGGAGCGACTGTCGGAGTCTCCAGTCAGCACGGAAAAGCGTCTCGGCCCGTCCGGGCGACAGTCGGCAACTCAAGAGGAGCCAACAGCTTTGCACATACGAACCAACCCCGTCGCTGCGACCGCCTATCTGCGCGCCTTTCTTCTCGTCGGCTTGAGCGGAGCGCTCGCCTGCGGGAGGGGTTCGACCGGCCCGAATGGACCGCCGATCGGTACGGAAACGCCGGTCGACCTTCAGGTCGGCGAGGCTCTCGTGGTCGAGAACACCGGACAGGCGATACTACTCAGCTTCGCGGAGGCCAGCGGTACGCGTGAGTACCAGATCGTCGTTCAGAGCGCCAGCGAAGTCGACGGCGCCAACACGACCATGCAAGTCCGTGGCGCGATCGCCTCCGCTTCTTCGACGGCGCCGGTGACAGCGACCGGTCGCGCGGGCGGCAACCTTGCCAGCCGCATTCCCACCCCGTCCTTCCAGTTGTCCGGCGTTCGCCAGGATTCCGAGCGGGAGCTGACCCTGCGCCGAAGCGCCCGAGCGGCCCTTCAGCGGCACGCCGCCGTTCCTGCCCGCGGCGGCCGGATTGGCGGCGGCTTCGGGCTGTCGGCCGTTCCGCCACAGCAGGGCGATACGATTCTCCTCGCGCTCAGCGTGCAGCCGGACCTGACCGTTTCCTGCACCGACACGGCGACCGTGATCACTGCCGTGGTCAAGCGGGCCGGGCAGCACGTCGCGGTAGTCGAGGACGTTCAGACATCGGCCTCCGCCTTCGTTTCGGCGGACTACGACGAGCTCGCGGCCGCCTTCGACAGCGTTATTTTCGCGACGGACACGGCCTACTTCGGCGGTCCGGCCGACATCGACGGCAATCAGCGCGTGATCGCTCTCTTCACGCCGGAAGTGAACAAGCTCAACCCGCGGGGCTCCAGCACGTTCATCGGCGGCTTCTTCATCCCATCCGACCTGGCCGCTTCAGGGCCGGCGAGCGGCGGAGGCGGTTCTTCGGCAAACGGATTCTGCGCGACGAGCAACGAGGCGGAGATCGTCTATCTGCTGGCGCCCGATCCGAGCGGTCAGTTCAGTGATGCCGTCGATCGCGACGAGGCGATCCGGACCGGCAAAGCCGTCACGGCGCACGAGCTCCAGCACCTTTTGAGCGCCGAGCAGCGCGTGTTCAACAACAACGCCAACTTCAACTTGCTGGAAGAGATCTGGCTGGCCGAAGGACTATCCCACATCGCCGAGGAAGTCGTCGGTCTGAAGGCGGCCGGCCTGGCGCCTCGGGGCAACATCTCGTTCGCCACGGCGTTGTCCGACATCGAATCGTTCAACGCGTACCAGATCACGAACTATGGGCGGCTACGGCAGCACTTCCTCAACCCCAACGGCACCCAGACCATCGCCGCGAACGATCCCGGTGGCTTCGAGTCCCTCGAGATGCGCGGATTTGCCTGGCTCTTCGCGCGTTGGCTCGGTGATCGCGGGAGTTTTGGCCAGGGCACCGGAATACTCGGCGGGATCAACGAGGAACAGATCTACCGTGATCTCTCGAGCGGTGGGCCGAATTCTCTGATGGGTATCGCCAACGTCGAGCGGGCCGCTTCCCGGGCGAGCGTCAACGAGGACTGGGCGGAGATGCTGTCCGCGTACTTCATGATGCCGGCCGTGGACGACGCCGGAGTGGGCGGAATCGACGCCGAGTACCTCCTCCTGACCTGGAACCTGACCGACATCTTCTTCGGCCTCAGCAACAACGCCGGGTCGGCGGCTTCGTTCCCCGAGCCGTTCCCGCTCGCGGTCGATCGTCGTCAATTCACGAACTTCGTCACCGCGTTCGACCTCGGCGCTTCAGCGGCCAAGTACTTTGCGCTCCGAGCGACCAACGCGACGCCGGCCTACACGTTCCAAATCCTCGGCAACAACGGATCCGAGATACCGAGCTCTGCGAGGGTGCAGGTGACAATCCTGCGCACTCAGTAGCGAGACCGCAGCGATCCGCGGATCTACCTTCGCCTCGGCAGGAGGGCACGATGCGGAGCATCGAGCAGTGGCTATCCGCTTACGGTGAGCACCACCAGGATCACGCGAACAAGACCCTCCACTGGATCGGAATCCCCATCATCGTGTTCTCCCTGATGGGTCTGCTGTATATGATCCCGCTGCCGTGCGCGCTCAGCTGTCGCGGGATAACGGTAGCGCTTGTGGTAATCGTGCTCGCGCTACTGTATTACTTCGCCCTTTCGCGGCCCCTCGCGGTGGGCATGCTCATCGTCTTGGGAGCCATGTACGCGGCCGTCAGCGCAATTGTCGCAATCCTCGGCGAGCGAGCCCTGATTTTCATGGTCGTCCTGTTCGTGGTCGGCTGGGTGATCCAGTTCATCGGCCACAAGATCGAGGGCCAGAAGCCTTCGTTCTTCGAAGACCTCCAGTTCCTGCTCATCGGCCCGGTGTGGCTGCTCTCCGATGTGTACCGGAGGCTGGGGATCTCCTACTAGAGCGGGCTTTCTGGCTTGGTCACCGCCTCACCGAATCCGAGCCGGTTGCCGCTCCGGTCCACGATTCGGAAATCCCGCATGCCGAACGAGCCGGGGCCATCAGCGCACCCCGATCTGACCCTCGACGCTCTCGATCAGCGCCGCCGAATCGTATCCGACTCCATCCTTGAAAACGATCGTCACGTTGCGAATCTCCTCGGGTCGGGCGATCGGATCACCGTCGATCACCACCAGATCGGCGATTTTCCCCACGCTTACCGAGCC
>JBFILW010000062.1:0-13426 GCA_041612005.1 Gemmatimonadota bacterium
GACGACGAGGACGGTGATCAGCGCGATCGCGACGATGATCAGCCCGGTCGTCGACCGGGCGATGACCCGCAGGCGCCGGTAGTGGCTGGCTCGGAAGTTCGACTCGTGCGACAGGCTGAACGAGATCATCGTCGCCATCAACGCGAGGATCGTGGCACCGGCGCCGATGTAGGTCGACGCGGCGAACGTGGCGGTCGGCTTGATCCCCTCCACCAGCCGCCGCGCCTCGAACGCGCTCACCCGCCCGACCAGGGCGAACAGAACGACTCCGATGATCAGCGCCGCGTAAATCGGGACCAGCGCGCCCGTGGCGGGTCCACGCGGCCGTTCCTTCGCTCCTTGCATCGTCGCCTCCTTCGGTCTCGAAACCCTGGTCGAACCTGGTGGAACGTTTCGGGGCCAGCCGTGTCTCAACCTGCCGAAGACCCCGAGACCACGGCTCCTACCTTTGGATCCTATCCCCGCAGTCAGACCGTGGCTCGGGGCTCTTCTTTGCCCCATCAAGGTCCGTTTCAGGAACCGGACATCTCCCGCTTCAGAAGTCGCTGCACGTCATCGGAGCTCAGCGGCTCCCAGTCCATCCCGATGTAGCCATGCACCCGACGGGGTCCCACGAAGCCGAAGGCCGCCGGACGGCGTCCGTAAAAGTAGAGTCCGATCTCGGCAGAGGTGGCCGGAGTGAGCGACGAGCGTCTCATTTGTACGCTGAGGTGGCGAAACGGCCGACCCGCGTGCACATCCTGGCGACTGTCGTGCTCGACGCAGTACACGAGGCTGGGCCCGAACGAGAGATCGCGGCTGTGACCCGACTCGAGCTCATCGAGCGGCCGTTCCTCGACCAGTGGTTGCCAACGCTCCCGGGCCTCGGCGAACCGCCGCAGGTCTCGGGCAACGTGTCGCAGCTCGATGGCGCCGGGAGACAGATCGACGACCTCCTGCGAAAGCAGTCTCGGCTGCCGGTCGAGCACATCGATCAGCCACCAGCTTTGCGGGTACTCTCGGTGGCCGATCCCTTCGAGTCTGTCGATCATTCGCGGCCGTAGCGGTCTTGCAGACGAACGACGTCGTCGAGCTCCGGCGTGCTCACCTCGAGAATGACGCTGTCCTCCAGCGCTTCCATCCGGTGGATCGTGTCCGGCGGAATCTCGATCGCCTGTCCGGGCGACCACTCGAACTCCTCATCGCCCAGGGTGAAACGCATGAGCCCGCTCTGCAGGTACAGCGTCTCGTGCTTGATCCGGTGCTTCTGGAGGGAGAGCAGGTGGCCGGCGGTGACTTCGAGGACTTTACCGGCGTAGCGGTCGCCGTGGGCGTACCATACCTCCCTACCCCACGGTTTGTCGACAATCTTCGGTTCGTATGTGCGTTCGTTCATTTCCTGTCCAGTCGGATCGTTCGGGAATCAGGCCCGGGTCCACAATACCGACACGAGACGGTGTGTCAACGGAAATCGCGGCTGCGGAGCGCGCTTCCTGCCCGGGAGGCGAGAAGCGAGGCGTCGCTCACCATGACGTTGACCACCCCCTGATCGCTCTCGACCGTTCCGCTCAGCAATAACAGTGGAGCCCGTAGCAGGGTGTCTCTGAGCGACTGCTGAACGTCCGGCATCACGACGAAGTTCGCGAAGCCCGTCTCGTCTTCCAGAGTGACGAACATGACGCCCTTGGCGGTTCCCGGCCTCTGACGGCAAATCACGATCCCTCCGACCGACACTTCGTCCCCGTTTCCGCACTCCGCCAGCTCTCGTGCCGAAAGTACCCCGTTCGCCACCATTTCCTCCCTGAGGAACTCCATCGGATGGCAGTCCACCGACAGGCCCGTCGAGCGGTAATCGGCGGCCATGCGCTCGATGTCGGTCATCTCCGGCAGCGGGCCGCGACCTCTCGCCGCTGGCCGTGGTGCAAGCGGTCCGGCGTCCCCCCGAGCTTGGCGGAGCAGCTCCCAGAGGGCCTGACGACGACCCGGCCACAAAGTCTCGAACGCGCCCGCCTCCGCCAGGGTGCGAAGGTCTGACTGGCCCAGCCCACTCCTGCGTACTACGTCTTCCGCCGAGTCGAACGGCCCGGCCGCGAGTGCCGCCTGCAACCGCCCTTTCGCAGCCTTCCCGAGTCCCTTCACATACCGCAGCCCGATCCTCAAAGCGGGCACCGTGCCTTCTAACGTGCAGTCCCACTCGGAATGGGCGAGGTCGATCGGACGGATTTCGACATCGTGGCGGCGGGCATCGTGGATCAGGGTGGCCGGTGAGTAGAACCCCATCGGCTGCGAGTTGAGGAGCGCACAATAGAATTCGGGCGCGTAGTAGCACTTGAGGTACGCCGATGCGTAGACGAGCAATGCGAAGCTGGCGGAATGACTCTCCGGAAACCCGTAGTTGGCGAAGGCCGTCAACTGCTTGAAGATCTTCTCCGCCACCTCGGGGCGGACTCCGTTCTCCCGCAGGCCGTGAGCGAGGTCGCGCCCCACCCCTTCCATCGCCTGGTGCGAGCGCTTGAATCCCATTGCCCGCCGCAGGTTGTCCGCTTGGGCGGGGGTGAAGCCGGCCAGCGTCACCGCCACCTTCATCCCCTGCTCCTGGAACAGGGGCACCCCGAGGGTGCGCTCGAGCACCGGCTCG
This sequence comes from Gemmatimonadota bacterium, assembly GCA_041612005.1. Classification (GTDB taxonomy): domain Bacteria; phylum Gemmatimonadota; class Gemmatimonadetes; order Palauibacterales; family Palauibacteraceae; genus JBFILW01. Next base: position 2,618 of record JBFILW010000062.1, read on the forward strand.
AGCCGTGGATCCAGGTAGGTCACCGGTTCCTCGCCCCGCCGCCGGCGAAGGTAGGGATGCACCATGTCCCCTTGGATCGGTCCGGGCCGGATCAACGCCACCTCGATCACCAGGTCGTAGAAGCAGCGAGGCTGCACCCGGGGGAGAGTGTTCATCTGGGCGCGTGATTCGATCTGGAACACGCCCACCGTGTCCGCAGCGCAGATCATATCGTAAACCATGGGATCGTCGGGCGGCAGGGCGGCCAAGTCGAGCTCCACGCCGCGCGTCCAGTGCACGTATGCGATCGCTTTGCCCAGCATGGTGAGCATACCGAGACCCAGCAGGTCGAATTTCACGAAGCCGGGTAGATCCAGGTCGTCTTTGTCCCACTGGATCACAGTTCGGTCCGCCATCGAGGCGGGTTCGATCGGCACCAGCTCACCGAGCGGCTGCTTGGAGAGAATGAAGCCGCCGACGTGGATCGAGCGATGGCGAGGCAGCTCGTTCAGTCCCCACACAGCCCGAATCAGGGCGCGCGTTCTAGGCTCATCCGGATCGAGGCCGACTCGCGCTGCGCCGCCGGCTGCCAGGCTGCGCGCCGCGTCCGCCGCTTCACCCCGGTCCACTTCCTCCGAAAGGCGGTCGGCGATCTCGACCGGAAATCCCAGCACCCGGGCCACATCACGCACCGCCATCCGACCCCGGTAGGTAATCGACTCGCATACCATGGCGGCATGTACGCGGCCGTACTTCTCGTACACGTACTGCAGCACCTCTTCCCGATCGTTGTGCGCGATGTCGAGATCGATGTCGGGAGGCTCGTTGCGGCCTTCTGACAGGAAGCGCTCGAACAGGAGCTTGAGACCGATCGGGTCGACCGCCGTGATCTTCAGGCAGTAGCAGACGGCCGAGTTGGCGGCCGACCCCCTCCCCTGCACCAGGATTCCGCGCCGGGTCGCGAAGCGCACCACATCCCACATGATGAGGAAGTAGTCGGCCAGCTCGAGACGGGCGATGATGCCCAGCTCATGCTCGATCTGCCGGCGGTGATCCGAACCGAAGCGATCCGCGTAGCGCTCGTGCGCTCCGTGCTCGACCAGCGCGCGCAGGAACTCGTCGGAGCTCCGCCCTCCCGGGACTTGGAACGCGGGCAGCCGTGGCTTCAGCTCGGTCATCCGGAATTCGCAGCGATCGGCTATGTCCACGGTTCTGCGCAGTGCGGTGCAGCCTTCGCACCCGCATGGGTCGGACCGTTCGGAGTCGGGTGCGTGAGCACACCAGCGCGTGACCATCTGGCGCGCGGACTTCAGATACCACTCGCCGTTGGGAAGGAGCAGCTCACCTGCTTTGTCCAGCGTCATGTCATGTCGAATGCATGTGAGCACATCGTATACAATCCGATCGGCGGGGCGCGCGTAACGGGGCGCGTTGACCGGAACCCAGGGGACGGCCTCTAGCTCCGCCAGCTCAATCCAGGCGGCGCAGCGACGAGAGTCCTCCGGTAGGCCGTGGTGCTCGAGGGCCAGAAAAAAGCGGTCCTCGAACAGCTCGCGGAGGAGTCGGATCACTCGCGTCCGAAAGCGCTCTTGAAGTGCCAGGAAAGCCGGCTCTTTGATACTCGATCCTTCGTCCGTGCGCAGGAGACAGATCAGTCCCTCGGTTCGGGGTGCGACGCTGCGCTGGCGCAGAGTCGGACGGCCACGCTGGTTCGACATGCGACCGTCCGTGATGAGCGCGGCGAGGTGATGGTAGCCCTCCCGGTTCATGCAGAGGAGGACGATCCGGCGGGGGGTGTCGGGGAGTACTTCCACTCGCAGTTCGGCGCCGATGATCGGTCTTACTTCGCATCGTTCACAGGCCCGAGTGAAGCGAACGGCTCCACCGAGGTCAAAATAGTCCGCTAGCGCCACCGCCGGCATCCCGACTTCGAATGCCCGCTCCGCGATCGCCTCCGGCGTTGAAGCCGCATCGAGCAGCGAGAAGCTGGAGCGACTGGCCAGTTCCACGAACCCCCGTTTCAATCCCACCAGCCGTGCAGCCACCAGCGCAGCGTTCCGCTCGGCCGGTACTCACGAAACAACCACAGCAGCTCTCCTTCCGACGTGCAGGCGCGATAGTACTCGCGCCGGTACGGGTCCTTCCACCAGTCACCGGACAGTCGTTCCGGTCCTTCGGCGGCGATCAGCGGCTGAGAGCCAAGCGGCCCCCGGTACTCCGTGAGTTGGCCCTCGGCCATCGTCACCTCCACCGCGACCGGGTCCCGAAGCAGTCGAAGCGCGCTGGCCGGTTCGTCACGCGAGAGTGAATCCACCCCTTCGGGCGACAGATCCGGAAGTTCCGTTGCCCGTTGCCAGGCGTTCCGACTCTCCGGGCGGTGATTCGCACGTTCGACAGGTGTGATCACGCTCTCCGGACCCAGGCGGGCCCGCAGGCGTGAGAGCGCCGCGGCCGCGGCCAGAGGATCGCGCCATTCGCCGGCGAACAGGTCGCCCTGGCGACTTTCGGCCGGAGCGGTCTGTTCCGCCCGGACTCTGAACTCGACCACGGGCGCCGATAATCGACCCGTTTCGCCGGTCGCCCGCTCAAGCACGGCGCGGCAGAGGTCGAACAGCAGCTCCTCCCGCCGTGTCGGACGGGCGGGCACCACGTCTGCTCGACGACGACCTCCGGTCTCCAGCCTGAACAGGAGGAGAACGCGGGACGCGCAGCGGCCGTCCGAAGCCAGGTCTTCACACACCCGGTGCAAGAGATGGCGGAGCGCGAACAGGAGCTGTTCCAGTTGATCGACGTGCCCTTGCAGCTCCAGCGAGGCCTCGGGCGGCTCCCCCACTATGATCGGCTGGAACACTCGATCATCCTCGCCAACCGCGAGCCGGTGCGCCCGCACGCCCCCAGGTCCGAAGCGGGCCTCCAGCTCGGCCCTCTCACGGATGGCGACTTGCCCCAGGCGCCGGAGTCCCAACGCCCGCAAGGTGTCCTTGAGGTCTTCAGGAACCGGCAGAAACGTCAGCGGGAGCGGAGCGAGGAACTCGCGCGTCCGCCCCGGCGGTACGATCAGGGTGCCGGGTGGCGTCGCCTCATGGGCCAATCCGGCCGCCGCATCCGAGGCGACCGCTACGTCGGCAATTCCGATCCGCACCACTGAAAAACCGGCATCGCCGAGCGCGGCGTGCAGCGTTCGAGCCAACGCGACCTCTCCTCCCAGACGCTCCCACCCTCGGGCGTCGACCCGAAACAGATCCCTGCCCGCCTGGGACACACGGGGAGAGCCGGTCAGGAGCGCTTCGGTCAGTCGAGGCAGGTGCGACTCGTCTACTTCCGGACCGGCGACCCGGATCGATGCGATTCGATCCATCGATCATTCCGGCCCCTTGCGGTCGCGCGAAGGTCGAACTTCGCGACGAGGCGGCGGCAGCGGACACAGCACGGGCACTTCGATCATGCCATGTTTCTCTACCCCCACCCAAAGCGGCCGCACGGGTGGCAGGAGATGGCCGAACAACGGGCCTCCGACCGGTTCGATCCGGCCAGGGCGAAAGCGCAGCCGGAGAGCCGCGATCGGCATCTCGTCCATGACGACGAACACCGACTCCGCTTCCTCCGCCAGGCGTTGCAGACGTACGGCTACGCTGCGCCGTAGCCCGGGGGTGCTGCTCGATGCAGACCCGGTACCCGTTCCCCCCGGATCCAACACAACCGCTCCGAACGCGCCGCTTCGCAACAGCAGGTCCGCACTCCAGGCCGCCTCACCCGTATCGCCCGGCCGTACGACCCAGAAGCCTCGTTCGGCGAGCTCGACCCAGTCGGGAGCGAAAAGAGTCCAACCGCCATCGACATATGCCACCGGCTCTCCCATCACGGCCAGGCGGCTGAGGACTGTCCGGAGAAGCGCGGTCTTTCCGCATGAGCGTGGCCCGATCCATTCCGTGGCGCGCCCACGTGGCAACCCTCCCTGGGGAAGCAATGCGTCGAGGCGCTCGAAACCCGTCGGCAGCGTTCGAACGTGGGCTCGTGGTTGTACCACGATCGTATCGATCGCCTCCTCCAGCTGCTGCACCGTCGCCGTCCGGACCGCCACCTGAATTTTCTCCCGTAAACCGAATAAAAACCGAAGATAAAACGAACATACTACTCCCGTTAGAGGCCAGCAAGAGATGTCAGAAACGGCTCAGAAGGTGGACTTTGGGATGCCCAGATTGAAGCCGAGCGCCACGGTCGTGAAGGGGTCGCTCCCGGGTGGATTCTGGTAGCGGACGAATAACTCGATCAGGCTGACCTTGCCGATCGGTGCCCCCAGTCGAAGCTGTCCCTCGAACAGACTACCGGAGAACCCGGGCAGATCGCTGTTCACGCTGCCGTAACCGATCGCCGGATCGACGACCCAGCCACTCGCAGGCCGATATCGAACCCACAGAATTCCCCGTACTTCTTCCTCGGGCTGGCGGCCGGTGGCGACAATATTCGACCCGGCCGTCTTGCCGAAATAGAGGCCGGGCTCGATGAGCCACGAGCGTCCGACCGGAACGCCGACCCTGGTGTAGGCCATCCAGTCGTCGCGGTCGAAGTAGTGGCCCAGCAGACCCCCGAAGCTCCATAGAATGTTGTTGCCGGCACCGCTGGGGAATTTCACCCCCTGCTCCAGCTGCCACACCGATTCCGTCGTTGTCGGCTGCGGCGGGTGGTTGCGCCGCCCGAACTGGAAACTCGTCTTCAACCGCTGGGTCGCGCCCCAATCGTACGAAAAGCCGCCGTAATACCCCTCGATGTCGTCGGAACCTCGGACGAATAGCGGCGCGAAAAGGGGCAAGTCGAGATTGAGCGCGTTGTCGAACCGGAACCAGAGCCGGAGAGCGGGAAGCGGACGGCCAGCGACCTGGAACATGCGGGGACCCACATCGCGGCCGTTGTCGAACGTATTACCACCCCACGCGGCCAGCTCCAGCACGGGCTCCGCTGACCCGAGATTGGACAGACCATTCCTGGCCCGTTGATCATTGGGATCGATCTCGAGAGCCCGTTCAAATGCCACGCGCGCCATGTCCTGCTGGCCGTCAGCCGCGTACGCGCTCCCGAGCGCGACCCATGCCTGCCCATCGTTCGGATTGCCGCTCGTCGCGAACTCGAGCCACGGGATCGCATCGGCGGGCTTCCCCTCTCCGAGAAGGGCATACGCAATGCCTGCCTGGGCATCGGCCCGCTGAGGATCAACTCGGAGTGCGGCCCGGAAGTTCTCGATCGCCGCGCCGTATTCACCCATTGCTCCCTCGACGTGGCCGAGCTCGACCAGAGCATCCGCGTTCGCCGGACTTTCGACCAAAATGGATCGATACAGCGATGCGGCCCCAACGAATTCCCCGCGAGCGGCCATCGCCCGCGCCTCGTCCAGCTGCGCGTCCACGGCTCGCAGTGGTGCGGCGGGTCGAGATTCGAACACCGCGGAACTGGCAACAGTACCCGTTTGCGCCGTCACGCGAGTCGGACTCTCCGGTGTGCCCAGGGTGACGATGACGCTGATCCGGCCCGCTTCGTCGGTCGAGCCTGCGGGCGGTCGAACGGAACCATTGATGGCCACGAAGGTCACCCGTTGTCCCTCGACCGGACGTCCGTCCGCGTCCTTCACCTCGAAAACGAGCAGCTCGTCAAGATCCGCTCCGGCGGTTCCGCTCTGGTTCAGTCCCGCCACGAATCCGGAATTCAGATCGGATGGGACACGAACCGTTACCGCGAAGCCGCCGATCTCCTCATCCCCCACGACAACAACCAGCGAATCGCCATCCCGAAGCTCGGACGCGGCGACACCGAGCCGCGCCTGCCCTCCCGCGTCGGTAGTGCCCGTGACCTCGCCTGTCAGCATACCGGCGCGGGCCGGGCGCAACGCCACCTCGACGCCGCTGACCGGACTGTCGAACCGATCCAGAAGCGTCACCGTGACACGCTGGTCTCCCAGTGCGCCCTCGGCGACCACGAGCGGAGAGGGCGAGACCTCAGCGCGGCTCGGCGCGCCCGCCGTGGCGGTGAGAAACACGGGCATCGACGCCTGGTCGCCTCCTTCGGATGCGACCAGAAACAGCCGATACGTGCCGCGCGTTGTTCCGGTCGGCACGAACAACGAGGCTCGACCCTGCGCGTCGGTGGTCGCGGTAATGGCATCATCGGCTCCGCCGGGTACCGTCTGCATCCCGCTCAGCTCGATCAGTACCCCCGCGCGCGGTCGACCGTTGCGGGTCACCTCCACATTTAGGGTTGCGAGGCCTCCCGACGGGCCGCTGATGCTCTGTCGCGCGACCGCCAGGTCGAGCGCTCCCGGGTCCAGGGCGCAGACCCTGATTGCCCCTGTGATCGCGTCATCGGCACCCAGTTCGCGGAAGTCCTCGATGTCCCTGGGCGTGGGCGCGAAGGTGAGACAGCTGCGTGAAATGATGCCCGCGATCTCATCCTTGGAGTACGTGGATCCGGTGAGCAGCCGAATGACATCGCTCTTCTGGAGAGGGGAAGTGGCGTCCCCCGCTCCTCCCTGCTGAGCCCGACCGGGAGTCGGATGAACGAGCAGGGTAATGGCCCCGAGGATCAGTGTCGCGGTCAAGCGGCGAACCGTCGAGGGTGGCGTATGGGATCCGGTTCCGCGCCTCGGCGGGCGTCGTCGAGTGGTCACTTCCGTCTCACCGCGGGTGCCTGCGCCAGATGATGTCAGTCAGGCCTGGGACAGCCGGAATCGTCGAAGTGCTTGTTCACATCGTCCATGCGCACGACAAGGGAATCGTAGGCCTGCCGCTGCCGTAGCGTGATGAGCGAACGACTGCCAACGAAGTCCCGTGAGGTCGCGACGAAGGAGTCGTCCGCCGCTCCATACCCGAGCCCCAACCCATCGCAGGAGATTCTTCCGAGATCGAAATCGACTCGTCTCTCCCCGTACGAGATGATCGCCTGGTCCAACGCTTCCAGATGGGCTTCGAAGCGCCCGACTGCCGGGTTCACGGACGCTTCGATCGGAATCACCTCCTCCGGCTGATCCCCATCGGCCTCGGATGTCCAGTTCATCATATAGACCACGACAGACAGCAATGCGAGTGCTGCCAGCATGCCGATCAGACCCCCGTTGGCGCGACGGGCAAACGGCACCAGAGTCGACTCGACTTCCGATGGGATGACGAGATCCGGCGTGTCTACTCTCGAGCGGGGCAGCTTCTCGAGCCTTCGAGCAGCCGCCTTTCCGGTCACCCCGACCAGTCCATCCGACTCCTCGTCGATCGTTGCTCTGGCCGCCGCGGGCGCTGGCTCCCATTCACGCCGGGGCGGGACGATCGGCTCGGGCTCGGCCTCCGCAACCGGCTCGGGCTCGGCCTCCGCAACCGGCTCGGGCTCGGCCTCCGCAACCGGCTCGGGCTCGGCCTCCGCAGCCGGCTCGGGCTCGACAACGGGCTCAGGCTCTGGTGCCTCTTGCTCGACCTCGGTGGCAAGCGACGTGACGTACTTGCTCGGCGGTGCGTCGGTCTCGCGCGTCACCGAGTCATCGGTGCCGTAGTTGTTCCAGACCAGATACGTGCGCTTCGTGCTGGGCAGGAGGGACTCGGGTTCGAGCAGTTCGTAAAACGGCACGGGATGGCGGCGCGACAGCCCCCCTCGACCCGTGCTACGGAAGAACCCGGCCGCGGGATCGCTCCCGGCCGGCGTCATGACCAGCAGGCAATGCCATGGATCTCCGAAGCGCGTCAGGTGGGACTGAGCGTCGGCTTCCGATACCACGACCCCGAGATGGGGGTGGCTGTGGTACCAGCCGAGCAACTCGGCACCGACGCGGTGGCGCTCCTTCTCCATTGCCGCCCACGCCGTGGCCAGGATGGCGCCCTGGTTTCCTTCCTCGAAAAAGCCACTCCCGCGGAGCACGGACTCGATAACCGCGTAGTTGCGCCGGGTCTTCGGACATTCGAAAAGGACGCCGAGCAGGAAACCCCAGTGCGCTTTGGAGTCCGTATCCCACACGTGCTGCTGAATCTCGCGAAGAGCAGCCTGGGAGACGAATATGTCATAGGCGGATCCGTCGTCCCCGGCGGCTCCGTCTTTGGGGGAGCGGGATAGGTTCAGGGGGGTCCAATGCACGGCACGCGCCACCGGAATCGGCCGGCGTACGTGCAGGACATAGGAGCCCGTCTTACCCGGGTCCCGACGGCCCGGCTTGGCGGCTTCCGACGCCTTGAGCTTCAGTTTTCGACGTTTGCGACTCATGTGCCTCACCCCGGCGGTTTTAGGGCAACTTCCGCGCCGCGGTGCTCATATAAGGTAACAGATTGTCGGGCGGCCACATATGGCCTGTCTGCATGGCGCTTTGGGGTTCGCCCACGAGCCGTCAGGGTACAAGCGGCTCGAGTTGGAATCTGGCGATCCACAAGCCGGAGTTGAAGTCCGACATGAACAGATTGCCCTTGTACGGCTGTGCATTGAACGTCATCGGCCAGTCTGGCACCAGCGATTGCGCGTCCGTGGTCTTGAGCACGGCAAGCTCACGACCCTGCCGATACAGATCGCCACGCAGCTCTCCCGACACGTCCACTACCCGCAACCCGCCTTGATAGTACCCCACGTAGAGAAGGTCGTCCTCGACCCAGAAATTGTGGGCACCGGCATCAGGTACTTCGTATCGCGCGACCTCCCGCGGATCGTCGGCCTTCGAGTAATCGATCACGTGCACATAGCCGCTCGCCTCGATGGGCTGATCGGGATCCCAATCGGACGGGAAGATCTCGTCGCCGACGAACAGGTAATCTCCGGCCCTCCAGGCCGTGTGCGTATTCCCGATCGGATACTTGAACTGGCTCACGAACACCGGCTCCGTCGGTGAACCACCATGAGTACCGGCCCCGACATCGAGCATGATCAGACCATCATCCCAGTACGAGAGATACGCGTAGCCATCCTGCACGATTACGTCGTGCAATGTCTTGTTCTCCTTGTCGAGGCCCCACCGGCCGACTTCCCTCGGTGCCATCGGGTCCGAGATGTCGATGATGTGCATCTCGGAGGTGCCGTTGTGCGCGGCGTATACGAGCTCCTCTTCACCGCGAATCCAGACGTTGTGGACACCTCCGGTCACCGTCTCGGTGTACTCCGACATGATCGTCGGGTGCGCCGGGATGGAAAGATCGAGGAGGACGATCCCGTTCCGCCGGCTCGAGGCACCCTCGCGCGTGATGATCGCGATCAGGTTGCTCGGGTGGATCTTCACGTCGTTGATGCGGCGCGCATCGACCTGCACGGAGTCGGTGAGAACGGGCTGAGAGGGATCAGTCACATCGAAGACCATCATCCAATCGTGACCGAACGTGCCCACATACGCGTAGTCCCTGCCGTCGATGCCCTCGAACACCCACATGTCCGCCGCGTGGTGGGTAGAAATGGGTCCCCGACCCACCAGGCTGAGCTTTCCGCTGGACTTTCTCGGCGTGACGTCGATGGTCGCGATGCGCTGGTGTTCGACGCCTATCTGCGCGGTCACCGTGTAACGGCCGGGTTCCTCGGCCACGAACACGCCGTCTTCGCCTTCGGCCCTCACTTCGGCGCCGGAGCCACCACGCACCTTCCAGATCGGACGGAAGGACGTGACTTCGGCGCCTTCTTCAGTGCGGCCGACGACGCGGAACCGCGCGACATCGCCTGTCATGACCTCGGCCTCGGTCGGGTTGATCTCGTAGCTGATGGCCGGGTTGGGTACCACCCGGACGGTCACTTCGTCCGACAGCTCGCCCAGGAACGCGCGAACGCGGGCAGTTCCCGGCGCGAGTGTCCACAGGATCCCATCGTCATCGACGTGGGTGACCGCGAGATCGCTGCTCGCGAACTGCACGCCCTGAGGTTCGACCACATCTCCCAGTCGCGTGTAGGCGGAAACTCTCAGGCGGGCGAGCGTGCGCGCCCGCACTTCCTCGTCATCGATCGCCAGCTCCAGCCTCGCCGGCGGAAGCTGCGGCACCGTCACATCGGTTCGTCCGGCCTTGCCGCGAATCAGCGCTGCGATCTGCACGGTTCCCGGTCGCACGGCCGTCACGATCCCGTCCGTGCTGACCGTGACGATCTCCGGGTCGGTTGAGAACCAGCGCACGCTGCGGGCCGGGACCACCGCTCCGTTCGCATCATAGGCCGTCGCCTCCACGCGGACCGATGAGTCGACAGCCACCGACAGCTCGCCAGGCTCGATCACGACCCGGTCCGGCGCTGGACTGGCTTGGATCGCGGCAAGCAGCAATGCAGTTGTGGTTATGAGCATCGGTCGACTCCTGTTCGGCGGGGCTTACAGCGCTTGATCAGCTACTCGATGGTGAGTACGTCGAGGATCGGGTTGCCCATCTGGGCCGAACTGCCCGTACGCACTCTGGCCAGCACGCGCAGGGTCTGGAGGGGACGGATCTTCTCGACGGCCGGGATGAGCTCCGGCGGCAGGGCGAGGTAGACGAAGCCGTCGGAAGGGTCCGGAGCGCGCGCCAGAATGAAATACTCGCCCTCGTAGAAGTCGGTGCGAACCGCATCGGCTTGTTCGAGAGACACGTACTGCACTTCCCATTGAACGGTGCGCCCTGCGTACGTCTCCGGGTTGGCGCGCAGGTCGCTCGCGCTCAAAACGGCCTGGCCCATGTCCGCTTCCTCGGTGAGGAAAGCAGGCGTCCAGACCCAGGCATCCAGGCGTACGCGTGCCCAATTGCCCTCGCGCGCCAGCACCTGGAGGTCCGTACCCCGTCGGAGCGTACCGAGCGTGTCGCCGTCGGGCGACACCATCAGGTACGCTCCCGAGCTGCCCACCGCTAAGCGGTTTGAGAGACCGCCGGGCGGGTCCCCGGC
>JBFILW010000063.1:0-13285 GCA_041612005.1 Gemmatimonadota bacterium
CCTGGCAGCGGACCTGCAACCGGCGGATCGGATCCTGCTGGCCGACGGGGCGCTGGAGTTCAGAGTGCTCGATATCGACAAAGAGTCGCTGTGCGTGGTGGCGGAGGCGTTGAACGGTGGGACTCTCACCTCGCAGCGGGGGATCAACCTGCCGGGCGTCGAGGTCCAGGCTCCGACGCTGACCGAGAAGGACCACGAGGACCTGCGATTCGCCACCGCCCAACGCGTTGACTACATCGCCCTCAGCTTCGTACGCCGCCCCGGCGATGTCGAGTCCGTCAAACGGGAGGCGGAGCCCGGGATGCTGGTGATCGCGAAGATCGAAAAGGACCAGGCCCTCGTGCACCTGGATCCGATCCTGCGCGAGTCGGATGGGGTCATGGTGGCGCGCGGCGACCTGGGCGTGGAGCTGCCCTACGAAGATGTACCGATCGCGCAGAAGCGCATCATCCGGGAAGCGCAGGTGCGAGCCCGTCCGGTCATCACGGCCACGCAGATGTTGGAGTCGATGAAGACCGCGCCCCGTCCGACCCGGGCGGAGGTGTCCGATGTGGCCAACGCACTGCTGGATGGAACCGATGCGGTCATGCTCTCGGCTGAGACCGCCGTCGGCGAATTTCCCGTTGAAGCGGTGAAGACGATGACGCGGATCATACGCCGCACCGAGCAGGAGGTCGCGCCGCGGGTGGTCAGAGAAAGCGACATCGGCCTCGCGCCCGTTCAGCAGTCGACGGCGGGCGCGATTGCGGCGGCGACGCTGCAGGCGGTTCGGCGCCTCGACTCGCCCTTCATCGGTGTGTTCACGCGGAGCGGCTCGACGGCTCGGCTGGTCGCGGCCCAGCGGCCCACCGTCCCGATTCTGGCCGTGACCGACCAGTGGCGCACGTACAGCCAGCTCGCGATTGCGTGGGCGGTGCGTCCGATCCTGTTCAGGGGTGAGATCGAGTACGATCAGATGTTGAAGCGGCTCCGGGAAGTGGCGCTCGAGTCCGGGTTCGGCGTACGGGGCCAGCAGTTTGTCGTCACCGCGGGAGTACCCTTCAACCTGCCCGGGACGACCAACATGCTCCGGGTCGAGGAGCTGTGAAGCTGACGTTTCTCGGAACGGGCACGTCGTTCGGAATCCCGGTCATCGGGTGCAAATGTCTGGTCTGTACCTCAACCGATCCGCGCAACAGCAGGACGCGGCACGCGTTGCTCATCGAACAGGGCGATGAGACGTTGCTCGTGGACACGCCGCCGGAGCTGCGCCTTCAGCTCGTCGGTCAGGACGTCCGCCAGGTCGACCACGTCCTCCTCACGCATCCACACGCCGACCACGTTCACGGCATCGACGACCTGCGGATCTTTTCGCTTCGCTCGGAGCGCCCGCTTCCCGTATACGTGGCCGAGGAGTACGTGGAGGAGTTCCGGAGCCGCTTCGCCTACATCTGGGGAGCCGAGGCCGGGCCGGCGCCCGGTACCAGTATTCCAGACCTGGAGTTGCGTCCCTTCCACGACCGAGAGCTCCTGAACATCGGAGGGCTCAAGGTGCAGCCGATCGCTTTTCCGCACGGATATCTGCGCAGTTATGGGCTCCGCGTCGGCGATTTGGCTTTGATCGTCGATGCCAAGCGGGTGCCCGAGGACGCCGTGGAGCTGTTGAGCGGCCTCCGCGTGCTCGTCCTCAACGCCCTCTGGCACGGCGATCCGCATCCCACCCACTTCAACGTCGAGGAGGCGCTCGAGGTGGCCGCGCGACTCGGAGCGGAGATGACCTATCTGACCCACCTGACCCACCGCCTCGACCACGAGTCGCTGCTGAGCGAGCTGCCCGAGGGCATCGCGCCGGCGTACGACGGCCTTAGCGTCGAGGTGTGACTCAGCGACCTGCTCCGGAAGGCGTCGGTTTGCTGGCGTTTGGGCCGACAATCTATATTCGCCTGTTCCCGCCCCACACGGGCTGAACCGGTCGATCGAGCCCCGAAGCGACGCTCTGTGTCTATAGAAGAAATCCGCAACTTCTCCATCATCGCCCACATCGATCACGGCAAATCCACGCTCGCCGATCGGCTTCTTGAGGCCACCGGCACCGTTGATCAGCGGAAGATGAAAGCCCAGATCCTCGATTCGATGGACCTGGAGCGTGAGCGCGGCATCACCATCAAGCTGAACGCGATTCGGCTGCGCTACGATGCCAGGGACGGCCGGGCCTTCCAGCTCAATCTGATCGACACACCGGGTCACGTCGACTTCACCTACGAGGTGAGCCGGAGCCTGGCGGCGTGTGAGGGTGCTCTGCTCGTCGTCGACGCGAGCCAGGGGATCGAAGCACAGACCCTGTCCAACCTGATGCTGGCTCTCGACGCGGGTCTGGAGGTGATCCCCGTGATCAACAAGATCGACCTTCCGGCGGCCGAACCAGAGCGACGCCGTGACGAGGTCTGCCAGCTTCTGGGCGTTTCGCCGAAGGACGTGCTCCTTGCCTCGGCGAAACAGGGGACGGGAATCGAAGGGGTCCTCGAAGCAATCGTGCACCGCGTGCCGCCCCCATCCGGCAAGCCGGATGCGCCATTGCGAGCCCTCATCTTCGATTCCCAGTACGACAAGTACCGCGGCGCAGTACCGCTTCTGCGCGTAGTCGATGGCACCCTCGCGCCCGGAATGCGCATCGCATTCGGCGCCGCCGCCGCCGAGTACGAGGTGGACGAGGTGGGCTACATGCAGCTCGGCTTTCGCCCCACTCCGGCCCTGGGCACCGGTGAGGTGGGATACCTGACGGCGCAGATCAAGCATGTCGATCATACACGCGTGGGCGATACCATCCTCGACGCGGACGATCCGGCGTCGGATCTGCTGCCGGGATACCAGGAAGCGAAACCGATGGTGTTCGCCGGTCTCTATCCGACCGTGACCGAGCAGTTCGAGGAGCTGCGCGACGCGCTGCACCGGCTCAAGCTGAACGACGCCAGCCTCGCCTTCGAGCCCGAGACGTCGGTCGCGCTCGGATTCGGGTTTCGGTGCGGCTTTCTGGGCCTCCTCCACATGGAAATCGTACAGGAGCGGCTGGAACGGGAGTTCGACCTGGATTTGGTGACCACGATTCCTAACGTGGAGTACCGGGTGGAGCTCACGGACGGCAGCCACATCGAGGTCGAGAACCCGAGCAGGATGCCCGAGCGCGGACGCGTCGAGGCGATATCGGAGCCGTATGTGAAGGTGCGCATCGTCTGCCCCTCCGAGTACATCGGCGCGGTCCAGGCGCTGTGCCACGACCGCCGGGGCGAGTACTCGACCATGCACTTTCTCGACCAGCAAAGGGTCGAGCTGGTGTACGAGATGCCTCTGGCCGAGATCGTGCTCGACTTCTACGACCGCCTGAAGTCGGTCAGCCGCGGGTACGCCGGCTTGGACTACGATCTGACGGGCTATCGGGAATCCGACCTCGCCAAGCTCGATATCCTGCTCAATGGTCAGCCCGTGGATGCCCTCAGCGTGATCGTGCACCGCAGCTCCGCGTACGAATACGGCAGGAAAGTCGCCCGCAAGTTGAAAGAGCTGATTCCGCGACAGCTGTTCGAGGTGGCGATCCAGGCGGCGATCGGACGAGACGTGATTGCACGGGAAACGGTGCGGCCGCTTCGGAAGAATGTCACCGCCAAGTGTTATGGTGGTGACATCACGCGGAAGCGGAAGCTCCTGGAGAAGCAGAAGGAAGGGAAGCGCCGCATGAAACAGGTCGGCTCCGTCGAGGTGCCGCAGGAGGCGTTCCTCGCCGTTCTACAGGTTGGTGAATGAAAGCCCAGGCAGAAGAGAGTCGTGAGTGGTGAGCAAAGAAACGGGTGACGGCCGGTTCATCATCGGGGTAGATCTCGGTGGGACGTCGATCAATGTCGGCATGGTGCCGTTTGACGGCGGCATGGTTCTCGGGATGCGATCGATGCCGACCGAGCCGCAGCGCGGCGCCAAAAAAGTCGTCGATCGCATGGTCAAGATGATCCGCGACGCGATGAAGGACGCAAAGCGCGAGGGGGGCCTCGCGGATGACGCCTTCATCGGAATCGGGCTCGGGTCCCCCGGACCTCTGGACCGTGCGACCGGCACTGTTCTCGAGACGCCGAATCTCGGGTGGCGGAACTTCCCGCTCCGCGATCTGATCGCCAATTCAATCGGTCTCGAGGCGGTCCTCGACAACGATGCCAACGCGGCAGCGTTGGGCGAATGGTGGATGGGTGCGGCCCGTGGCGTGAACACGGTAGTGGGCGTGACTCTGGGGACGGGCATCGGGGGGGGCATCGTGATCGGCGGCCGGTTGTTCCATGGCGCCTCGGATGTGGCCGGCGAAGTCGGCCACATGACGATCGACTCCACCGGCCGACGATGCAACTGCGGCAACTACGGATGCCTGGAAGCGTACGCCTCGGGGCCGGCGATCGCCGCCCGCGCGATCGAGGGCCTGGAGGCGGGCGCCGCGAGCCTCCTGACAGAAATGGTCGGTGGCGACCTGCATGCCACTACGGCCGAGACCGTATACGAAGCCATCGTCGCGGGCGATATCTACGCCAAGGAAGTGATGCGCGAGACAGCGAAGTTCCTCGGCACGGGCCTCGCCAACATCATCAACATCCTCAACCCGGAGATGGTCGTGATCTCCGGCGGTGTGACGCGCGCAGGTGAACACCTCTTCGAACCGCTCCGCGCCGAGGTCCGGCGGCGGGCGTTCAGCGAGGCGGCGAACGCGTGCCGAATCGTGAGCAGCGAGCTGGGCGACATGGCGGGGGTGATCGGCGCCGCTGCGACGTACAAGGTCGAGCGGTACGGCTCCATTTGAATCGGGCGGCTGAAGTCTGACTACTCCGCGCGTTACGCGACAACAGGTCGGGGTGCTGGGCACCATGGTGTGGGACACGATCATTGCCCGCGATACCGGCCACAGCGAGCCCGTCGAGGAGTGGGGCGGCATCGCGTACGCACTTTCCGCTTTCGAGGCCGTGCGCCCATCCGGGTGGACGATGCTGCCCATCATCAAGGTGGGTGCCGATCTGAGCGAGCGAGCGGGCCGGTTTTTTCGAACCCTGCCCAGCATCGGATCCGTGGGCGGCATTGTGACCGTCCCGGAGCCCAACAACCGTGTCACGCTCCGCTACGAGGACAGAAGCCGCCGCACCGAGGTCTTGAGTGGTGCCGTTCCCGGTTGGGACTGGGCCGAGCTGGCGCCGTTGGTCAACCGGTGTGACGCGCTGTATATCAACTTCATCGCGGGCTGGGAGCTGGATCTCGAATCGGCGCGTGCGTTGAGACGTGAGTTCAGGGGGCCGATATACTGTGACCTCCACTCGATCTTTTTGAGCGTCGGTCCCGACGGCACCCGAATACCGCGCGAACTCGACAGCTGGCGGGAGTGGCTGAGCTGTTTCGACTTTGTTCAGGTCAACGACACGGAGTTCGGTCAGCTGGCGGCTTCGTGGGGAGACCCGTGGCAGCTGGCGGCGGAGGTGGTCGGAGATGAGACGAGAGCCCTGCTGGTCACGATGGGACAACGGGGTGCGGCCTGGGTCGCTGCCCCGGGTTTCGAGCGCCTCGGCCCTGAGCAGCAAGGCGTGGGGCCCCGCCTCGAACCGGTGGCGGCTGCGCGGAGTGGCATGGTGAGGCAGGACGCGAAACAGGAAGGCGATCCCACCGGCTGTGGAGATGTTTGGGGTATCGCGTGTTTCCTCCAGCTGCTGTGCGGCGTCACGCTCGCGGACGCCGTCCGGGCGGCCAACCGGGTCGCCTCCCGAAACGCATCATTTCGTGGAGCCTCCGGACTGGCCCGGCTATTGAGCGGCTCGACCGGGCCAGTCATCCTCGAACCGGAGACGAATGGCTGGTGAGCGTTGTTGTCGAAGTGCCCCAGGTGCTGGACGAGACCGCCTTCGAGGAGCTGGTCGCAACCCTGGCTGATGATGCCGTCACCGGAGCGGGGCAGCGCCTGCTGTTCGACGCGAGACGTGTGCGATGGGCGAGTCCGTACGGCCTCGTCGGCCTGCTCGCCGCCGGACACGTGGCGCGCAGTCGCACCGGGTTGGCCCCCGGAATCGAGCTGCCGGAGAGTGCGGAGATCCGGAGCTACTGGCAGCGGATGGATTTCCGGCAGAGCGCGGGCGAGGTGTTCGAGCTCCCTCCCGGTCAGCCGCGGCAGCACGGTACGTCCGATGCGCTGCTCGAGATTACACCCATTCGCTCGCACCAGGATGTGCACGAGGTGGTGGAGCGCGTCCGCGAGCGTGCCGCCGCGATTCTCGAGCGCCGGCTGCACTACCCAAAGCCATCGGTGATTCAGTTCAGCGTCATGCTGTCCGAAGTATGCCAGAATATCATCGAGCACGCGGAGACGGTCGGCTGGGTCTGCGCGCAGACCTACCACTGGAAGCGTCGTCTCGGCCGCGATGTTCTCGTCCTCGCCGTAATGGACGTCGGGGTCGGGTTCAAGGGCTCGCTCGCCTCGGAGCACGCGAGGCGTTTCGGCGAAAAGTGGTCAGCGGCCACGGCGCTGGAAGCCGCCTTTCTCAAGGGTGAATCGCGCTTTCGCGATCCCGGACGTGGCCAGGGTCTGCAAGCCATCCGCCGTCAGGTCGAGCGCTGGAACGGGGAGGTGCGGATTCGGAGCGGGACGGCAATGATCGCACGCGTACCGGACTGGGATGATATTCCGGCATTGCAGACAGGCCTTCCGGAATTTCCCGGAGCGCAGATATTGATCGTGATGCCAGCCCGCGTTGAGGCGGCGGCGGAGTGAGGGGGGAGCGGCGCGTGAGATGAGACGAGTGGTGTGGGGCACATCGCTGTACAGCTACCTGGTTACCCGGCACACGGGGCGAGCGGTGCGGCTCAGCATCGAGAGCCAGATCGCCGAATGCGAAGGCCAGGTGGTGGCCGTCCTGGATTTTGAGAACGTGGTCGTGATCGACTTCAGTTGTGCGGATGAAGTGGTGGCGAAGCTGGTTCACCTGGCGCTGGTCGGCGAGCGGGTGGCTGACCTCTTCATCCTGTTCCGGGGCGTCGGTGAGCATCACCTTGATCCGATCCAATCCGCCCTCGGCCGCCGCGCGGTGGCCGTGTCCGCCGAGCGGTCCAGCGGCGAGCCGTTCCTGCTGGGTTCTACCGACGGCGACATCGCGCGTGCATGGTCGGCCATCTGCTTGCTCGGGCGCGCTACGACATGTGGGGTCGCGGAGGAGTTGGGCCTCAGCGAGACCGAGACCGGAGATTTGCTCGAGGACCTGCACGCACGGCGGCTCCTTCTGCGCGACGACGAGGCCGAAGAGTATGTGTCGCTGCAACAACTGATCCGCGAAACGGAGCCTCCACGACTCGAGCCATGACCCGTCGCTCCGTGAGCCGGATCGGCACGTCGACCGGATCCGCCCTCCTGGTGCTTGGGGGCCTCGCTCTGACCCTCGCGTGGTTTTCCTTCCGAAGCTCCGTGCAGCGGGATGAGGGGCGGATTCGAGTGAGAGGATTGGACGGCGAAGTCTCCGTCCGCTTCGACAGCGCCGCCATTCCGCACATCAGCGCCACTACCGAGCACGACCTCTTCTTTGGCCAGGGCTGGGTCTTCGCATCGCAGCGGCTGTGGCAGCTGGAGCTCTTTCGCCGCACGGCGGAGGGCCGCTTGGCCGAGCTGTTTGGAGAGGCGGCACTCGACGCGGATCGATTCCTGCGAACTCTCGACTTGTGGGGCTTGGCCGAACGCAGTTTGCAGGCGGCCACGCCCGACGAGCGGCGAATCCTCGAAGCGTACGCAGCGGGCGTCAACGCGAAGATCGCGCGGTGGATCGGAGCCTGGCCACCGGAGTTCAGGCTACTGGGAATCGAACCGGAGCCGTGGACCCCCGCCGCGACTCTGGCGGTCGGACGGCTGATGGCACTCGATCTGGCGACGTGGAAGAGCGAGCTGGGACGGTTCAGAGCCGAGGCGCTCGTGTCAGACGAGAAGTTTCGGGAGCTGGTGCCGCCATATCCGGTCTGGGGGCCGACGATCGCCGCCGACTCTCTCGGCGTGCCCGCGTCACTGGCGCTGACGGCGCGCGGCGGTCGACTCGCCACACCGGGCCCGCTCGCCGCGAGGTTCGATCCCGGCGCAAACGCGCCAAGCACCGCGCCTTCACCCGCGAACCGCGATCCGCGCTGGGACCCTCTGAGTCTGATCGGCCGCTACTCCGCTCGCAGCGGCTCCAACGCCTGGGCGATCGCGGGAAGCCGAACCGCCGCTGGATCGCCCATCCTGGCCAGCGACATGCACCTGCAGTTGCGCGCGCCCAGCATCTGGTACGTGGTGGCGCTCGAGGCGCGGAGCGCCGGCTATCAGGCGGCCGGCCTGACCCTGCCCGGAGTTCCCGGCGTGGTGGCCGGTTATAACCGTGAAGTCGCGTGGACGTACACCAACGGCATGGTCGATGACATGGACTTCGTGAGCGAAGCCGTCAACCTCGACCATTCTGCGTACCGACACGAAGACGCCTGGATGCCGTTCGCCACCCGCCCGGAGACCATACTGGTGCGCGGCCGCGACGATCCGGTGATCCATGACGTACGTTCCACGGTCAGGGGTCCCGTCATCACGGACGCGCTGGCGCCAGTCGGTGCAACTCTGTCGCTGCTGTGGACAGCGGCGCAGCCGCTGAGCGAGATCGGCGGCTTGATGGCCATGAATCGGGCGGTCGATGCGGAGAGCATCGACGCCGCCATCAGGGACTTCTCTGTTCACCAGCAAAACGTGATATACGCGACCCGCGACGGCTCGATCGGCTTTCGGCTCAGCGGCACTGTGCCACTCCGGCGGGCAGACCGTCGGTTCACGCCGGCCGACTTTACCGAAGAGGGGGCCGAATGGCCCGGTTTCTGGTCCGCGGCGCAGCTGCCCGCGACGCGCGATCCGGAGGCGGGTTTCATCGTGAGCGCCAACAACCTGCAGACGCGTGAGCTGGAGGGCGTGCTCAGCGTCGACTACCCGACACCATTCCGGGCGCTCCGGGCTACCAGACGTCTCGCGTCGCGGACCGATTGGGATCGCGAGTCGGTGTCATTGCTGCAGCGCGACGTCTACAGCCTCATGGCCGAACGCGCGCTGCCGACTGCGCTCGCAACGGCGAGACGAGCCGGTCTCGACTCCGCCATCGCTCTCCTCGACGCCTGGGACCTGGAGGTCGACACGGGCTCGAGGGCTGCTGCTTTATTCTACGCCTGGCTGTTCAGGCTTCGTGGCTTGATCGCTGCCGATGAGTTTGGCCTGACGCCGGCCTGGTCGGTGTTTCCGACCGGGGCCCTGCTGCACCTGATCGAGAACGGCGGAGACAGCCCATGGGTCGACGACATGACGACTCCGGACCTCGAGACGTTCGACGAGCTGTCGGAGCGAGCGCTCCACGACGCAGTGACGCTGACAGGAAACCGCACATGGGGTGATCTGCACCGGGAAGTCCATCGTCATCCGCTTGGCTACGTTCGCTGGTTGAATCGAGTATTCTCGTTCAACGTCGGCTCGTATCCGTCGCCTGGCGGGCCGAACACGGTGAGACCCGACGACTACGGACGCTGGAACCTGCTCGACGCATCGTCATGGACGCCCCCGTGGCCGAACGAGTACGGTCCCTCGGAGCGCTTCATCGTCGAGCTGCGCCAGGCTGGCAACGCTGGCTTTTTCCTTTTGCCAACAGGTCAGAGCGGGAATCCCCTCAGCCCGCATTACCGCGATCAGTCGGAACGCTGGGGCAACAGCCGGCTGATTCCGGTCCCGCTCGAAGCGGAGCTCGTGCGCGAGCGAACGGTGCGCCGGCTCATCCTGGAGCCCGCTCGCCCAAGGGATTAGAGGAATCGTTGACGGGCTTTGAGGGTACGGATAGCTTGCGCCCCGGAGCCGAATACGGGGCTCCCCGTGAAGTGGAAAGACGTTCATGCCTGATCCCACCGAGCCGCAGGTATCGACTACGCTGGCGAAGATCGAAGAGTTGCTCGACTCGATCCGGCCAGCCATCCGTTCCGATGGCGGCGACATCGAGCTCGTCGAGTTCAACGAGGACAGCGGTCTCGTGCAGCTTCGCATGGTCGGTGCCTGTTATGCTTGTCCCATGTCGATGATGACACTCAAGGCGGGGATCGAGCAGCGGCTGCGAATGCAGGTGCCCGAGGTGCGAGCGGTCGAAGCGATCTGATCGCGGCGGCGACGGCCCCGGCCGTCGGTGTGCCGAAGGGTATCCCTTCCTCACTTCCAGCACAGCAACTGGAGTAATCCCCGAACCGGACGAACGGTCCGATCATCCAAGCGAGACACGATCGATGGCGAGCGACACTCTCAAGAAACGGGTCGAGACAGCCCTCCGGAAGGTGAAGAGCTCCCGGGACGGGGCAGACGTGGTATCGGCGGGCCTTGTTCGGGCCGTTGCGGTCTCGCCACCTGGCGAGGTACGCCTGGACATGATCATTCCGGCAGCCGAGCGCACTGAGATCGCGGCGGAGGTAAGGACAGCCGCGGAAGCGGTCGATGGAGTGGCTAATGTGCGGCTGAACGTGCGTGCGGCAGTAGCCGAGAGTAGAGGAGAGAGTGGCCCCGGCGACTCCGGCGGCAGGCGCGGCACTCGCCGCTCGTTGCCGATCGCGGGTTCGCCGGAATCACCACGCCCGACAGCGCCCGATCGCGGGGCCGCGTCCCGCCATCCGTCCGAGGCCGAGCCCCTCGGCGGAGTCGAGCACGTAATTGCCGTCAGCTCGGGCAAGGGCGGCGTCGGCAAATCCACCGTCTCGACCAATCTCGCGGCGGCGCTGGCCCGCGCCGGCCACAGAGTCGGCCTCCTGGACGCAGACATCTACGGTCCCGACATCCCGACCATGTTCGGAGTGCAGGAAAAACCGCGCATGACCGAACACCAGGTCGTGCCTCTGGAGGCCCACGGCGTGAAGTTGATGAGCCTCGGATTCCTCGTCGATGAGGACACCCCGGCGATCTGGCGAGGACCGATCATCATGGGGATCATCCGGCAGTTTCTGCAGCAAGTGGCATGGGGAGAGCTGGACTATTTGCTCGTCGACCTGCCGCCGGGTACCGGCGATGCGCAGCTTTCGCTCGTGCAGCTGACCCGTGTCAGAGGTGCGGTCATGGTCACGACTCCGCAGGACGTGGCGGTAGGCGGGGTGCTCAAGGGGATCCGGATGTTCCAGACCCTGGAGGTGCCGATTCTCGGCGTGGTCGAGAACATGCGCGGATTTGCCTGCCCGGATTGCGGGTCCGTCCATGAGATCTTCGGCTCCGGCGGGGGCGAGAAGCTGGCGGCTTCACTGGGCCTGCCATTTCTCGGCGCCATCCCTCTCGGCGCCTCGGTCCGCGAGGAAGCCGACCGCGGCATCCCGACGGTCGTGGGACGCCCCGACTCGCCCGAGGGTGAAGCCCTGAGAGCCGTCGCCGAGCGGACGCTGGGCGAAGTCGCCCGCCTGGCAGCCCCGAAGGGCTGAGCTGGAGACGAGCTCCCGGCTCGTAGACCCGACCAGCGGCTCCATCCGGGTCGCCGTTCTGCGCCTCGCCGGTCCGGCGGTCGGCGCAACTCTGCTGCAGTCCGTCTTCAATATCACCGATACATTCTGGGTCGGGCGTGGGCTCGGGCCCTCAGCGCTCGCCGGAGTCTCGACGGCTGGTTTCGCTGTCTGGATGCTGCTGTCGATCGCGGAGCTGGCAGCGGTCGGCCTGACCGCGGTGGCCGCCCGCCGTCACGGCGAGAGAGACCGGTCCGAGGCGGCGCGTATTGTCTTCGATGCCTTCGGGCTGGCCCTGGTCCTCGCTGTCACCGTCAGCATCGGGGGCCTGGTCACGCTGTCGTGGTTGTTCTCGATCATGGCGACCCCGGAGGCGGTAACGGCTCAGGGAGCGGGCTACCTGACCGTCTACCTGACCGGCGTTCCGATCCTCTTCTCGTATTTCGTCATGGATGCGGCATTCCGGTCGGCGGGCGACACTCGGACGCCCCTCCACCTTCTTGCCCTCGCCGTCGGCCTTAACATTCTCCTCGATCCTCTCCTCATCCTCGGTCTCGGACCGTTCCCTCGCCTGGGCATTCAGGGCGCCGCTCTGGCCACGATACTCACCCGCACGCTCAGCCTGGCGATCGGGCTCGTGTGGCTCGTGCGGCGCGGCCTGGTGCGGCGCGGCCGGTTCCGATTTCCGGAATGGCTGAAGATGTTCAGGATCGGTCTGCCGGTGGCCGCGGGTGGAGCCGTGTTCTCCGCCGTCTACATTTTGCTCACCCGCATTACGAGCCAATTCGGCACTCCCGCACTCGCCGCACTCGGGGTCGGGCACAAGATCGAGTCCTTGAGCTACATGGCCTGCATCGGCTTCGGCGTCGCCGCCGCGACAGTCGTCGGTCAGAACCTGGGAGCCGGGCAGCCAGAGCGAGCTCGGCGCGGCGGCTGGATCGCCACCGGTTACGCTCTGGCGGCCACTGGAGCCGCGGCGCTCGTCTTCCTGCTGTTTCCGGAGTGGCTGATGGGAGTATTTACGCGTGACCCGGCGGTCATCGCGGCCGGCTCCAGCTACCTGCGGATCGTGGCAATCGCCCAGCTCTTCATGGCCTTCGAGCTCGTGCTGATGATGGCGATGGAGGGCGCGGGGTATACAATTCCCGCCATGGTTTCATCGATCGGCCTCACACTCCTGCGGCTGCCGCTCGCCGTCCTCCTCGCCGGCCGCATCGGTCTGGCCGGTGTGTGGTGGTCGATCAGCTCTACCGCTATCGCGCGTGGCTTGGCTGTTCTCGGGATCTGGCGCTGGGGCAGCTGGCGCGCGCGGGAGGTCTGAAGCGAATGCCCCTGCTGACCTTCACCACGGACTTCGGGCTCCGGGATCCATACGTGGCCGAGATGAAGGGAGCCGTCCTTTCACTGTGTCCGGGAGCCCGGCTGATCGACGTCACCCATGAAATCACCCCCGGCGATGTGCAGGAGGCGAGCTGGGTACTGGCGCGCGTGTGGAAGCGCTTCCCGGAGGACACGGTGCACGTGGCCGTCGTCGATCCCGGCGTGGGAAGCTCACGGCTGCCGGTGGCAGTTGGCGCCGCCGGGCGCTGGTTTGTCGGACCCGACAACGGCATCGTCGGACCCGTGTTGGATCGCTGGCCGGCCGAGGCGGCGCTCGAGATCCAGACTTCGCGCCTTCCGGGCGAGCCGCCGTCGGATACGTTCCACGGCCGGGACTTGTTCGCCCCGGCGGCAGCGCGCCTGGCGTGCGGCGAGTCCGCGGAGGCGCTCGGAGACGCTCTCGATCCGGGACTACTCGTAC
>JBFILW010000064.1:0-13049 GCA_041612005.1 Gemmatimonadota bacterium
CGGTGCCAACCATCTATCCTCCGGCTGCGCAGCTCGCATTCCGGTCATTGGCTCTGCTCTCTCCCTCGATCCTGATCTTCAAGCTGGCGTGGGTCGCGTGCGACCTGGGGGTCGCATGGGTGGTTGACCGCATGAGCCGCGACCGCCCGGACGCACTTCCGCTGCTCCTCTATCTCTGGTCGCCCCTCGTCGTTGTGGAGGTGGCGTGGAGCGGCCACCTGGAGCCGCTGGTCCTGCTGCCGCTCGTGCTGGCCTGCCTGATCGATCGACGCGCCGGAGCGCCGAGCGCTGAGCGCCCGGCCTGGCCTAGGCGCTCGGGTCTGGCATCTGGCATGCTGCTCGGCCTGGCGGCATCGGTCAAGCTGGCGCCGCTGGCCGCCGTTCCGGCTCTATGGCGCCGGCGTGGTTGGACGGCGGCGTTCGGTGCGCTCACCGTTCCGCTGTGCCTATACGCGCTCTACGCCGACGCGGGTCCGATGTTGTTTGCCGGTCTCCGGGAATTCGCGGAACGCTGGGAGTTCAACGCCGGCATCTACAGAATGCTGGTCGCGGCTCTCGGCAGCGCACAACTGGCCAAATTGACCGCGGCGGCCATCGTGGTCGCGGTGGCGCTCGAGGCGGCGAGGCGCCGCTGGGCGCTTGACCGCGCTCTGCTGTGGACGATCGGCGCTGCCCTTCTTCTCGCGCCGACCGTTCATCCGTGGTATGTGCTGTGGGCGTTGCCGTTCGCGGCCCTGCTCCGGCAGCGCGGTTGGATCGCTCTTACCGGACTCGTCTTCCTGGCCTACTGGGGCCTGGGGGCGTACAGGACCAGCGGCGTGTGGCGACAGCCGGTCTGGCTCCCCTGGCTCATCTATCTACCCGTCTGCGTAATCCTGGTGCACGACGGGATCCGAGCGAAACGCCTCCCGCGAGGCCGCCGCGTGTCCAGCCGTGAGGAGCAGGGCAAAGGGGGCCAACCCGCCTCCGGTCCATAGCAGCGACCCCATCGACACCGCGAGGAGCAGCGCCAGGGCGAGCCGGGCGGCGATCACCGTTCGTTTCGGCAAAACGGCATAGCGCGTCCGACGGCTCTCGCCGCGCTTCGGGGTGCGGGCGAACTGAGTCGAGCCGCTCCCCAGGCCTCGAACGACAGCGCCCGTCAGCGGGACGCCGAGACCGATGCCCAGCAGCAGAGCGGCTCCCGTTGCCCGCAGCGCCCGGCCGCGGCCGTAGCCTCGCAGGTAGGCCGTGACGGCGTAGAAGATCAGAAACGGCGTGAGGGCGAACGCGAGGCCGAGGGCGTGGACCCAAACGGGGAGCACGCCCCCGGCGGTTCCGGCCCATGCCCCCAACCCTACCGTCACCGCCAGCAGAACGGCCAACGGGTGGACCAGGTGTCCGAGGAGGTGCGCTGTCGCTTCGAGGCGGGTCCCGATTGGGTGTCGGCTTCTCCAGATCATCGGCAGCAGGGAGCGGGCCGTCTGGATCGCGCCCTCGGCCCACCGCTCCTGCTGCACCTCGAGGGCTCGCAGCGTCTCCGGAAGTTCCGCCGGCACTTCCACATCATCGCGGTACACGAACCTCCAGCCGGCGAGCTGTGCCCGGTAGCTCAGGTCGAGGTCCTCCGTCAGGGTCGTGGAACGCCAGCCGCCCGCGTCGATGATGCATCGACGCCGCCACATTCCGGCGGTGCCGTTGAAGTTGAAGAAGCGCCCGCGACGGTAGCGCGCCGCGTGCTCGAGGCTGAAGTGCGCGTCGAGGAGCAGGGCCTGGGCACGAGTGATCCAGCTCCTGTCCGCGTTCAGGTGGCTCCAGCGGGCCTGGACCATGCCGACGCCCGGGTCGCCGAAGGACGGGAGGAGGCGGCGAATCAGATCAGCGGGAGGAACGAAGTCGGCGTCGAGCACGAGCAGCAGTTCGCCGCGTGCGGCGCGAAGTCCGTAAGCGAGCGCTCCTGCCTTGAAGCCGTCGCGGGCCCGGCGGCGTATGTGCGCGACATCCACACCCTCCATACGCCACGCCCGGATTCGGCCTCCGGCCAGCTCGGATGTCTCGTCGTCCGAATCGTCCAGAAGCTGAATGTCCAACAGGTGCCGCGGGTAGTCGAGCTGGCAGACGGCGTCGATCAGGCGTTCGACGACCGATGCCTCGTTGTACACCGGAAGCTGTACGGTCACGCGTGGGAGCTCGCCCTGCCAGGCGTTCGGCTTCGGGGGCTCGGGACGGCGATACCGCAACCAGAGGATCGCGAGCCGGTGCAGGCCGAACGGTAGCAGCGCAGCGAGGACCAGTAGGTATGCGAGTTCGGCCAACATCAATCGGGCCAGGGGCTGAGGTTAGAAGCTCAGCTGCACCAGCAGGTTGAACTGGTTGTTTACGAGCGCGGGGCCTCGCGCCGTGCCGTCGAGGCCGAAGGTGTACTGCATCCCGATCTTGGAGAAAAAGCCCGGATACACATTGACGCCGGTCACGAGAAACTGGCTGCTCGGGCTGCTTAGCGTCTGCGGGGCAGCGGCCGGCGTGTACCGGTCGTAACGCAGCACGGCCTCGATCGCCCCCCACAGGCTGTAACCGCCTTCGATGTAATAGCCTTTCGCCACGGCCGTCTCGGGCTCGGTCGGTAGCACGACACCGCCCTGGAGCCGTGAGGGGCTGAAGCGTCCCTCGATGTACTCGCCGTTGACGAAGAAGCCCCGGTAGCTGAGCTCGGCATCGAAACCCCACAGGAGGCGGTCCCCCTCGTACGCGTCGGCATCGATCGGCGGCGGGCCCAGGTCACCGGCAAGTCCGACGTCGACCGCGCTGTCGCTCGAGAACGCTACGTTGGCGCCAACCTGAATGACGAGGTCCTCATAGAACTCGATGTCGCCGATCGTATTGAACTGCACCCTGCCCATCCACATGAACGCATTGTTGTCGTTGCTCAGAGTGCGGCCGTTGCCGTTGAACATCCCGGCGCCGTACCAGAGACGCGAGCCGAGAGCGCTCCCCGCCAGCTGCAGGCCCAGTTGCCGTCCGGGAGCGAGGGCGAGCACCGCCTGGGAGCGCTCGACGAACTGGATGTCGGACTTGTAGAGAATGAACTCGCGGCTGAACGGGGTCTTGAACTGCCCGATGCTGACTTCGAGCTCCGGAATGATTGGAAGTGTGAGCTTAGCATCGAGAAGCGCAAACCCATTCTTTTCCTCTCCGTAGGTGCCTGTATCGAAGCTCTGGGTCTCGAAGGCCCCCTCGATCCAGTAGTTGAAGACGAGTCCGATGCTGCCGCCGACGTTGGCGCGCGCGTCCCAAATCTCGAAGCCGTTTGTGAGCCCGGAGCTGCTCGGCTGTAACTGAAGCCCGGTCCGGACGAGGGCCCCAACCTGAACCGGTTGTCCTTCGAACTGCGCATGCAGCATCGGTGGCGTCGTGACCAGCAGTGCCGCTCCGACCGTTAGTGCCCGCCCTGCCCCGATCATCCGCCTGGGGTTGTTGATCCGCCTCATTCGTCTCCGCTGATTCTCGTAGGGCCATCGGTAGGGTGGGGCTCGTCGGGATCCGGCATCAGCCACTTCCATCCTCCCAGCCCGATCGCTGAGTTGATCCAGAAGTGAGCCACAATCGCCGCAAAGAGGCTCCCTGTAAAGATCACCGGTAGCGCCAGCAGGAACCCGAGTAACCCGGCGCGCGTGATGCCGATGAGGCGTTGATAGCCGTGTGCCAACCCGAAAGAGAGCGCCGTGATGGCGGCCGCCAGCCAGGCACTTCCGGTCCACGCCGAAATCGTATGCAGCAGGAAACCGCGGTAAATGTACTCTTCGCAGATGGCGGCCAGAGCCGCGATGAGCACGAACCACCGGCGTTCGAGCCCGCCTTCGGGAAGCAGCGTCCGGCCCACCGGGCTCTCGCGCAGTCCCGCTGCCGAGCCCACGTAGCTGACGACCCACACGACACCGAGGCCGATGGCGGTTGTGGCGATCGCCAGGGCCAGGGCCACGACTGGATCGTCCACCCGCCAACCCAGCGAGGCCGGCGACATCTTCTGCCACAGCGAGACGCCGAGGGTGCCCAGCGCAATGATTGAAAGTGAGAGCGCGGCAGACAAATAAACCGCAGGCCGCGATGCGGCGATCTGCCGCAGCTCCTCCTCGCCGAGTTTCTGCCGGCTGGCCAGGAGCGGCAAACCGGCCAGCAGCAACAGCATGAAAGCGATGGCGATCAGGGTCGGATCGACCAACTCGACGCCTGTCACGACTCCCTGGCGATCGTCTCGCGTCTCCTGTCTCGGTGTCTGACTGAGTGTACCGGATGTGCGGTGGATCGATACCTGTCGGTGGCCTGAAAAGCAACGCGGCACTAGCTTTTTTGGCCCTGAGCGATCCACCCAAGCGACGCCTGTATCCATGACTCTCGACATCGCCATCGTCCAGTTCCGGCCCGTCAAGGCGAATCCGACCGCCTGCGTCGAGCGCATTTCGAAAGTTCTGGCGCGGGTTGCCGACCTGGATCCCATTCCGGAGCTGCTGGTTTTCCCGGAGAGTAGTCTGACCGGTTATTTCCTCGAGGGGGGCGTCGGCGAGCATGCCTGGCCAGCCAGCCGCCTTCTGGATGCACTCCAAACAGCCCACGCGGACTCGGGCATCGGCAGGCCGATCGACATCGCGATCGGGTTTTACGAGATCCACGAACACCGGGTGTTCAACTCCAGCCTCTACGCCGAGATCGGAGCCAGGGCTCCGCAGCTTCGTCACATCCACCGGAAAGTGTTCCTCCCCACCTATGGTGTCTTTCAGGAGGAGCGTTTCGTCGACTCCGGCGACTCTGTGCACGCCTTTGACACCCGGTGGGGCCGGGCCGCGATGATCATCTGCGAGGACGCGTGGCACTCGGTTTCCGCCATGCTCGCCGCCCTCGACGGGGCGCAGCTGATCCTGATTCCGAGCGCTGCGCCCGCGCGAGGCACCGAGCCGGGCAGCGGCATCCCCGGCAACGTGGTCCGCTGGCACCGGGTTACGCAGGCGATCGCGGAAGAGCACCGCGTGTTTACGGCTCTGGCGCAGCTGGTCGGGTTCGAGGGCGGCAAGGGCTTCGCCGGAGGCTCGATCGCCTACAGCCCGCGTGGCGACGAAGTCGCCCGTGGCCCGCTCTGGGACGAGGCGATCATACCGGCCCGCCTCGAGCTCGACGACCTGCTCCGGGCTCGGGTCGAGCAACCGTTGCTGGCCGACCTGGAGCGGGCCCTGCCTCGTCTGTTGCAGGCGAGGCGGTCCTCTCCCGAAGGTGCTGGACGACCGACGGGCAGCGAGACCGTGCAGTCTGGGGCCGGGACGGCAGACTGGATCTCGTCGGAGGAGGACGCTGCGCGGGAGGACGAGGAGAGCCGCAGCGGCGGAGATCCCGAGCCGATTCTGGTCACTGCGGACGCGTTTCCGCCCGGGCCGCCAAGCCCGGGTGACCTCACCCCTCTCCTCATCGACCCCACGTTGGTCACCGAGTGGCTGACACGGTTTCTGCGGGATGAGCTCGTAATCCAACGGGGCTTCGACCGTGCGGTCGTGGCGATCTCAGGGGGTGTCGACTCGTCGGTGACGGCCGCCCTGGCGGCGCTGGCGCTGGGACCGGACTCCGTGACCGGACTCCTGCTGCCATACAAGACATCGAGCGGTGAGAGTGCGGAACACGCGCGACTGCTGGCCGATCAGATCGGCATTCGAACGCGCACGATCGACATCTCGGCGGCGGTGGATGGCTATCTCGGCGAGGCTGAGCCCGACGCCGATCCGACCCGGCGCGGCAACGTGATGGCTCGCCAGCGAATGCTCATCCTCTTCGACCAGGCCGCGAAGCTGCGGGCGCTTCCGCTCGGCACAGGCAACAAGTCGGAGCGCCTTCTGGGCTACTTCACCTGGCACGCCGACGACACGCCGCCCGTCAACCCGATCGGCGACCTGTTCAAGACCCAGGTTTGGGAGCTGGCTCGCGCGCTCGGGATCCCGGACGCGATTACTGACAAACCGGCCACGGCCGATCTCATCCAGGGACAGACCGACGAGGGCGACCTCGGGATCGCCTACCCGGAAGCCGACCTGATCCTTCACTACCTGCTTCTCGGCCATTCATCCGAGCGTCTGGAGCGCTGCGGGTTCGATGCATCGAAAGTCTCGCTGGTCCGGGACCGGTTGGAGGGAACGCACTGGAAGCGGCACCTGCCCACCGTTGCGATGCTGTCCGCCACCACGATTGGCGAGTGGTACCTGCGGCCCGTCGACTATTGATGGCCGGCGATTGAGCGCCGCGACGAGCCAGTTGCTTGGCTGAGGCGCTCGGAGTACTGGCCGCCGGACTGGTCGTCCTCGTCATTGGCGCCGAGGGTGTCGTGCGCGGCGCAGCGCGGATCGGCGAGCGCCTCGGCGTCTCGCGGCTCTTCATCGGACTCACGATCGTCGCCGCCGGCACCTCCTCCCCTGAAATCGTGGTGAGCCTGGAAGCCGCCCTGCGCGGCTACCCGAGCCTCGCGGTCGGCAACGTGGTCGGCAGCAACATCTTCAACATCGGGGTCGTCCTGGGGCTGACGGCGATCATTTCTCCGATCGCGGTGCAGGGGGCGATCGTCCGGCGCGAGGTGCCGATCGTGATCGGGCTCACGGCCCTGCTGTTCGTCCTCGCTTGGGGCGGCGCCATTGTCCGCTTCGAAGCCGGATTCCTGCTGCTGGGCATGGTGAGCTACGTCGCGTGGGCGTACCGGACCGCTCGCGCCGCGCACCTCGCTCCGCCCGGCGAGCCGTCCTTCGCGGACACCTTGTCGCTGACCCTGCCCGGAAAGGGCCCGCCGAGACCCGGAGCCTTGAGATGGGCGAAGAACCTGGTGTTCCTGATTGGAGGCCTGGGTCTTCTCGTGATGGGGGGGCGCTACGTCATTGATGGCGCTGAGGAGATCGCACGCATCGCGGACATATCCGACACTCTGGTCGGTCTGTCGGTCGTCGCCGTGGGTACGTCACTCCCCGAGCTTGCCACCTCGGTTGTGGCGGCGGTCCGGAAGGAGCCGGAGATGGCGATCGGAAACGTGCTCGGCAGCAACATCTTCAACATACTTTTTATTCTCGGCCTCGCCGGAGTCGTGCACCCTCTCGACGTGGCGCCCCGCATCGTGAGCATCGACATTCCGGTGGCCCTTGGCTTCGCCCTGGCCTGCATCCCGATCCTCATGAGCTCTCGCCGAATCTCGCGGGCGGAGGGGGTGACCCTGCTCATCCTCTACTCGGGCTACGTCGCCTTCCTGGTGAGATGAAAAACGGGCGGCCCGCTGACGGGACCGCCCGATCCATACCCCCTAGGGGAATCGAACCCCTGTCTCCTGGCTGAGAACCAGGTATCCTGGGCCACTAGACGAAGGGGGCAGCATTTTCGGAGGCTTGCAATACTAATGGCTGGCGCGTATCCGTCAACCCTTTCCGAGAATTCGGGCCGCGGCAGCGAACAGGAGCCGGAGTTGAGTTGGGACTACCTGCATCTCGTGACTCATCCGTTTCCGATCGTGCTGGTAACGATCGGGATGGGATCCGGTCTGCTGGGCTGGGTATTGAACCGCGAAGAGCTCGAACGCTACGGCATCATCAGCCTCCTCATCGCCGGGGCGCTGGCGATTCCGTCATACGGCACCGGTCTGGCTGCAGCGGACGTCGTGGCCGAGCGAACGTTCGTGCAGCCGTCGATCGTGCAGACGCATCGCACCTGGGCCACCTTTGCGGCCTTTGCGCTTCTGACCTGCGGTGTATTCGCTCTCTTCTCGCTGCTACAGCCGAGCGATCGCCGCTTGCGGCGCTTCGTCTTCATTATCGCCGTTCCGACAGCCATGCTCACGGCCTTCGCAGCTTTACGCGGAGGGAAGATCGAGCACGACGCCGATGCTCGAGCGGATTCAGTATCGGCCGTGGCGGTAGAGTCTGCGCGGAACGAGCCCGGAGTGGTCGAGCTCGGGGCGGTCGAGCCGGCCGCAACCATGGGCACCGGGGGCCGTCCGTGATCGGCTCCGCGGCCGCGTTGTCCCGTGCCGCGTTTTTGTTCGCGGCGGCGAGCTTCCTCGGGGTGGGGCTCGCGGTTGCTCAGGAAACGGGCTTCGTGCCCGAGAGAGCAGAAGAGCTCCACGCCCGGGCGATCGTGATCGACGGACACAACGACCTCCCGTGGCGCATCCGCAGCGAAGCCGATCTGGACCTGGCCAGGCTCCGGCTGGGCACACTCAGCAGGACCGGTCACACGGACATGGTGCGGTTGCGAGCCGGCGGAGTCGATGCTCAGTTCTGGGCCGCGTACGTACCGGCGCGCTTCATGGGAGCCGGAGCCGCCGTCGTCGCGCTCGAGCAGATCGACCTCATTCACCGCCTGATCGCGGCCTTCCCCGACCAGCTCGAGCTCGCCTACACGGCCGACGACATCCTTCGCATCGCGAAAACCGGCAAGACGGCCTCGCTGATCGGCATTGAGGGCGGGCACGCAATCGCCAACTCATTGCCGACGCTTCGCATGTTCTACGACCTCGGGGTGCGCTACATGACGCTCACCCATTCGGCGAATCTGGCGTGGGCGGATGCCGCGGGCGCCGAGCCCGTGCTTGGCGGTCTCTCCGATTTCGGCCGTGAAGTTGTGAGGGAGATGAACCGGCTCGGGATGCTGGTCGACCTCTCCCACGTGACGCCGGACGCGATGCGGGATGCGATCGAGGCATCCGCCGCGCCGGTCATATTCTCACACTCTTCGGCGCGCGCGGTGCGGGACGTCGAGCGCAACGTGCCGGACGACGTCCTGGCCATGCTGCCGGGCAATGGCGGCGTCGTGATGATCAACTTCTACTCCGACTTCCTCCTCCCGCTGGAGGAGGACGGACCCGGCACGGTAGCGACGATAGCCAACCACATCGACCACATCGTGACTGTGGCGGGAGTCGACTACGTCGGCCTCGGATCGGATTTCGACGGTGTGGACGCGCTCCCGGCCGGGATGGAGGACGTGTCGATGCTCCCCAACCTCACCGCCGAGCTCGTGCGCCGCGGCTACAGCGACGAAGACGTCCTCAAGGTGCTGGGCGGCAACCTGCTGCGTGTCATGCGGCAAGCGGAGGCGGTCGCCGTCGAGCTGCGCGTATCACGGTCGCCCGGGCTCGATCGTCTGCCCTACTTCGGGCTCGAGGATGAGACCGACGAATGAGCGGCACTCCGATGCAGGACGGCGCCCCGGAGCTGCCGCTGGTCATTGGTCGCGGGATCGAGGAGCAGACGCGCACAGTCGCCGACTCGCAGGTCAGCATGACCCAACTCATGGCGCCGCAGGACGCCAATCTGTTCGGGAGCGTGTTCGGCGGCGTCATCCTGGCCGCGGTCGACAAGATCGCATACGTGTGCGCGACCCGGCACGCCTGCCACCCCACGGTCACGGCCAGCTTCGACCAGGTGGACTTCCGCTCCGCGATCGCGATCGGCGAGATCGTGACCCTGCGGGCGGCCGTGAACACGGTGGGACGCACATCGATGGAAGTGGGAGTCCGGGTAACGGCCGAGTCGGTGCACGGTGGACCACGCCGCCACACGAACTCCTGCTACGTCACGATGGTGGCGATCGATGAGAAACGGCGGCCGGTGCCGGTGCCGCGACTCGAGCTCCGGACCCCCGAGGAGTATCGCCGACACCGTGACGCCGAGGAACGTCGGAACTCGCGTCTGGAGCTGGCGCGTCGCCGCCTGATGCGCCGGCGGGAACCCGAGACGGCGGGACCCTAATTGAGGCTGAGGCGCTGCTTCATGAGCGCCTCGATCTCGTCGGGGTCCCTTGGGGCTTTTTCGGACAGCAGGCGGTAGCCCGTCTCCGTCACCAGCACGTCGTCCTCGATCCGCACCCCAAGCTCCTCGTCCACCAGGTAGATCCCCGGCTCGACCGTCAGCACCATGCCCGGCTCGAACACCGTCCCGTAGCTACCAACATCGTGCACGTCCATGCCGAGCCAGTGGCCGACGCCATGGACGAAGAATCCGTTGCAGTCCTGCGCGCCACAAAGGTCGCCGGAGTGCCTTCTCATGTAGGCGCGCGCCGCCGCGTCCACCTCCTGGATCGTGGCGCCCGGCCTCACAGCCTCCATACCAGCCTGCTGCGCGCCCAGAACGAGCTCGTAGATCGCTCGCTGCCGATCGCTGAACCGGCCGGAGACGGGAATCGTCCGAGTGACGTCCGCGGTGTAGTAGCTGTACTCGGCCCCGATATCCATTACCACCAGATCGCCATCCTCCATGCGGCGGCGGCTCTTGTCGTAGTGGAGCACGACGGAGTTGGGGCCGGACCCGACGATGCTCGGAAACCCGACCCGCTCGGCACCACCGGCCCGGAAGGCGTACTCGATCACCGCCTCCAGCTCGTACTCGTAGATCCCTGGGCGCGCATGCTGCATCGCGGCCCGCTGGGCGGCGGCCGTGATGTCGATGGCGCGCTGAAGCATGCGAAGCTCGAACTCGTCCTTGACCAGGCGCAGCCGGGCTATCACGGGCTCGATATCCTTCACTTCGAGTGGCCAGTCGAAGAGCAGGCGCTGGATCGTCTCGTCGTCGCGTGTGCGGTCGTTGAGCGGAGCGTAGACCGTGGCCGCGCCACCGCGGCGGAAGGCAGATCGTCGGATGGCGCGCTCGAGCTCGTCTTCGGCGGCGACTTCGGAGATTCCCGATATGGCGGCCGCATCCTCGAACGAGGGCTTGGCACCGGTCCAGCGCTCCATCGCCTCGTTGCGCTCGGGGATGAACAGACGCTCCTGACGCGTGCCGTCCGGGGCGGAGGACAGGAGGAGCCACGAGTCCGGCGTCTCCAGCCCGGTGAGGTATAGAAAGTCGTTGTTCTGGCGGAAATCGGAGGCCTGGGCGTAGTCGCCGTCGATCGACCGCTCGCTCGCCGACTTCACGAGGACGACTCCGGTGCCGATCGAATCCAGCAGGCGGGCTCTGCGAGACGCCAACAGCTCGGCTGGCGGCGCTTCGAACGGAAGCTTGGCTTCGACCTCGGCGATCTGCGCCGCGGCCGGTACAGCGGTCAGCAGCGATACGCCCGCGCAGAGTAGCAATGACAGCGTCAGACCGGCCCCCGCCGGCTTTAGTCTCGTGTTCATACCAGCTCGGCCAATCCGTAGAAAACGAGGGCGACGGCCGCCATGCCGACGCACATGACGGCGATCTGGCGCACCGGCATCTTGGCCAACATTCCGGTGAGGACGCCAATGATGAGGACGGCGGCGAAGAGTAGCAGAAGTGTCATCGACATTCGAATCACCTGTGAGTGAAGGACAGCTGGACTGGAGAGGCTGAATCTACACGCTGAGGCCTCGATCGCTACGGTCGGCGAGGACCGAGCGGTCACTCAGGAGGGACCGAAGCGACTGGTATCCTCGCCGTGAGTGCGGCCGCGCCGCTGCAGTTGGACCAGCTCGGACATCCCGCTCAACTCGGCGATCCGCTGGCCGCTGGGCGTGGCTGCGAGGCCACCGAGCGCCGTCTCCCGGTAGCGCACGTCCATCTTCCGGCCGACTTCCCCCATCACGTCGATCACCTCGTCCACCGAGATCGGGAAGTCCAGTCCCGCCAGCGCCATCTCCGCGGCGGCGACCGCCTGGACGGCGGCGGATGCATTGCGGTACGCGCACGGGATCTCCACGAGGCCGGCCACCGGATCACAGATCAGGCCGAGCATGCCCTGGAGTGTAAGGCCGATCGCCTGACCGACCTGCTCGGGCGTGCCACCCTCGAGGTAGGCGACGGCCGCCGAGGCCATCGCCGCGGCGCTGCCCGTTTCCGCCTGGCAGCCTCCGCCGGCGCCGGCGATCGAGGCCCGTTGGGCGATCACGGAGCCGACTCCGCCAGCCACCAGCAAGCCACGCACGAGGTCATCCGTGGACCAACCGCGCAGCTCTCGCATCGTCAGCAGGACGGCAGGCACGACCCCAGCCGCGCCAGCCGTCGGCGCCGCCGCGATCAGGCCCATGCGGGCATTGACCTCGAGGGTCGCGATCGCGCGGGCAAGCATGCTCGTGAACTGTGGGCCGAAGAAGCTCGGCGAGCTACGCATGAGGCGGGCTGACCGGCCGCCAGTCATACCGGATGGACTCGGCTCTTCGGTCTCGAGCCCTTCCGCGACGGCTCGTTCCATGACCGCGAGCGTCTCGACGATGCGTTTGCGGATCTGCTCCGCGGACGCACCGCTCTCCTGCGCTTCGCGATTCAGAATCACGTCGGCCAGATCCAAACCCTCGGTCTCGGCGGCCGCGAACCACTCGGCAATGGAGCGTATCATGCTAAGAGCCTGCCTAGGCGTTGAGCTGGTGGACGTTGCGGATCCAGTGGACCCAGCTCTCGTTCCGGAGTTCTTCGACGACCACGAAAGGCACGTCCGAGTCGGTCTCGATCGTCATCATCGCGCGACCTCCCCGCCCCGTTCGATCCACCCGCATCGTCGCCAGGTTCACGTCGTTCGAGGCCAGGAGACTTGTGATCCGCGCAACAGTGCCGGGGATGTCATCCGCCAAAACGACCATGGTCGAAAAGGAGCCCGACAGATCGACCGCGAATCCATCGATCTCCTCGATGCGGATTCGGCCACCACCGATCGAGGAGCCTACGATCTCCAGCTCCTCTTCCTCGCGCCACACTTCGAACCGGGCGCTGTTCGGATGCGCGTCCTCGCCAAGGTCACAGGTATGGAATTCCCATTCGAGTCCGGTTTCGGTGGCCAGGCGCTCCGCCTCGCGAATGCGTGGGTTGTCCGGAAGCAGGCCCAGGAGCCCGCCCAGTATGGCGAGCTTTGTCCCGTGGCCCTCGCCGGTCATGGCAAAGCTGCCGTGGAGACAGATCCGGGCGCGGTCCGGGAGCCCGCCGGCGACGGCCTGGACGACGAACCCGAGGCGGCACGCCCCGGCAGTGTGGGAGCTGGAAGGGCCGACCATCGTCGGCCCCAGGATGTCGAAGAGTCGGGCCATGGCGTACTCTAATCGCCCGCGAGCCGGGCGACGAGGGCCATGCCGAACCGGGAGCGGCGGTGGCCGGGGTCGCGCTGGCGGCGTC
>JBFILW010000065.1:0-12829 GCA_041612005.1 Gemmatimonadota bacterium
AAGAAACAGGATATCGACGCCCGCCCCGAACTTGCCCGACCACAGGACGCTGTTGAGATCGTCCTTGACGATCCCGAGGTCCGTATCGTTGACGTTGGTGACAAAGCTGGGCAGCACGCCTCCGAAGATCCGAATCGCGACGAGCTTGAGACCGATGCGGTAGCCCATGGTGACCGGAATCTGAACCGAGCCGATGTAGAAACTGTTGCTGGTCCCACCCGTGTCCTTCACGTTGGCACCGGCCCAGCTCCAGAAGAAGCCGCCGTCGACGTAGAACGTGCGCCCGACGCGGACCTTACCACCCGCCGAAAACCCGGCGGCGGTCGACGCGTCCACGTCAGTCCCGGTGTAATCGGTCAGAGTGAGGCCGATTTGGGGAACGATCTCAAAAGTCTGCGCGGTCAGTGGTGACGCAAAGGCGAGCGCAATGATCGGAACGAGCAGCGACAAGATACGTCGCATGACACCTCCTCGACGGCTGTGAAAGAGTCGTGTTTCGGTTCAGACAGTGAGCCGGTTGAGCGCGTCCTTCAGCTTGTGCCACTGCCCCCTGGCCCAATCGGCCAGCTCCGCGATGCCTTCCTCTGTCCGTACGAGCGCCAGCCGGCCGGACACCTCGTCCCAGTCGACGATGTTCCAGAACGCCTCGATATAGTCGGCTCTTCGGTTCTGGTAGTGCAGATAGTACGCATGCTCCCAGACATCGAGGCCGAGGATCGGCACGTTGCCTTCGGTGAAGATCGGGTTGTCCTGATTTGGGGTCGAGGTCACGATCAGCCCGTCGGAGCCCGCACACAGCCAGGCCCAACCGCTTCCGAACCGGGTCGCGGCCGCCTTGCTGAACAACTTGTGAAATTCCACGAAGGAACCAAACGAATCGTCGATCTCGATGCTCAGAAGACCACTCGGCGTGCCGCCGCCATTCTCGGTCATCGACGTCCAGAAGAGCGAGTGGTTCACGTGCCCTCCGCCATTGTTGCGGACGGCGGTGCGAATGTTGCTCGGCACGGAGTCGAGATTGAGCAACAACTCGAGCGCGCTCATGTCCTGTAGCTCGGGATGCCCTTCCAGCGCGGCATTCAGGTTATTGACGTAGCCCTGGTGGTGCTTGTCGTGGTGGATGGTCATGGTGCGCTCGTCGATGTGCGGCTCGAGCGCATCGTACGCATACGGAAGTTTTGGCAGCTCGAATGGCATTGTTACTCCTTATTGCTTTGGCAGGGTTATGCGTGCATCAGTGAACTTACTCGATCGCCCGGACAGGCGCCCGTTCGACCCGTTGCCGGGATTTGGGCGAACGGAGATCGGTGGAATGCGCCGCGAAGGAGTCGAACCTTCAACCTACGGATTAAGAGTCCGTTGCTCTGCCAGTTGAGCTAGCGGCGCCCGTGCTGACTACTACCCTGGACCATCACTGACTGTCTCCCCGCCACTTCTCGATATCGTCGCACCATACCCGGTAGAAGATCGAGCTGCTGATCGTCAGCCGCCGTGGGAGATTCTCCAGAATCTTCCGTTCCTCGTCCAGAACGCGAACCGAGTCTTTGTATCGGACGACCGTGTACTTCCGTCCGTTGCAGTCAACGCGCAGACGCTCGACGGGCGGAACCTGCCGCGTCGCGTAATACGTGAGACGCATGGTTCGATCGGCTTTCAGCCGCTCGACAACTTCCTGCTCCTCCAGATCGCGCGTAATCGTGTCCGGATCGAGCTTCTCGAACGCCTCCCGCGTCACCTCGATCTCGTGATACTCGTGCTTCGGACCGTCCGACTTGACCCGGAAAAGAACCACATTGCGATCCTCGTTCCAGTGAACGGAGAGGTCGACGTCGGGAAACTTTGAACCGAGCCAGGTCTCTATAGCCTGCTGTGCGTCCTTCGGCGGTTCCATTCGAGCTCCGGCCGGTGGGTTCTGGTGGTCTCTGAGTCGTCCTCGATGCGCACAGGGCCCACCGGACTAGGCCGCAATTGCCTCTCTCAGGCGGACACCGGTGGGCTAGTGGAGCCGAGGGGAGTCGAACCCCTGACCTCTTGAATGCCATTCAAGCGCTCTCCCAACTGAGCTACGGCCCCGGTTTCCGTGCGTGGCGCCGGGCAAGTTGCGCGCCGCGGGTAGCGAGCGTCAACCGCATGCCCCCAAGGGGAATCGAACCCCTATCTCCACCTTGAAAGAGTGGTGTCCTGACCGTTGGACGATGGGGGCCTCGCGCGGCCCAGCGAATGCGCCCGGCAGGATTCGAACCTGCGACCCTCGGCTTAGAAGGCCGATGCTCTATCCAGGCTGAGCTACGGGCGCAGATCCAACTCCGTGCCGTCTCACTGCTATTGCGCCAGAGCTCGCGATGGGGATTGAACCCATGACCTCGTCCTTACCAAGGACGCGCTCTACCACTGAGCTACGCGAGCAAAGCCGGAACGACTGTACGGTACAGGGGCGGAGGGACTCGAACCCCCAACCGCCGGTTTTGGAGACCGGTGCTCTGCCAGTTGAGCTACGCCCCTCGGCAGAGTGGCTGGGGACGGAATCGAACCGCCGACACCCGCGTTTTCAGCGCGGTGCTCTACCGACTGAGCTACCCAGCCTCGTGCGCTGACGCCTCGCGCGCCGCGACTCCGGGGGGGGGATTCGAACCCCCGACCTAGTGGTTAACAGCCACCCGCTCTGCCGCTGAGCTACCCCGGACCGTGAATCAAAAGCCCCGCCATGCTTGACTGCGAGGCGGGGCGGAAATGCCCTTTCGTGGGCGCCGGAATCGTAAATGGGAGCCCCGATTCTGTCAACCGCCTTCGGACCCGCCTTGCTGCCTGTTTGGCTCCTTCGTAGCCTGCCCGGGTGGCCACCTCGACCGCTCGTACGCTCGCTTTCGAAGTCGCCGACGCTCTGCGCGCGGTCGTCGGGCCTGCGGGGGTAATCACTCGCCCCGAACGATTGCTCGCCTACGAGTCCGACGCTCTCACGACCATCCGTGGGTCTCCTCTCGCCGTCGTATTCCCCGGCGACCGCAGCGAGCTGATCGATGTGGTCCGCGTTCTCTACCGTGCGGGGACTCCCTTCGTTCCCCGCGGCGCGGGCACCGGCCTCGCGGGAGGAGCGGTGGCGAACGGCGCGGTTCTCGTGTCGACCGCGCGCCTCAGCCGGATCCTGTCGGTCGATCCGGACGAACGCATCGCGATCGTCGAGCCCGGCGTCGTCACGGCTGATGTCAGCACTGCCGCCGCTCCGCACGGGCTGAGGTATCTGCCCGACCCCGGCAGCGCCTCAGCCTGCACGATCGGTGGAAACGTGGCTCAGAACGCCGGTGGACCGCATTGCCTCAGACACGGCGTCACGAGCGATCACGTTCTGAGCGTGGAGGTCGTTCTGCCGGACAGTTCTGTGGTGACGCTGGAGCGCGGTGACGATGGCGGCCTCGACCTCGCCGGTCTGTTCATCGGGTGCGAAGGCACGTTCGGGATCGCGAGTCGGATCACGTTGCGACTCGTTCCCCGGCCGCGCGCGGTGCTCACGGCCCTCGGACTGTTCGACTCACTCGAAGCAGCGGGCTGGGCCGTCAACGACGTGTTCCGAGCCGGTGTAGTCCCGGTGGCGATGGAGCTGATCGACAGGGCCACCATCCGGGTGGTGGAACAGTCGGTGTTCGCCGCCGGTCTGCCAACCGATGTCGCTGCCGCGCTCATTGTCGAGTGCGAGGGCGATGACGCCGGCGCCGAATCTGATCTTGGAGTCGTTACCCGGGCACTTCGACATGCCGGAGCCCGTGAGGTGAGCCAGGCGGCGGACGAGGAGGCGCGCGCCCGAATGTGGCAGGCCCGGAAGAAAGCGTACGGGGCGCTCGGCCGTCTGGCTCCTGATGTGCTCGTACAGGACGCCGTCGTGCCGAGGACCAAGCTGCCGGTGCTGTTGCCGGCAATCGAGAAGCTGGCGCAGCAGCACGCTCTGCCGCTGGCCAACTTCTTCCACGCCGGGGACGGGAACCTGCACCCGAACCTGATGTTCGACTCGGCCGATCCGGATCAGGTCGAGCGGGTGGAGGCTGCGAGCGCCGCAATCATGCGGTTGTGTGTCGATGCGGGGGGTACGATTACCGGAGAGCACGGCGTCGGACTCGACAAAATGCGCTATATGTCGCTGATGTTCGAGCCCGGGGAACTGGCGTTGTTGCGGGCGATCAAGCGCGCCTTCGACCCGCACGGCCGGTGCAACGCGGACAAGCTCCTGCCGCCCGAGCCGGCTCCCTGGTCCGAGGACCCGGATTCCCCGCTGCAGCTCGGAACCGTCAGCACGGAGGCCACGGCCGACATCATCGAGTACCGCCCCGACGACCTGACCGTCACTGCCGGAGGCGGCATCCGGATGGCGGACCTGTCGGAGCTGTTGGCTGAACAGGGACAGTGGCTCCCGATCGCGCCGCTGACGGGAAACCCGACGCTCGGAGATTGGGTCAACGCGGCCGAGCGGCACCCTTCGGATCATGCGTACGGCCCGGTACGGCGGCAGCTCCTGGCGTGTACCGTGGTCGGTGTTGGCGGGCGTGTCTTTCGCTTCGGCCGCCCGCTGGTGAAGAACGTGGCCGGATACGACCTGCCGCGCCTGGCATGCGGTAGTCGCGGGCGACTCGGCGTGATCCGCGACGCGACGCTACGCCTGTGGCCGCTACCTCCCGAGCGACGGCTATTCGCCGTCCGTGCCGGTGGAAGCGAGGAGGAACTGGCCGACAAACTGGCGGCGCTGGCGCCGGAGGACTTCACCGAGCCGGAGTTCGTGTACTGGGAGGCGGATGTCGCGTCCGGTTCCTCGCGGCTCCTGGTCGGGCTCCATGGCTCGCGTGCTTCGGTGGAGTCACGTCACGGCGAGCTTGCGGAGTGGGCTGCGTCACACGGAGCCCACCTCGAGCCTCCAGAACAGTACGGGCCGCCACCGGCGACGGATCCGCAGCGTCGCGTTCGACTGGCATGCTCCCGGCGGAAGTTGGCGGCGGCAGCGCAGACCGCGCGACGGCTTCTGGACCGGGAGGGCGTGTCGGCGGTGCGGCTGAGCGCCTATCCATTGAGCGGTACACTCGTGTGCTCATACCAGGTGGATGGCGAGACGGAGGCAGTGGAGCTGATCCGAATGCTGACGGCCGAATTCGGCGCTGGGTCAGCGTGCGTCGAGCTTGGAAGCGCTGCGGATCGCGCCGCGATCGAGGAGGTTCGCTCGGTCGCGGTGCTCGAGCTGGAGAGCCGTGTCTTGGCGGCGCTGCGTGGACCCGGCACGAGAAGGACGACCGATATCTCGTGAACTGCCTGTCGTACAGCGAGTTCGAGCCTGATTGCCCCGTCGCGGTCACCGTGACGCGAAGCGCCTCTCGCTCGTCATTTCTCGGGCGAGTAAAGGCTGTCTCACGCACGCGCGAACGCTTCGTAAATGGCGCCACTCCAGCTATATTGGGAAACTGCGAGCGATTCACCGGCTCCGCCGGGGGATGGATGGGCACCTGTGTGCCCGGCACGCGACTTCGAACCGGGCGCGAATGATCGAACGAATCCTGCCGCGCGGCATACGGCTATTCGCTCTGACTACGGCCGTTTTCGCGGCTCCTCTGTCGGGGCAACAGGCTCGTTCGCTCGCGCCGGCTGTCGTGCCCAAGACGGAAGCCTACCTGAGCGGACCTCTCGAGAGCGGGACGAGCTCTCTGCACCGCTGGGAGACACTCCCCGCAGATCAGTTGCGTACGCTGAGGCTCTACATCGCTCCGCTCCCGGATGGGTTCGATCGTCGCTTCGCCAACGTCGCATACTTCGCTCTCAGCGACTGGGCATCCGAAAGCGACATCCGTCTGCGTTTCCAGATCGTCGAGGACGTGACGACGGCCGATGTCGAAGTGTTGTGGGTGGCGAGGTTCGACGACGAGCGGGCCGGAGTCGCAGCGTGGTCAGCCGATGAAGACGGGTGGCTGCGTTTCGCGACGATCGACTTCGCGCTCCATCATCCGGATGGGACACGCATCGACCTCGACTTCTTCCGCACGGTCGCGCTCCACGAAGCCGGTCACGTACTCGGGTTACCGCACAGCGACGATCCTCGCGACGTCATGCACCCAGGGTCCTCGAACGCCTCCCTCTCGGAGAGAGACCGGAGCTCGATCCAGCGGCTCTACTCTCTATCGCCCTGGTCGCTGCTACCCGGAGAACATCACTGACTCCACGCTCGACTTCAGCGGGGCGGCCTCGAATACAGCCATGAAGATCTATACGCGTACCGGGGACCGCGGCGACACGACCCTGTTGGGCGGTGAGCGGGTTCAAAAGACGGACGTCCGGGTCGAAGCGTTTGGCGCCGTCGACGAGCTGAATGCTTCTCTGGGTCTTGCCCTCGCCCGCGACGAAGACAGACTGATCGACCACGCACTCCTTCGGGCGGTTCAAGACGACCTGTTCGCGATTGGCGCCCGGCTGGCCGCGGCCGATCCTGAAGCTGCGGCCCGAAAAGGAACCATCCCCGCGTTCAGAACCGAGCGACGAGTGTCCGAGCTGGAAGCTTGGATCGACTCGCTGGATACCGAACTGGAGGCACTCACCACGTTCATCTTGCCCGGCGGCACCGAGCTCGGCGCGCAAGTGCACGTCTGCCGGACGATATGCCGCCGCGCGGAGCGGGCCATCGCTCGACTCTCGGAGGAGCAGCCGGAGCTCGACCAAGCGGTGCTGCCCTACATGAACCGTCTGTCCGATCTTCTGTTCACTCTCGCCCGCTCCTGCAACGCCCGAGCGGGGCGGCCCGAGACACCGTGGCGACCGGCCCGCAACGACGATGAGTGAGATGGACAATCAGATGAAGGGCGACCAGGGGTCGATGCTGGAGAACCTTGTCGATACCGGGCTACCGGAGGTGTCGGCCGACCTCGACTTCGAGGGTGAGCAGGACTTCACGGCGGTCCGCGACTTCGTGACGGCACTGGTGAAGTCGATCCGCGTCGCCCAGATCTACGCCAGCGCCAATCCACTCGTCGGGCGCTTCAAGGAAGAGGCGGCCGCCAAGCTCGGCGCTGTCTCCAACCGGATGTCGGGACTCACGCTGTCGGTGGACGAGGGCAGGCTGATCTGGCAGCGTCGACCGGTGTACGAGGAGATGATCGGCGAGGAGAACCTCGCCTTCAGGCTCTTCAAGGACGGGATCCGCGCCGTCACGTTCCTTCCTGGCTCCGAGTCCGGCGAAGTGCGCGACTTCGTGGACTTGTTGCAGCAATGCATGAGCGAGCGGCGCGATGAAGACATTCTGTCGCTCTTCTGGCGTCGCGACTTCGTCGACATCCAGGTCGATTACGTCAACCTGATCGCCGAGATGGACGAGGCCGCAGTCCCGATGCCCGACCCGGGTGCCGGCGCCGGCGAGGAGGTCGAGGACAAGCGCGAAATCGAGGAGGTTCAGGGCGCCAAGATCGGGGAGCTGAAGGACGAGGGAGACATCGCGCCCTTTATTCTCACTGATGCCGACTGGCGGTACCTGCGCGCCGAAATGAAGCGGGAGTGGGACCGTCCGCTGTCTCGCGACGTGACACTGGCGCTGCTCGATCAGTTCGAGATGCGGGACCACGAGCGGCGAACCCAGGTCGTGGAGATCGTGCGTGGTATGCTCCCGCGCCTGATGAGGAAGCGCGAATACGACAACGTCGCCCTCATGCTCACAGAGCTGCAGCTGCTGGCGGACAAGACCGGCGAAGAAGAGCCGCAGCAGCTTGTGGCCGACC
Organism: Gemmatimonadota bacterium; assembly: GCA_041612005.1. Taxonomy (GTDB): domain Bacteria; phylum Gemmatimonadota; class Gemmatimonadetes; order Palauibacterales; family Palauibacteraceae; genus JBFILW01. The sequence goes on from JBFILW010000065.1 coordinate 7,731, forward strand.
TCCTGCACGAGATGAGCGAGTCTCTCGCCGAGTTGGTGGCGGCGGCCGGGCCGGGACCGGATCGGCCGGAGCCGGAGCAGTTGAGGTCGCTGCTGGACGCGCTTCAGGAAGAGGCGATACCCACGCTCGTGCGGGCTCTGCCGCGCCTGGCTGACCGCGACACCCGGCAGCAGCTCGCGACAGCGATCGACCGACTGGTCGCTTCTAACCCACAGCAGATCCGGCTGTTGCTCCGCACCGAAGATCCCGTTGTCGCCGCGGAGGCCACGCGTATCGTCGTACGGCTCGGGGTTCAGGAGGCCACGCCCGACGTGATGATGCTGCTGGATCGACAGGATCGCGATGCACGGTTGGCCGCCATCTCGGCGCTCGAGGCGCTGAACTACCAGGGCAGCAGCGAGCGGCTCCTGGAGCTGCTCGACGATAGTGACACGAAGATCCGCTTTGCCGCCGCACGGGCCATATCGGGCATCCGCCCCCCCGGCGCCCGCGAATACCTGGAGGAGTTGATCAACGACGGGGACCTCAAGGACCGCGACGTGAACGAACAGCTCGCCTTTTTCAAGGCGTACGCTCAGGTGGCGGGGGATGATGCCATTGACCTGCTGCAGGAGCTTTTGAACGGCCGCTCGATGTTCCGCAAGCAACCGCCATCGATCCGTGCCACGGCTGCCCGCGCGCTCGGCCTCATCCCCGGTGACGAGGCAGCGCAGGTGCTGGAGAGCGCGGCCAACGACAAGAATGTAGCGGTGCGGAGCGCGGTCAACGCGGCACTCCGGGCGCGCGCCGGTGGTGAGGGGTCATGAGCACCGACAACCAGCACATCGATCATCACGAGGCGGAGGACCAGAGCGTCGGGCACGCGATGCTCACGGCCCTGCTCGGCGCCATACGCACACTCCAGCTCTACCCGGTCGGCAATCAGACGACGGATACGTCGATCACGGAGCTGGAGGCGCGCGCCCGCGAGACCATGGAGCGCGAGGGCGGCCTGAGCGTGTGGGCGGCTGGCAGTTTCATCTTCGTCAACGATCTGCGCATGCGCCTGGACCGGGCCGACCACGAGAACTTCGGCGTTCTGCGCCAGATGCTTGCCTCTCACGGCATCGGGCGTATCGATGTGAAGCCCGGTGTGACCCGAGATGAGTGGGTCCCCTTCCTCACCGCGCTCGGAGAGTCGCGCGACCAGTCAGCAGAACCCGACGTCGACCCGCTGAGCCGCTTCGAGCGAGGCATGGAGGCAGCCTCGGTGAAGCGGATCGAGGTTGGACCGCCGGCAGCGCTCTTCGACCACCTACAGGCGGAGGACCAGGAGCGCGAGTCAGCCCGCCGGACCTACGTGCAATCCGTGTCGGTGGTCAGGGACTCCATGAGCGGAGCCGTGCTTGGCAAACCGACCGCGGCGCGGAAGGCGAAGCGTGCGATTCTCGGCATCGTCGACGAGGTGCTTCAGGACAAGGCTTCGATGCTCGGCATGACGACGATGCGTGACTATGACGACCCGACGTTCCTGCATTCCGTCAACGTCGCCATTCTCTCGGTCGCGTTAGGTGAGACGCTGGAAATGACCAAGCCGCAGTTGTTCGACCTCGGCTTTTGCGCGCTCTTCCATGACATCGGCAAACTTCTGATTCCCGGAGCACTGCTCAACAAGACCGGGTGGCTGAACGACCAGGACTGGCAGCAGCTCGCGCAGCATCCCGATTTCGGGCTGCTGATGCTGTTTGACGTCGAGGGCTTCGCCGAGCCTCCGTACCGGGCGATGCTGGCGGCATACGAGCACCACATGAAGGTCGACCTCAGCGGGTACCCGAAGGCGATCCGACCCCGTGATATGGGGTACTTCGCCAAGATCATCGCGGTTGCGGAAGCGTACGACGCGGCGATCACGGGCCGGACAGGGGGCTTCATGCCATGCTCGCCGGACGAGGCCGTTCGCCAGCTGTGGGAGAACACCTCGTCGGGCTGGGACAGGGTTGTGGTAAAGGCGTTCATCAATATGATGGGGATCTATCCGGTCGGGACGGCGGTCATTCTGGACGACGGCTCGGTGGCCATGGTGGTCGCGCGCAATCCCGATGACCGTGCTCTGCACCGTCCGATCGTCAAGGTGGTCGTCGACGGCAGCGGGCAGAAGCTCGGGGCTGACGGCGCCGTGATCGACCTCATGGCCGCCGATCCGGTAACGGGAGATGCACAATATTATGTTGCGCGCACGACGGACCCGGAGCGTTACGGCATCAAGTCGTCCAACTACCTCGCGTGACGGCTGAGTCCGGGTGACCGTCGCCCGCACTCCTTTCAGGATCGAGCCTCGCCCCGGTCACCTCATCCGGGGAGATCTGTGGCTGCCAGCCGATGGCGACGGCTCTGAAGCCGCGATTGTCATCTGTCACGGCTTCAAGGGCTTCAAAGACTGGGGCTTCTTCCCGTATCTCTCCTCGCGGGTCGCGGAGCGGACCGGTCTTCCGACCGTCAGCTTCAATTTCAGCGGCAGCGGGGTGGGAGACGACCTCGAGACCTTCAGTGAGCTTGAGCGCTTCGGGCACAACACGTTTTCGGACGAAGTGGCGGACTTGTCCGCGGTGCTGTCCGGGCTCGAAGCGGGTGCGCTCGGCGACGTAAGGCTCCATCCGGCCTGTCGATTCGGTCTCTTCGGACATAGCCGCGGGGGCGCCAGCGTCGTTCTCACCGCGGCCGCCCGCGATGATGTTTCCGCTCTCGCGACCTGGGCCGCGATCTCGTCGGTAGAGCGGTACGAGCAGGCGTACGCCGACCAGCTGGAGCGCGATGGCATGGTAACGATCCACAACGCTCGCACGGGGCAGGACATGCCGCTGTACCGGGACCTGCTCGACGACATCCGCAGCAACCGAGACTCCCTCAACGTGCTCCGAGCGGCGGCTCTACTGCGAACACCGTTTCTCATTGTCCACGGCACGCAGGACGAGAGCGTCCCGCCATCGGCTGCCCGCGAGCTGTGCGAGGCCGCCGGCAGACAGGGACGCCTGGAGTGGATCGAGGGCGGAAGCCACACCATGAATTCCGCACACCCGTTCCCGGGTCCGAACCCGACGCTCGACGAGGCTGTGAGGCTGACAGCGGACCATTTCGCGGAGCACATGACACAGGTGAAGTCGTGACGCCTCCGCCGCGACGCCGTACGCCGTGGTGTACCCTGAGAGCGGGAGCCGCGGCGCTGGCGGGAGTCATACTCGGCCTCGCGGTCAGCGGCTGCTGGGTCGAAGAGGTTCCGGAGGCCGAGCGCAATGCACGATCGATCGTCGGCATCACCAACGCCGTGCAGGCGATGCTGGACAGCTCGGCCATCGCCTGGAACGACGGTCGAATCGATGGCTTCATGGACGACTATGTCGAGTCGCCAGGCACGACCTACATCGGCGGGGCCGGCCTCGTCGAAGGTTGGGATGCAATCTACGAGCGCTATGCCCCGCTGTTTGCGCCCGAAGCGGATCGCGATAGCCTGCGGTTCGTGGACCTCAAGGTCCGGAGGTTGAGCGCGACTCTCGCCCTCGCGACTGCCCGCTACATCCTTTACGCGGAGGACGGTCGGACCATAGCGTCGGGTCCCTTCACGCTCGTTCTCCGGAAGGTCGGCCGCGACTGGCGGATCTTGCACGATCACTCTTCCTCGGATCCCGCACCCGGGGAGCAGTAACGGCGACCGGCGAGCCCATTGTCGGTGGCGACCCCCTACCCGACGGCGGCCCGGCCGAATGAATCGGCCCGGCTTCGAGCCTGCGTCCATTGCGGGTTCTGCCTGTCGGCCTGCCCCACATACCGAGTCCTCGGCGAGGAGAACGACTCGCCGCGCGGACGGCTGTTCCTGATGCGGGCGGTCGCCGAGGAGCGACTGGAGCTCGGCGACGTGGTCCAGGAGCACCTCGATCGCTGCCTCGGCTGCCTGGCGTGCGAGACGGCCTGTCCGGCCGGCGTGGAATACGGGTACCTGCTCGAGAGCACCCGACAGAAACTGACCGCCAACGATCTCGGACCGGGTTCGGTCGGACGGGCCGTGCTGGCGGTCGTGGCGGGGGGTCCTGGCGCCTCCATCGCATTCACGGCCTCCCGAGCTCTACGTAGGTTGGGCGTGGCGCGTCTGGTCGGGCGCTGGGCCGGAGGTCGGCCGGGCCTGGCCGCGCGTCTCCTCGATGCGACCAGACCGGCTCTTCGATCCGGGAGGCGCGCCTCCGAACCGACTCCTCGCAGAAACGGCACAGCTCACGGCCACGAGTCGGCTCGGGATTCCGCCGTCCCTCCGACCTACGCGCTGCTCGACGGCTGCGTGATGAAGGAACTATTCGGGCACGTGCATGCGGCAACCCGGCGCACGATGCGCAGGGGTGGCTACCGCGAGGTGGCGGCACCGGACCAGGGTTGCTGTGGAGCCCTGCATGCCCACGCCGGAGACCTGGAGGGGGCGCGGACACTCGCGCGGCGGAACATCGAGGCCTTCGAGGCGTCGAGTGCGGACCTCATCGCCACTAATTCGGCTGGCTGTGGACAGGCGATGCGCGAGTATCCCGATTGGCTGGATGGGCAGGCGGATTGGCACGACCGGGCCGAGGCGCTGGCCGCACGGGTGCGGGACGTGACCACGCTACTGATCGAGGCACCGCGGCCAGTGACCGGTAGGCTGAACGGCCGCGTGGGCTACGATGCGCCCTGCCACCTGTTGCATGGCCAGCGCGTACGGGAAGCACCGCTGCAGATCCTCGATAACATCGAAGGGCTCGTGCGAGTGAGTATCCCATCCAGCGACGGATGCTGCGGAGGCGCGGGCATATACAATCTCACCCGTCCCGAGCTCTCGGCGGCGGTTCTGGCGTCGAAGCTGGACGAGATAGAAGATGCCGATCTCGGCTGGGTGGCGACCGGGAATCCCGGCTGCGTCATGCAGATCGGGGCCGGGTTGGCCTCCCGGGGCAGTGTAACCAGAGTCGTTCATCCGGTCGAGCTGCTCGACCTGGCTTCGGACTGATGCGCGAATACGATTACGTCATCGTGGGCGGCGGCCTGGCCGCCGCGTCGGCTGTCGAGGGCATCCGAGAGAGGGATGCCGACGGCAGCATTCTCAT
>JBFILW010000066.1:0-12813 GCA_041612005.1 Gemmatimonadota bacterium
CGATCTACCTCTACCGGGGGCTGATCGAGGAGTCGAGCTCGATGGGTGAGATCGCGGCGGTTCTCGCACACGAGATCGCCCATCTGGCGGCGGGCCACGCGAGCCAGAAACTGTACGAGTATCAACGCAGCCAGCTCGGCCTGGGTCAGCGCATGGACCGGAGCCGTATCCTGTTCCTTGCCAACTACAGCCGAAGCCTCGAAGCCGAGGCCGACAGCCTCGCGGTGGGCCTCATGGTGGCCGCCGGCTGGGATCCGGCGGGCCTTCTCCGTTTCTTCGAAATCCTGATGGAGTTGCGGGAAGACCGGCCGAGCGTCCTAGTGAGCCCGTTTCTCACCCACCCGGAGATCGAAGAGCGCATGGAGAGCGTACGCCGTGTCATCGACCGGCTGCCGCCGGACGATCTGGCCGGTCTCCGTGAATCCTCCGCAGCGTACGACGGGATGATCGCGGAGCTGGACGAACTGCCGCCGGCCCACGAATCGGAGTTCCGGCAGGCGGAAGGTCCGCCACCATTTAGACCGGGCTCTCAGTAGGTCTGGAACATCTCCGCCACCCAGCCCGGCTCTCGCGGCTCGGGCGGGACATCCAGCCCGTCGGCGAGCGCCCAGCGCTGCAGCCATGAGAGTCCACGCGGTCCCACGTACTCGTCCAGCCGGCCGTATGCGGGATCCGCCAGCGCCTCATCCAGAGACACGAACTGGTAGCCGCGTACTTCGATCAATGCTGCCAGCTCGCCGAGCAGGTCAGCGTTCATCTCGTTCGCGTGCAGCAACAGGACTTGGGGAAGCTCGTAGCCGAGGAGGTCGGTCGAAAGGCGTTCGTAGAAGCGAAGAGACTCGTCCAAGTGGGTCAGATAGGCCTCGGAGATCCGCCGCACCGTCGCGGAGTCGCCCCTAGTCTTCGCGCGGGCGTAGACGGCGGCGAACACCCACTCCTGGTTGTCGACCGTCACCGGCGCGATCGTGTAGCCACGCTCGAGCAGAAACGTCTCGACGGCCCGCTTCACCTCCAGTGACGTACCCGTATGGAGCAGCGGGTGCCGGAAGTACCGAAGCTCCGTGCCTCGCCTTTCGAGCAGCGCTCTGACCGTCGCCTCACCCTTGACGATGTCGGCCCGGTAGCTCGCGAGCGCGGTACGGTTCAGATCGGGATGAGAAAACGAGTGGTTGCCGAGCTGGAGGCCGGCGTCAAGCCACACTTCCAGCAGGCGCGGAAGCAGTGTCGGCCGCAGGGCATCGCAGACGCGGCTCTCCACGACCAGGCCGGTCGCCGGAATGTCGAGCCACACGATGTGATCGACGAGGCGCTGCGTCAGGCTTTCGAGAGCCACGGCATCGCAGGCAGCGTCCGGAGAACCGGAGAGCGGTACATCGTCGAAGGTGACGGCGATCCTCCGGTTGGGAGCGTCAGGACGGGCGACTGACTCAACGCGCTGCTGCGCCCCGAGGACTGGCGGGTACGAGGCGCCCCATGCCACGAGAACAGCGATCAGCAGCGGTGTGCGGTGGTTAGCGGACATTCATCAATCTAGCCGCGGCGGCCGGAGCCGAAACTCCCCCTCGAGGTGCCCGCCATCTTCGACCGGGACGAGGTGCTGCGACTGCGTTGAGGCTCGTCTCGAAGGCTAACCTTGCACTCCGGCGTGTGAGGGCGGAGGTCCCGCGACCTGGGACTCGGGGTTCTCTCTCCGGTACCAGCGGAAGAAGATCACGCTCATCACGGTCCACAGGATGAGCGCACCACCGACCTTCATCAGCATCCCGGCGATCTGCTGATCCTCGCGGGAGCTCAGCCAGCCCGTGGGTGGGGCCAGCTCGTAGATCCCATACACCGGCAGGTCAGCGAACACGAGAATCAGCGCCAGAAAACCGGCGATGATCGTGTTTCCAAACAGGTACCCCATTCGGGCCAGGTCAGGGAACCGCGGGCGTGCGGGGACCGGGCAGACGACCGGCCACCAGAAAACGACCCCGGCGGTGAACCACAGGGCGTCGATTCCGAACGAACCGAGCTGCGTGGCCATCCAGCCATCGACGACGCGTGGGTGGTGGGTGATCACCAACACCGCATTGAAAATGGCCAGAGCCATCAGAGGGTTGGTGAGGAATCGCAGGACCCGCAGCAGGATCGGTCGTCGGGCGAGGCGGGCGAAGGCCGAAGTCGGCAGTCCGAGCTCGAGCAGCAGCGGGGCCACGAGCCCGACGAGCAGGAAGTGCAGCATGTGAGCGCTGGCCAGATAACCGCCACCGAGGGCGCCGAGCGGCCAGTCAAGTGCCGCCCAGAGCAGAAAGAGCGCGAGCCAGAAGAGCCATCCTCGCCCGTGGTTGGCGCCAGAGTCCGGATCGGTCCGGTCGGCACGCGAGAGCAACAGGTACCCCGCCGCCATCAGAACGATGAGGATCCAGACGCCGACGTACGGACGCCACGTCCAGTCCCAGGCGATCGACTGCGCGGAGCACCACCAACGCATCTACGACTCCTCCGGGCGCGCCGGAGGCGCGGCCTCGACCAACAGCGGAATGTCACGGGCCCAATCACTCTGCCGCGTCCCGAACGGATACACCCAGCGGCGGTCCCGCTCCCGAGAGAACACCATCACGTGCGCCGCGTGACCGATATTGGGGTCTCCAGCATCGTCTCGCTGCACCACGGCGGGTGGGAGGCCGAGGTCGAGTTGAATGGCGCGCACGCGCTCGGGGTCACCGATCAGGCCGACAAAATCCCTGTCGAATTTATCGAGCCACTCACGGACCCGCGCCGGCGAGTCCCGCTGCGGATCGACTGTCACGAAGACGACGGTCACCTGACGACTGATTCTCGATGGAAGCTGGTCGAGCACAGCCGCGAGATTCGCCATGTGGACGGGGCAGACATCCGGGCAATTCGTGAACCCGAAGAAGAGCATTGCGACCGAGCCGCGGGTCTCCTGCAGGAAGTCGTACGATCGACCATGCGTGTCCGTGAGAATGAAGTCGGCCGCCGCGCCCGCCGCCGGCATCTCTGTTCCGGTCAGGGCCGAGGGCGCGGCACGCGATTGGCGCTCGGACCTGCCGTCCTCGGTTTCAGCCGAACCGGCCCCGCAGCCCCAAGCCCCGACTGCAACGACCAGGGCAAGTGCCCCCCGGACGGCCCGCCTCATTCCGGGATCGGGATGTAGGAAAGGAATCCCGCCAGCAGGATGACACCGATCATGACCCATGTCTCGACGGTGCACGATCGTTGCAGCGCGGTCGCACCATTCCCCTCGGCGAGCCGCGGGATCAGAAAACGCCGGTTCGCGGCACCGAACGCGATGAGAATGACGAGCCCGCCGATCTTGGCTAGTACGACGCGGCCGTACGTCGTCGTCACCAGGCCCGCTGGACCCGGAAGAAGAATGATCGACTGAACGAGGCCCGTGAAGGCAATCGCTATCACCGATGTGAGGGCGATGGCCGATATGCGTCGTACGTGCGGGCGGAATTCCGGCCGGTCCTTCTGCGAGGTGATCAACACAAGAAGACCACCGAACCACAGCGCCGAGGCGAGCAGGTGAGCCGACCTCGCAGGGACGGAAAGCATTCGCTCGACCGCCAGCGCATGGCCAATGGCGCCGCTGACCCCAACCGCCGTGAGCGTGAGGATCGCAGCTGTGCCTTCATGACGCCTCCAGAGGGCGATCAGAGCCGCAAGAGCGCACAAGAAGCGTGTGCTCTCCGCTCGGCCCGAGCCCGAGCCCCCGAGTACGGCCCTGATCCAGGGAAGGTCGAGACTGCCCGGCGGCGCCGTGCTTCGAATCCAGGCGCCCATGTGCACGGCGAGCAGGATGGGGGCGACGACAGCGAGGATCCGTGCGAGGCGGATCGTACGAGATGATGGTTCCGGAGTGATCCACACCATGAACGCGAGGAGCCCCGCCAACGCCATCAGGCTGCTCGTAGCCAGGCCACGCCAGATGGCGAGCATCGTGGGGTATCGCTCACCGGTGTGTTCCTGACCGGAGTCCGATTCGGCCGCCAACGGCTCGGCCGAAACCGGTTCAGCTGGGACCGGCGCGGCGAGCACCGATTCCGCCGCTACCGGCTCCGAGACATGGAAGACGAACTCGCCTGAGACTGGATGACCGTCGCTCGAGACCACCCGCCAATCGACCCGGTACGTCCCCGACGCAAGGGCCGGCGTGGCAGCGACGAGGATCTCGGGCTCGTCGCCCAGCCTGACGGTAAGGGTCCGTTCGGCTCCGCTAGCGCTCAGCAGCCGGACGTGACTCAGAGCGGGATTGACTGCACTGTTGAAGACGAGGCGAATGCTCTCCGGAGGCGACACGGTGTCGCCATCCGCCGGCGCGGAGGACTCGAGCTGGATATGTACCGCCGAACGATCCGCCCGCGACCCAGCTTCGGTGGCCAAAAGCGCTGCAGGCCCGAGCAGCGTGATCAGGATTGTTCGAGTGAGCATGGTGCTCCTGGTCGGAGTCCGGCGCCCGGGGGCGTGGGTCGCAGAGTGCGCCGAACAACCTGGCGAATCATCGCTCATCGGGGAACCCTGTGGGGGATCTTCCCGTTCCATCTCGCGACGACAAGCTGTGACCACCTGCACTTAACGGCAACGACGAGAGAATCGGAATGGAGAGGACGATCAAGAAACGGCTCCCTTGGGTCGCGTTGGCCGGAGTCACCGGCGCGATTGCGTTCGCCCTGGCCCAGACGCTCGCGGGATTCCCCCAGACGATACCGCAGTTCATGGGTCAGGCGATCGTGAGTGGTGGCGGTTACAGCCCGTCGCTGGCCACGCCGATCGGATGGGGTGTGCACCTGGGTGTGGCATTGAGCTATGCGCTTCTGTTCAGCTTGATCGCGACCCTCCCGCCCTTCAGACGAGGCGGGCTGACGAAGTTCGTAAGGCTTCTCGGCCTTGTCTTGCTGCTCGGTTGGGTGTCGACGCTGATCACGCAGCCGGCGATCGCGATCACAATCGGCGTGTTGTCCGGTCAGGGGTTCCCGTCCGCGCTTCCACCACTTAACAGAAGTCTCGGATTCGTGTTCTGGAATCACGTCGCCTTCTTCGCGATCGTGCTCCTCTTGACTCAGGTCATCCCGTCACGGCAGGACTAGAACGCGGCCGGGACGCCCGGACCCAGGAACACAGCCAGTCCCGTAAAGAACTGCCGCCCGGGCGCCGGCTCGTAGTAGCGTCCTCCGAAACCGTTCGGGATCACGGATCCGTTGTAGCGGACGTCGAAGATGTTATCGACGCCGAGATACGGCTGCAGGCGCACGTCACCGACCCTCCGATCGAGTAGCGCCCGGAGATCCAGCGATGTCCAGGCCCAGTTCGTGGCCGTGTTCGCATCATTCACGTAGTACGCGTCGACCCACCGGAAGTCGGCCTCGATCCGCAGCCGGATGGGAGCAGTATACGAGACGTTGGCGTAGAGAAGCCGTTCGGGGACCCCGGGTTCCTTATTGCCCGCGAGATCAACCGAGTCCACCGCGAAATCGTCGAAGCGGAAATCCTGGAACGTGAGGGCCAGTGAACCACGAAATCCGGCAGTGGGCAGCCAGTCGACGCGGATTTCCGCGCCGCTGCGTGACACCCGGCCGGCGTTGCGGAAGAACGTCTCGTCGGTCGGTCCCTGAAACGGTATGAGCGCGTTATCCACCCTTGCCACGTAGGCGGTGACCTCGTAGCCGAGTCGGGCTGCGGGTACCGTCCCCCTGGCGCCCGCCTCGAAGCTACGGAGATCCTCGGGCTCCAGGTCCGGGTTCAGGCCACCGCTTCCATCCGGCAGATTCGAGAGCTCGCTGGCGGTCGGTGTTTGAAACGCGGTCGAGAAGTTCGCGTACAGGTTGAGCCACGGCTCCGGTGACACCTGCAGCCCGAGCATGGGACTGAAATGGCCGAAGGTGCGCCGCCCCGAGTCGTCGCCGTCAGACCGGAACCGATCGTCCACGTCGAACACAAACCAGTCGTAGCGGCCGCCCGCCGTGATCCGCCAATCCACCGACACCTCCAGCTCCGCTTCGGCGAACGGCCCCACGCTGCGCACACGTTCCCGTTGGCTCAGCTGCAACGCGCCCGGCTGAGCCCGCCCGACCGGATTGGCTCCCTCGTTGGCGAACTCGCGCCGGTCGTCCCGCTGCAGGTCGACGTCGATTCCGAGCATGCCCCGCACAGGCAGCCGACCCAGTTCGCCCCTGTTGAGCCAGTTTCCGCGCAGTCCGCCCCCGATGCGAGACAGATCGATGATGCGGGCCGGAATCGGATTCCAAACGCTACGGCTCAGCGCCCAGCCCGACACGTCGAGCTGACCACGGCCGAAGACCTGGCTCCAGCCGAGCCCTGCCTGGCCCTGTCTGATCGCTTTGCCCGTTCCCTGCGCAACGTTGAAAGCCCGGGCGCTCCGGGGATCGTTCCGGGCGGTGGTGGAGTCCAGCGAGCCCGGGTTCTCGGCGAACGGCACGTCGAGGAAATTGCCGACGAATCGGAGCTCCGAGGGCGACGAGAGGCTGGCGCGAGCGACTGCGTTGAGCCGATACAGATCGGCTTCGCTGTGCTCACGGAAGCCATCCGAGCGTGCCCGTGCCCCGTTGGCGAAGTAGCCCAAACCACCCGATCGGCCCGACACCTTTACGTTCGCCTTCACGAAGCCGTTGCTGCCGAACAGCAACTGGGGGCCGACTCCGACCGGGGCCATCCAGAAGTCCTCGGTTGTGTAACTGAGAACTCCGCCCGCCGCGTTGCCGAACAGGGATGATGCGGGTCCCCGCAGCACTTCGATGCGTCCGGCCGAGTCGAGATCAAGGTTCTCGAGCGTCGCCTGACCATCCGCCATCGTCTGCGGGATGCCGTCTGCCACCACCTCGATCCCGCGGACACCGAACTGCGCCCGGCCTCCGACTCCGCGCATCATGAGGCGATCCCCGAGCGCGTAGTGGGTGCGGTTCTGCGCTACGACGCCTGGCACAGCGCGAAGCGCCTCCTCGATCGAGGCGCCGCGCTCCGCCAGTCGGATCTCGCCCTTGTCGAGGGCCGTAACGGCGTACGGAAGGCGCTCCAGCTCGCTCTCGGATCGCGTGACATTGACGATGATCGGAGCGACTGTGTCCGCCGGGGCTTCGGCCTCCTGCCCCTGTAGTGCACCCGGGGCGCTCAGAGCCACGAACACGACGAGCCGCCCGGAGTGCCTCAGGCCGTATCGAATCTCATCCCCTCCCACCGGCCAGCTTCCGCGCGTCCGGTAGAGCGCGTAACCGTAGCATGGCGAGGGTGCCCAGCGCCGGCCCCAGTGCCAGCGGCGCCATGGCCCACCGCCATCCGACCGCCGCCTCCCACACGGGGACCAGTTGAATCGTGACAGTCGTGAGCAGGAAGCCGATCGCGGTCTGCATGGTGAGCGCCGTCCCGACGTAACTCTCCTCGGCCAACTCAGTCACGCAGGCGGAGAACTGCGCCGAGTCGGCGACAATCGCGAATCCCCACACGAAACAAAACGGAATTAGCAACGTGGCGGCGCCCCCGAACAGGAGGCCCGCGGTCAAACAGCATGCGCCGCTGACCATCATGCTGATCGAAGTGATGAGCGTACGTCCCCAGCGGTCAGCGGCCGAGCCGGCCAACCAGGCGCCCGCACCTCCGATCGCGATCGTGCCGAAGGCGAGCAGGCCCGCCGCCTCCGGCGTGCTCCAGGCAGCCGCGTCCGCCGCAAAGCTGGCCACCAGGAAGGCGGCGATCCAGGTCCAGACGGCGTACAGCTCCCACATGTGGCCGAAGTATCCGGCGTTGGCCAGAAACACGCCCCGATCTCGGAGGATGCGTCCGATCGCCCGGGGGTCGAAGCGCGCCGACGGCGCCTGATACGGCCCCTCGCGCACGCCGAGCACCAGTACTGCCCCGAGCACCGCCGATGCCGCGGCCACGTAGAGCACGAGACGCCAGTCGCCAATACCACCCAGCACGCGGAACAGGTGCGGAGCCGCCGAGCCCACCGTGAGAGCACCGACCAGTACCCCGATCGCCAGCCCGCGGCGCTCGCGGAACCAGCCGGCCATGATCTTCATGCCCGGAGGATAGACGCCGGCCAGCATCATCCCGGTAAGGAACCGGAGAGCGATGGCGAGGGTGCCCGAGTCGGCGAACGCGGCGATCGAAGCGGTGAGCAAGGCGCCCAGAAAGGCCGATCCGGCCACGAGGCGGCGGGGGCTGACCACGTCGGAGAGAGTCAGCACCGCCGAGAGCAGAGCGCCGACGACGAACCCGAGCTGCACGGAGTTGGTCAGCCAGGCGGCCTGTGCGGAACTGAGATTCCAGGCCACGGAGAGCTCGGGTGCGACCGCACTGGCGCTGAACCACAGCGCCATGGCGAGCAACTCGCCCGCCGCCAACACGATCAGCGCTTGCCGCTGTTGCCGCGCGAGCGAGCCGGCTTCAGCGGAGGGCAAGGAGATGCGCTGTCAGGAGCTGGCCGGCTCTGTTTGGATCATGCCCGCACGATGGCGGATCGTCGTGCCGCGCACCATGTACACGACGTCCTCGCCGATGTTGGTGGCCAAGTCCGCGATGCGCTCGATGTTGCGAGCGATCAGGATCACCTGGAGGCAGGCTGAGATGTTGTGCTCGGCCATGTGCGTCAGCATGACGCGGAACACGGAGTCCTCGAGTGCGTCCACGCGATCGTCCATGGCGCCGACCTTCAGCGCCTCCTCGGCGTTCCGGTGAACGAACGCGTCGAGGGCGTCTCGTAACATCATGCGCGCGATGCGACTCATCTCTTCGAGCTCGGGCGGGAAAGGTGGGTAGCTGTTCGTCTTCCGCAAGCGTCTCACGCCCGCGGCGATGTTCACCGCGTGATCGCCGATCCGCTCGAGATCGTTATTGATCTTGAGGATCGTGACCAGCTCCCGCAGGTCCGTCGCCATCGGCTGGTGAAGGGCGAGGAGCTCGATGCACGTCTCCTCGATCGCGACCTCTTCCTCGTCGATCGCGTTGTCCGCCCGCTTGATGTCCTTGGGCGTTTCATCGGATTCTCCCACAGCCAGACCGACGGCTCGATCCACCAGGGTCTCGACCTGATGCGACATCGCCTGGAGACGCTGCTTGAGCTCGTCGAGCTGCTCGTGAAAACCTTCGTGTGGCATCCTCGTCAACTCCTCAGCCGAATCGTCCCGTAATGTACTGCTCGGTGCGCTCCTCACGCGGGTTCGTGAACAGCTGCTCGGTCTCGCCGTATTCGATCAGCTCGCCGACGTAAAGGAAAGCGGTCAGGTCACTCACCCGCGCCGCCTGTTGCATATTGTGGGTAACGATCACGATCGTATAGTTCTCCCGCAGCACGCGGATCAGGTCCTCTATGCGTCCGGTGGCGATCGGATCGAGAGCGCTGGCCGGCTCGTCCATGAGGATGATCTCCGGCTCGACCGCCAGAGCTCGCGCAATGCAGAGCCGCTGCTGCTGACCGCCCGACAGCCCGAGCGCGTTGTCGTTCAGTCGGTCCTTGACCTCATCCCAAAGCGCGGCTTGCTGCAGTGACTCCTCCACCTTGTCAGCGAGCTTGCCCCGGAAGCCGTTGATTCGAAGCCCGAACGCCACATTGTCGAAGATCGACTTCGGGAACGGGTTCGGCTTCTGGAACACCATGCCGATTCGGCGCCGTACCTCGACCGGGTCGACGGTCGGGTCATACAGGTTGAGCCCGCGGAAAAGCACCTCGCCGGTAACTCGCGCGCTCGGAATCAGGTCGTTCATCCGGTTGAAAGCACGAAGAAATGTGCTCTTGCCGCAGCCCGACGGTCCGATGAACGCGACCACCCGCCGGGAGGGAATGGTCAGGGTGATGCTTTTGACCGCCGGCGTGTCTCCGTAGAAGACGCTGAGGTCGCGGGTTTCGAGTGCGTGGTCCGACATCGATGTGTATCTCGTCTACAGCTGTTTCCGCAGCCTGTTTCGCAGCAGGATCGCGGTGGCGTTCATGGCCAGCAGGATGACCAGTAGCACCACAATGGCGGCCGCGGCCAGATCGTGAAAGTCCGCTTGAGGCCGCGACGCCCAGTTGAAGATCTGGATCGGCAACACCGTGAAGGGCGACATCGGACTGGTTGGAGGAAAGGCAATGAACGTGAGAGCCCCGATCATGATGAGCGGCGCAGTCTCTCCGATCGCCCGCGACAGCGAGAGAATGGTCCCGGTCAGGATACCGGGCATGGCTACGGGAAGCACCTGATGACGGATCATCTGCCACCGGGTCGCACCCAGACCGTACGCTCCTTCGCGGAGGGATCTCGGCACGGCTCGAATCGCCTCCTGCGACGCGATGATCACGACCGGGAGAACGAGCAGCGACAGCGTCGCGGCACCCGCCAGAACGCTGCGCTGAAAGCCGAAAAACCGCACGAACACTGTTAGCCCCAGAATGCCATAGACGATGGACGGCACGCCGGCCAGGTTCGCGATGTTGGTCTGCAAGAGGCGGCTGAACCAATTGGCCGGCGCGTACTCTTCCAGGTAAATGGCCGCACCGACCCCGAGGGGAAAGCTGATCGATGCGGTGAGCCCCATCATCCAAAGGGTGCCGAGGATGGCCGATTTAATGCCGGCCCGGGCCGGTATTCGCGACGGATAGCGGGTCAGAAAGTCGATGGACAGCCACCGCAGGCCGTCGGAGGTGACATCGACCAGCAGGATCACCAGCATAACGATGGCGAAAATCGTGGCCCCGAAGCACAGCCACTTGAAGATCGTGCCGTTTCGTCTCCGGGCCGCGAGCCGCGGGCTGAAGTGCTCTCCGTTCACTCGTACTGCTCCCGGAAGCGCCGCGTAATCTGTTGGCTCAACAGGTTCATGAGCAGCGTGATGACGAACAGCACCAGCCCGACCGCGAAGATTGTCCGGTATTCGAGCGTCCCGTGCGGAGTCTCACCCAGGCTGACCTGAACGATATAGGCGGTCATTGTCTGGATGCTCTCGAGAAAACTGAGCGTCATGCGCGGCGTAGCTCCGGCCGCGAGCGTGACCGCCATCGTCTCACCGATCGCGCGCGAGATGGCGAGAATGAACGAGGCTGCGACCCCGGAAAGAGAAGCCGGCACGACCACTCGCGTGACCACTTCGACTTTCGTGGCACCGATGCCGTACGCCGCGGCTCGCAGCGACCGGGGAACAGCGCTCAGTGCGTCCTCCGAAAGGCTCGAGACCATCGGGATGATCATGATGCCGACCACGATTGCTCCGCTGGCCGCATTGAAGATGCCTGTCCCCGGGAAGACCGTCCGGATGACCGGAGTGATGAGGGTGAGAGCGAAGTATCCGTAGACCACCGTCGGGATCCCTGCCAGGACCTCGAGCGCCGGTTTGACTCGCTTGCGAACGCCCTCGGAAGCGTACTCGCTCAGGTAGATGGCGCTGCCCAGACCGATCGGCAGGGCGATCAATGAAGACCCGAGGGCGATTATCAGCGTGCCATTGAGGAGCGGCAGGATTCCGAACTGCTGATCGCTGTACATCGGAGACCACTGAGTCCCCGTGAGGAACTCCACGATCGAGACCTCCCGGAAAAATCCAGCAGATTCCGTGATCAGCACGACGACGATCCCCACCGTGGTGAGGACCGACACCAGGCCACACAAGAACAACACGCCGTTGATCGAGCCCTCGACCAGGCGGCGCTTCCCATGTGGCGTCAGGTCTGACGCTACCAGGGAGTCCGCGATCCGGCCTCGCATCGCAGACTCTTTTGCAGACTCAGATGATTCCATGTAATCCGTGCGAGAGGATCAGCTGCCGATCATGCCCAGCATGCTGGCGTAGTCGGCATCGCCCAGCGGGACGTAACCCGCTTCGGGGACGAGGGCTGTCGCGTTTGTCAGATAGAAGTCCACGAAGGCGCGAACCTCGGGGCGCTCCAGAGCGTCCCGCCGCACGTAGATGAACATGGGCCGGGACAGCGGCGCGTACTCGCCGCTCTTGATCGACTCGCGGCTCGGATTCACACAGCCGTTTCCGTTGTCGATCGCCACGGCGCTTAGCTTGTCGGAGCTCTCCTCGTAGTACGCAAACCCGAAGTAGCCCAGCGCTCCCTCATCGCCCTCCACACCGATCACCAGGACGTTGTCGTCCGCGCTGGCGGTATAGTCGGAGCGGCTGGCGTCCTCTTCGCCCACGATTGCTTCCGTGAAGTAGTCGAACGAGCCGGAGTCTGTGTCGGGGCCGTAGAGTTTGACCTCCATGTCCGGCCAATCGGCGCGGAGCTCGTTCCACTTCCGGATCGAGCTGCCCGGCTGCCACACGCGCTTCAGCTCGTCGACGGTCATGCACGTCGCCCATTGGTTGGAGGGGTTGACGACCACGGTGATGCCGTCCCACGCGACCGTGAGCTCGATCGGCTCGATGCCGTTCTCGGCGCACAGCTCACGCTCGGAGTCCTTGATTGGTCGCGACGCATCGCTGATGTCTGTCTCGCCGCCGCAGAACTTCTTGAACCCACCGCCCGTGCCCGAGATACCCACGGTCACCCGTACGCCGCGGTTGGCGATCTGAAACTCCTCGGCCATCGCCTCGGAGATCGGGAATACCGTACTGGATCCATCGATCGCGACCATTCCGGACAGTCCGCCATCCCCCCCCGCTTCGCCGCCGCAGGCCATCGAGCCCGCCGCCACTGCAGTCAGGGTCAACACGCCCAACAGGGTCGGAATCCTGGCATTGCTCATTGAATCAACCTCGTTTGTCATCGTTGACTAGAAGTAGAACTGGTATTGAGCCTTGAACGAGTCTACGCCGCGCAGATCTCTCTCGTAGACGACGAAGTCCCAGTTGAGCGCCAGCTTCTGGCGTTGC
>JBFILW010000067.1:0-12587 GCA_041612005.1 Gemmatimonadota bacterium
CCTAACTCTCTAAATGTGCTGCGCTCACTGCACTACCGTTTTCGCGCGCCGCGCAATGATCGATGCATACACCCTGCAAGCAACACTGCGCGGGAAGTTCTTTCCGTCTGTCGGCAGGGCGAGCGCGAGTTCCATTTGTGAAGATGCCTCCAACGGCCAAGATCTTACACATCGATCTTCGTCGTCGCCGCCGCCAGGTCGTCCGCGGGGCTTCGAACCCCGAGTCCGCCTCGGTTCAGCACGTGGGTGTAGAGCATCGTCGTTCGCAAACTCCGGTGGCCGAGTAGTTCCTGCACCGTGCGTATGTCGTACCCCGCTTCCAGCAGGTGGGTCGCGAATGAGTGCCGCAGGGTGTGGCAGGTAGCATGCTTGGTTATGCCTGAAACGCGGACGGCCTCCTTCATGGCACGCTGGAGCGCGGATTCGTGCAGGTGGTGGCGGCTTCGGCGGCCGCTGTTCGGATGCGGTCTGATCCGCGTCGCCGGGAAGACCCACTGCCACGCCCACTCTCGACCCGCCGACGGGTACTTGCGGTCCAGGGCGTGGGGCAGGGCCACCCAGCCGGCGTCGCATTCAACATCTCTCTGGTGTTGGGCTTTCACTGTCAGCAGGTGGCGGCGCAGCTGAGGCTGGACCGAGAGGGGCAGCATCGTGACTCGGTCCCGCCCTCCCTTGGCACGGCGCACGAGTATCTCATTGCGGGCGAAGTCCACGTCCTTGATCCGGAGCTGGAGTGTCTCGAGCAGGCGCATTCCCGTGCCGTAGAGAAGGGTGGCCACCAGCCACTTGACGCCCGTCAGGCGCTCGAGAATCTGACGGACCTCAGCGGGTGTCAGAACGACCGGGAGCTTTTTCGGGGTCCGGGCGCGTACGAATGTCTCGGGTCGCTCGATCCGACGCCCGATCACGTCCCGGTAGAGGAAGATGAGTGCGCTGATCGCCTGGTTCTGTGTGGGAGCGCTGACTCGGCCGCGCACCGCGAGACTCGAGAGAAAGTCCGAGATCTCGGCCTCCCCCATCTCGTTCGGGTGCTGCGTTCCGTGGTGATGGACGAACCGGCGCACCCAGTCGACGTAGGCCTCCTCCGTTCGGCGGCTCAAGTGTCTGCGCCGGGCGGCAACGCGCACGCTGTCCAGCAGCCTCATGTCGAAGGCTCGGCCACGCTCTCATCGGAGCGTCAACGTGGAGTGGATGATGGGCGGCACTCAGAGGGTCGAATTGGGGTAGTCGTTTGACGCCCGTGCCTCCATCCTGGTGGGCGCGCGTTGACGACTCGATGACAAGGCGGAGTAGATAGATGCGAAAGATCTGGACACAGGCGGCGCTGGTCGCAGTGTTGCTCGGTGCTACGGAAGCTGACGTTTGGGCTCAAAATGGTGGTGCGAAGTCCGCGCCGTCGGGTCCGGAAGAGATAGTGCTGGACCGCTGGCTCATATCGCACTCGTATGGCAAGGATGGCGAAGATACGACGTCGATCGCCGATTATCTCGGCGTTTTCGAGGACGTAGACTTCTTCCCGGACCGGGGTCGGCGAGTCGGGACCACCATCTGGACGCTGTACCGGGACGACGGCGTCTACAAAGTGGATCTCGACGAAATGTTCGGCGAGCGTCTCGAGAACGGCATCACGTTCGCACACATCTACGTCTGGGTACCCGGTTGGGACCGCACCTTGCGCCTCGAGACCAGCGGCAGTTGCCACTACCCGCGCGTGGTGCTGAACGGACACGAGCTGCCGCACAGGGAGGTGCCGGGTGCGACGGGGGGGGACGCCTCGGAGGCGACCAGCCGGACCTGCCCGCCTGACGGGGTGACCGAGACTGTGATGGCGCGCTTCGCCGCGGGATGGAACCAGGTTCTGCTCGGCGTCGATGCGGGCGAGGGACCCTACACCTTCGGCGCCAGGCTGCTGCCGGGTAATGAGGACAGCCTCCGCGACATCAGGATTCAGGCATCCCGACCGCCTGGCGTACGGCGGGGACTACCGGAGCCGTGGATCACGATGCCACGCTTCGAGCTCGCCCCGCAGTTGGCGTGGTTCGAGGATGGACTCAGTGGCGTCATCGAGTACGACCTGGTCGGGTGGGGACGACCGCCGGGCGGCGATATCCGGCTCGAGATCGAGGTCGGGAAATTCAAGCTCAAGGGCAAAGTAGACGGGGTCCGGGCCATGCGTCCGACCACCTACCGGGTCCTGGTCCCACTCGAGGCGCTGCGGGACGCGGGCCTCGGGAAGGGACCGGTTCGAGTCACCATGAAGTGGGCGAAGGTCACCCGCCGCACCGAGCCCGACTTCTCGGCTTCCGACATCGTGGCGGCGGCGCGGAACCCTGCTCGTGCGTTGAACTGGCTGGTGCCGGGTGCGCTGGGCGGAGACCTCTCGGCGCAGGCTGCCATCAATGCGAACGAGCCGCCGCTTCCGACCGCGGTGGGAGAGATTCGCGCGGGGGAATGGAAGGTGCCCGACGAACTCGATGGAGCGACGATGCGGCTCGACGTAGGGGGATCACCCGCCGCTTTTCTGGTCAACGGGATGCCGCAACAAGCGGCGGACGGTCAGATCACTCTGTGCCAAGGCTGCAAGAAGGGGCGAGATGTGTTGATCCAGGCGACTTCGACTGACGCCTGGGAGGTCTACCCGACCGTCCGGATCGGGTGGGAGGGGAGTCGGGCCGGCAGTCCGGCGAGCGCCGGTTCAGCCACGGCCTGGCTCTCGAAGCTGCCCTAAGACCCCCCGGGCTTTTCGGGCTTTGGCTCGGCGGCTTCGTCGGGCGCCGACGCCGCAGGCGTGGCAGCCGCTCTCTCAGCTGCTGCCTCGCCGGTCATTTCTTCCGGAGGCGCGGGTGTCACGGCATCCACCGGTACGGTGGTCCCGGACGGCGATCCGGATCTCGCTTCGGACGGCGACGTAGTCGAGGACGGCCACTTCCGGACGCGGTCCACCTCTTCGAGCTCCCGCTGAATCTCGTTCATGCTGCGTCGGAATTCGCGCATGGCGCCGCCGAGAGCCCGCGTAACTTCGGGAAGTCTCTGAGGCCCAAAGAAAATGAGCACGATCACGGCGATGACCAGAATCTCCGTGAATCCGATGCTGCCGATCCCCATGTGAGCTCCGGGTTGCGCGTCAGGCGCGCAGGGCGGCCAGGACCTCCTCGCCGTAGAACATGCGAATGTACTTGGCCTGCGTGGGAGTGATCTTGCGCACCGCCCACACGAGCTCGACGTGGTTTGGCTCTCGGGGCTCGCTCAGGGTGTGCATACCGCACTCATGCGGCAGCCGGTTCCCCTTTTTCAGGTTACAACGGCTGCAGGCGGTGATCACGTTCTTCCACGTGTTGGCGCCGCCGCGCGACAGGGGTATCAGGTGGTCACGTGTCAGGGACTCGCGGTGACGCAGCTCCCGGCGGTGCCGGCCGCAATACTGGCAGCGGTAGCTGTCACGAGCGAAAAGAAATGTGTTGGTCACCTGGCGCCGGAAACGGCGCGGAACGTGAATGTACCGCTTGAGGCGGATGACGGTGGGGGTCGGGAGTACGAGGCGCTCCGAATGATATGTGCGGAGCGGATCGACCTCGAGCGGCTCCGCCTTCTCGTCGATCACGAGGCGAAGCGCCCGACGCACTGATATCATCGTCAGTGGCTCGTAAGAGGCGTTGAGCGCCAGACATCCCATAATTCAGACTTCCTCCATCGGGGCGAGATTCTAGGCATCTCGTGAGCGCAAAGTCAAGAAACGCGGGCCCTCGAGAGGGTGACGAGGCCGGCGGCCTGCCGGCTGCGGCCCGACCTGCTGCGCGTGAATGCGTGGTACAGGTCGCACTCGCCCGCCCACTTCTCCAGACGTTCCGGTATCGGGTTCCCGAGCCACTCGTACCCTCGGTCCGCCGCGGTGTGCGCGTGCGCGTCCCGTTCGGCCGGGACAAGCTGATCGGCGTCGTCGCAGCGGTCGAGGATGAAGACCGGCAGGGCGACGTGGAGACGGGCCGCGGGCCGCCACGGGAGATCCTGGAGGTGATCGACGCGCAGCCCGTTTTGAGGCGGCCGCTCCTGGAGCTCTGTCGCTGGATAGCCGACTACTACGTGGCGCCGATCGGTTTCGTGATCCGGGCGGCGTTGCCTCCGGGACTGTTGGCCGACGCGACCGCCGAACTGTCGGAGCGGCGTCGCCAGGTGATCCGAATCGCCAGCTCGCTGCCCACGCTTGCGGCCCGGGACGAGACGTTCGGTCGGGCCCGCCGCCAGCGAGAGGCGTTCGAGCTGCTCGAGTCGCTGGGCGGGACAGCCGAGGTGGCGCATCTTGAATCGCAGCTCGGATTCAGCCGCGCCGTGCTGGCCGGCCTGGTGAAGAAGGGCTTGGCGGAGATCACGGACGACGTGGTGCCTCGGGACCCCGGCGCCTTGCTCGCCGAGCGCGCCGATCCCCTGAGCGAGAGCCCGGGAGGCCGTCCACGCCCGACGCCGGCCCAGGCGGATGTGATCGCGGATCTCATCGGGCGGCTGGATGCCGATCCGCCCGGCATCACTTTGCTCCGCGGAGTCACCGGCTCCGGCAAGACGCTCGTCTACCTGGAGCTGCTGGAGGAGGTGTTGCGCCGGGGTCGAACGACGATCGTGCTGGTCCCCGAGATCGCTCTCACCCCACAGACCGGTCATCGCTTCCGCGCTGCCTTCGGCGAGCAGGTGGCCCTGCTGCACTCGGGTCTGTCGGCGGCGGAGCGGCGTGACGAGTGGGAAGCGTTGAGGCGCGGAGACAAAAGGGTGGCGATCGGCGCTCGCTCCGCCGTGTTCGCGCCGCTGCCCGACCTCGGCGCCATCGTGGTCGACGAGGAGCACGAGGGCAGCTACAAGCAGTCTGATACGCCCCGCTACCATGCCCGCTCCGTGGCGGCCATGCGCTGCCACTTCGAGAACGCGCTCTGTGTCCTGGGTTCAGCCACCCCGTCGCTCGAGAGCTGGTTCAACGCGCGCCCGGATGGCCGCTACGGACTGCTGGAGCTGCCCGACCGTGTCACCCCGCACCCGCTCCCCGAGGTTCGCCTGGTGGACATGCGGGCCGTGCGCGAGGCGCGGCGAACGTCGGGCGACAACGGTGGACCGCTAATTCTCTCGCCGGATCTGCGCGCGGCTCTCGCCGACCGTCTCGAGCGCGGAGAGCAGTCGATCCTCCTCCTCAACCGGCGCGGGTTCTCGACCTTCGTCCAGTGCGAGGCCTGCGGTCACGTGTGGAGCTGCCCCAACTGCAACGTGTCGCTCACCTACCATCGGCGCCGGGACCGGATCGTGTGCCACCACTGCGCCCACGAAGCTGCCAAGCCGGAGCGGTGCGTGGAGTGTGGCTCCGGGGAGCTCATGTTTACCGGCCTCGGGACGGAGCAGGTGGAGCTGCACGTGGGCGAGGAGTTTCCAACCGCGCGGCTCGCCCGCATGGACGTCGACACCACGAGCCGCAAGTGGTCGCACGCCACCATCCTGGACCGCGTGCGGGCCGGCGAGGTGGACATTTTGATTGGCACGCAGATGATCGCCAAGGGTCTGGATCTTCCCGGCATCACGCTCGTCGGGGTGATCAACGCCGACGTCAGCCTCAATCTGCCGGAATTCCGGGCCAGCGAGCGCACCTTTCAGCTCATCTCCCAGGTCGCCGGACGCGCGGGCCGGGGACCGCGCCCGGGCGAGGTGATCGTGCAGACGTTCCGTCCCGAACACTTCGCGCTTCGGGCCGCGACCGAACATGACTATGCGGCGTTCGCCGATGAGGAGCTGTTGGACCGTGAGGAACCGGGATATCCGCCGTGTCGGCGGCTGGCCAACGTCGTCGTCAGTGGGCAGAGCGAAGACGCCGTCGCCGACGTCGTCGTCGAGCTGACCACCTGGATTCGTGCCCTGATCGATGACCGCGGTCTCGACCTCGATGTAGTGGGGCCGGCCCCCTGCCCGATCGACCGTGTCCGCGAGCGCTGGCGCTGGCACTTTCTGCTCAAGAGCGATGGACCCTCGGAGTTGGGCGCTGCGCTTCGTTACCTCGCCACCCAGCGTGGGCAACTGCCGGGAAAGATGCGTCTCGAGATCGACCGTGATCCGGAAGCCCTTCTGTAACGGCGTGGTCAGGAAATCCCCCACAGCGACTCACCGAATTCTCCCGATAGCCGCCGTCCCGTCGGCTGACTAGGCTCACGTAGGTGCGGTGGAGTCTGCCGTGCCGACCGGAGCACCTCACACAACGGAGCCTGAGATGAGTACGCATAAGTACGCCGCGCTGGCGCTTGCCGGCGCGCTCGTGGCGTGTCAGCCGTGGCAGTCGACCGAGGCCGCTGTCCCGCAGGCCAACGAGGACCTCCAGATGGCGCTCGCCGCGTTTGAGCCGATCCCGGATGAGGCGGAACTCGACGATCTGGTGATCACGCCCGAAAAGGTCGAGCTCGGCAAGATTCTGTTTCTCGACCCCCGCCTCTCGCGCAGTGGGCTGATTAGCTGCAACACCTGTCACAACCTCGGGATGGCCGGCGTGGACGTTCTGCAGACGTCGGTCGGACACGGTTGGCAGGAGGGTCCGCGCAACGCTCCCACGGTCCTCAATGCCGTCTTCAACGTCGCGCAGTTCTGGGACGGGCGAGCCGCGGACCTTGAGGAGCAGGCGATGGGGCCGGTCCAGGCCACGGTCGAGATGAACAACACGCCGAACCGGGTCGTGACCACGCTCAAGAGCATGCCCGAGTACGTGGCGTACTTCGAAGCCGCGTTCCCGGGAGAAGCAGATCCGGTGACGTTCGAGAACATGGCGCGCGCGATCGAGGCGTTCGAGGCGACACTCATCACGCCTGGATCCCGTTTCGACCTCTTCCTCGAGGGCGACGGGACGGCGCTGACCGATCACGAGAAGCAGGGATTGCGGCTGTTCGTGAAGAGCGGCTGCGCCGCGTGCCACAACGGTGTGAACTTGGGCGGCCGGAGCTACCACGCTTTCGGAGTTCACCACCGGCCCGGAGCCGAAGTACTCCCGCCCGGTGATCTTGGACGCTACGAGGTGACCGGCGAGGAAAGCGACCAGTATGTGTTCAGGGCGCCGAGCCTCCGCAACGTCGAGCTTACCCCGCCGTACTTCCACTCTGGCGCGGTATGGGACCTCGACGAATCCGTGGCGATCATGGGTATGGCGCAACTGGGCGCGCACCTGAACGGCGAGGAGGCAGAGGCGATCGCCGCGTTCCTGAAGACGCTGACTGGCGAGCAGCCCGAGGTAGACTACCCCGTACTTCCGGCGCGGACGGATGCGACTCCGCAACCGGACGTGATCATGGGCTCGTCGGCGGGGGATGGTGAACAGTCCGCGAGGGCTGACGCTCCCATGCAGACGGCCGCAACGGACAATCCGATTGCCGCCGCCAGGTCGCGGATGGCGATGGGCGGAATGCGCGGCCGGGGCATGGCCAGCGGTGGTATGGGAATGTGCGGCAACTGCCCCATGATGTCCGGTGATGCGACCGGCGGTCACGGAATGGGCGCCATGTCCGGTGCTCAGGGTGGCGGAAGGCACGCCGAAGGCGGCATGGGCATGGGTGACAACTGCCCCATGATGTCCGGTGATCGTGGTGGCGCGGCTGTCGCCGATTGCCCCGGCGGCAATTGCCCGGCGCCCGAGGACTCCCGCTAGCGTCGCCACCTTTGCTCGGTGACTGGAGATCACGGGGAGCTGACGCTGAGCGGAAGCGAGCAGGCTGCCGCTCCGTCAGCGATTCAGGGCCTGCTGACTCCCAGCCCCGGCTTATCGCCCAGCACGATCCGCCCGGTAGCACCGAGGTGCGGGCCGTCGAACGGGTCTTCCTTGAGGAGCGCCGCGCCGTCCAGGTCGGCGTAGTCCACCAGCGGGGCGAGGTGGGCCGCGGGCGCGATCCCGAGCGATGACTCCAGCATGCAGCCCATCATCACCTGCAGGCCGCAGGCGCGGGCCGTGTGGATCATGCGGAGCGCTTCTCTCGGACCGCCGCACTTGGCGAACTTGATGTTGATCCCGTCGGCCATTCCCACCAGGCCGGGGATGTCGCTCGCCACCAGGCACGACTCGTCGAGGATGATCGGGATCGGCGAGTGCTCGTACAGGTGCCGCAAGCCTTCGCGGTCGGTCGGGGGAAGTGGCTGTTCCACGAACTCGACCTCGTAGTGGGCCAGCATCGGCATCGCCGCCAGCGCCTCCTTGGCCGTCCAGGCTGCGTTCGCGTCGACGCGCAGGGTGCACTCGGGCGACTCGGATCGCACTGCCTGTAACGTCTCTTCGTCGTTCTCGGTCCCGACCTTGATCTTGAGGATGGCGTACTCGCTCGCCAGGCGGACTTTTTCGCGCACGACGTCGGGAGTGTCCATTCCGATCGTGAACGACGAGAGAGGCGCCGCGGCCGGGTCCAGTCCCCACAGCTTCCACAAAGGTTGCCCGAGCGATTTTCCGATCAGGTCGTAGAGCGCGGAGTTGACCGCCGCGTGCGCGGCCGGGTTGGGGGCGATTGCGGCGCGCAGTTGGCCCTCCAGGCTTTCGATGTCGAAGGGATCGTTGGCACCTTCGATCACGGGCTTCATGCGCTCGAGGGCCGCGACCACCGTGTTCTCGTACTCGCCGTAGTAAGGCGAGGGATCCGCCTCGCCCCACCCCTCGAGACCGTCCGCTTCGATCCGCACCCACACCCGTGTCAACACGTCCTCGATTGCGCGACTGATCCTGAACGGAAACGCGGACTGAACCTCGAACAGCTCCCAGGAGATCTTCATTTGCCTACCGTTCTTGATTGTTCAACTTGGGTGCGCGCGCATGCCGCGCCGATGCGCGACCGGCAGCGGTGACGAGCGCTACCCGTCGTACAGCCACGGCTTCTCCTGCACGTTCGGCGTCGTCACCTCGGGACCATCCTCACGCATGAAGATGTTTGTCTCGGTGCGAATCCCGAACCGGCCGCGGAAGTAGAGCCCGGGTTCGTCGGAGAAACCGATCCCCGGAATCAGGCGGCGCGTTTCGCGCGTTTCGACGGCGTCGAGGTTGGGGCCGAAGCCGTGCACCAATCGGTCGATGGCGTGACCGGTGCGATGCATGATCTGGTCCTTGAAGCCGTGTCGCGTGATGACGTCGCGCACGCGCTGGTCCACCTCGGCGCCGGTTGGCGGCTCGCCTTCCGACACTCTGGCCGCAATCAGCTCGACCGCCGCATCGCGCCCTTCCCTTGCCGCCTCCCACGCCTCCATGAAGGCGCCGGGCGGCTCGCTGCCGGTGAAGCCCATCCACGTCGTGTCAGCGAACACCGAGCGCGGTTCGCCGGCCACGCGCCCCCAGAGGTCGATCATGACAATCGCGTCCCGGGTGATGACCGGAGAGTCCTCGACCGGGAAGTAGTGCGGGTTCGCGCTGTTCGCCCCGGTGGCGACGATGTTCTCGACCTCCGTCAGGCCTTCGTCCTCCAGCCGCTCCGTGATCCAGCGCGACACCTGGTATTCCGTGAGCCCGTCGCCAACCTTGGCGGCCGCGCAGGCGCGGTCGAACGCCGCGCGCGCCGTGTCGGCCAAGAGCCCGCCGGCCCGGTGGTGAGTGCGGTAGCCTACCTCGCCCCACTGCGCGATTGTGCCGGAGATGAGGGGACCGGAGCTCACGACTCTCGGCCCGGCCGCTTCGACCATCTGCACCACGCCGTGGGGTACGTTGTCGTACCAAGGAACCGCGTCGCCCTCCGACACCTCCATGGCGACCGTCTCCAGGCCGCCGAGCAGCTTGCCGAGCTCCGCTTCCAGCTCCTGCCAGCTGACGTATTCCGTCAGACCGTACGGCCACTCAGGCCAGTGTTGGAACTCGACACTATGCACGAGCGCATGGGGCTCGCCATCGGGTGTGATGCGGATGAAGTAGCGGCGCGACATTCCCTCGGGGACGCCGATCAGTCCGGCCGATACGCGGTTGCGCGCTTCCAGGTCGTACAGCAGCCAGGCGTCGATCCCTTCGCGTCGCAGCTCCTCACGCGCCGACAGAACGAACGTCTCATCGAGTCTCGCAGTCACGCATTTACCCCCGGTTCTCGAGTATTGCCGCTTGTGTCGAGGCCAACTCGACCAGCGTGGTCAAATGGGCCGTTGCGTTCCGGCCGAGCTCGGGGGGGTTGTATCCGCCCTCGAGTATCGAGACGATGCGACCATCGGCAGAGCTTCGCGTCCGATTCGCGACCTCGCGGGCCAGCTCCCTGAAGTGCTCGGTCTCGAGCGTGAACCCACCGAGCGTATCGTCGATCGCGGCGTCGAAGCCGGCCGAGATCAGCACCAGCTCCGGCTCGTGCTCCGCTGCCCGGTCAACGCCCTGGAGCAAGGTATCCACGTATTTCTCGGCCGGCAGCCCGGGTGCGAGCGGCAGGTTGAGCGTCGTGCCCTCGCCAGCTCCGGCCCCACGCTCATCGGTGGCACCGGTACCCGGGTAGAAGGGGCTCTGGTGCATCGAGAGGTAGAAGACGGTCGGGTCTTCGTAGAAGATCTCCTGAGTCCCGTTCCCGTGATGGACGTCCCAGTCGACGATGAGCACGCGCGCCAGGCCCGCGACCTCGGTGGCGTGCCGCGCCGCGACCGCGACGTTGTTGAAGAGACAGAAGCCCATCGCGCGGTCCATGGTGGCGTGGTGGCCAGGCGGCCGCACCGGGCAAAAGGCGCTGGCGTAGGAGCCAGCTAGTACCTCGTCCACCGCCCGCACCGCGCAGCCAGCCGCCGCCAGGGCCGCGTCCCACGACGCCCCGCTCACGACCGTATCCGCGTCGAGGCCCACCAGCTCCCCGCTGCCCCGCGCCTCTTCCACGGCGCTTCGGACCCGATCGACATGGGCTTCTGTGTGAGCCAGAAGCAGCGCCTCGCGAGTGACCGGCTCGCCGGCGACGGCGTCCACGTGCGGTGCTAGCTCGGGAAGGGCCTTGTCGATGGCGCTCATCACGGCCCGCAGCCGACCCTGGTGCTCGGGATGGTACCAGCCGGTGTCGTGCAGGCTGCACGCGGCGTGGCTTACGATGGCGACTTTGCGGGTCATTCGTTCTCGTCCTAGCTTTCGCGCTGCGAAAACGGCCGTTCAATGTACGCGTGTTCAGCGGCTGTCACACCTCGAAACGGTGATGGGTTGGTAACTCGATTCCTCGTACTGATTGCCGTCGTGGCGCTCGGCTTCCCGTTGACGGCATGCGATGTGGAGTGGGGCGGTGCTCAGGTGGCGCTGGAGGACCCGGCTCCGGAAGAGGAAGTCGTGGACATGCCCGAGGAAGAGGTGATCATCCCACTTCCGGCCGGACCGCTGCTCTATCGGGTCGAGAGCGCCGATGACGGCGCGGCGACCGTCGTACCGGTGGCCCGCATGACCGATTCCCTGCCGGCCGACCTGGACCTCCCCGAGGAATTCGACCCGGAGTTCCGGGCTCGTTTCGACTCGGCTTTTCTGGCCGCCGGCACCGAGCTGGCCTTTATCGCCGATGGCCGCCGCGTCGGGTCGATTCTACTCGACGACGATCGTGTTGTCTGGAACGCGACCTGTCCGTCCGCCACCGGTGCGACGATATTTCTCGTGACGGGTCAGCGACTCCCGGTCTCCGGCTTCGCTCTCCCCTTGAACCTGGCCTCGACGGCTCCCGGAGCGTCGAACCCGATCGAGCCAGACCGCCGCATGCGCACCTACGGCCCCGTGCTCACCGAGAACCTCCTCGAGCGACGCGGATACGACCGCGCCTATCTCGCCCAGCGCGCCGACCTCGGCACGGTCAGCTATGGCGGCGACGAGGGGCCGGCGCTGTTCGCCACGTACGTGGTTAACGACTCGCTCACGCCGGAGGCGTCGGACGGGGATGCCGTATCGCTCTTCTTCCTGGCCAGATACGAGCCGTCGCGCGGTTACTATGCGGTGTGGCACGAGTACCGGCGCTACCGGTCCGCGGAAGACCGCGAGATCTTCACATACGAGAACTGGATCGGGGCTCCGCCAGGACGTCTCGATTTCCTAGAGCTCTACGGTGACGGCAGCGTGCGGCTGGCCGCCAGCCTCGAGCGCGAGGATGCCCGGAACCGAAAGATTGACTGGACCGAGTCAGAGCGCTGCCAGTCCAGACAGGCGTTCGACGGCGCGCCGGTGATCGAGGCGGTCGCACCAGCGGGCGCGGGCACCGGCCAGGCCGGGGCGCCAGCGGCACAAACACCCGCTACACGAACGCCCACGACCCAAACACCGGCTGGCCAGACCGGCGGGCAGGCCGCCGCGGCCGACACCTCCCAGAACCGCCGGCGTCAGACCGAGCCCGATGTTCAGCCCCGTCCCCCGGTCCAGCTTCCCGATACCGGCACCGCCGGTCAGTAAAGCCAACGCTGCGATGCGGCGGCTGGGCCTCAGGGAAGCGGCTCAGCCGACGCGGGCCTGCGGTCAGTCACCGAAGAAAGCCAGCTCTCGGAGGCCGAGTATCGGGGCGCTTGCGGTAGGTCTAGGATGCAACGGCGTAACTGCGCAACGCCTCGCCCGCCGTCCCGGCGCGCAACTCGCGCAGCGCCCGATCGCGCAGCTGTCTCACGCGCTCCCGCGTCACGCCTAGCAGGCCGCCGATCTCTTC
>JBFILW010000068.1:0-12570 GCA_041612005.1 Gemmatimonadota bacterium
AGAGCGTCGTCTTCGATCCGGCCGGTGGCTCGCCGGCCGGTGGCGATTACCTTTCAGTGCAGAGAAGCAACGCGGCAAATCTTGCTCGAGCGTTCTAGTCTTGGACGAGGTCGGTGCTGGTCTGGAACTTGCTGCCCTCCCGTCGCCACTCGGGACGCACGTGTAGCACTTGATTTGGCTACGAACCTCGCCTAGCCAGCGGGCATGGAAAGAGGCGGGGACACAACAGGATGGCCTTCAACTCGATCACCTTTCTCGTGTTTCTGGCCATCGTTCTGGCCGTTCACCATCTCCCCCTTTCGTGGCGCACTCGCAAATTCAACCTCCTGATCGCCAGCTATCTTTTCTACGCTGCGTGGAACCCACCGTTCGTAATCCTCGTGTGGATCTCCACAACCGTGGATTGGTTTGCCGCCAAGGGGATCGCCAGGAGCCCGTCGCAGCACGGCAAGCGAGCTTTCCTCACCCTGAGCATGTCGACGAATCTCGGACTGCTGGGCTTCTTCAAGTACGGTGGGTTCGTGCTCGAGAACTTCACGGCGCTGTTGTCGAGCATCGGTATCGCCTATCAGCCGCCGGCCTGGGACATCGTTCTGCCGGTGGGCATCTCTTTTTACACGTTCCAGACGATGTCGTATACAATCGACGTGTACCGGGGTCGTCTCAGACCCTCGTCGTCTTTGCTGGACTTCGCGCTCTACGTGACCTTCTTCCCTCAGCTGGTGGCGGGACCGATCGTCCGGGCCAGCTACTTTCTGCCCCAGCTGCCTCTGCCGAGGCGAGCATCGTCCGAAGAGATGAGCTGGGGTGCGACACTGCTCGCCTTCGGGCTTCTCGAGAAGGTCGTGTTGGCGGATCATTTTCTCGCCCCGACGGCCGACCTGGTCTACGCGAATGTGGCTCAGGCCGGCTTCACGGACGCATGGATCGGGACGCTCGCATTCGCCGGTCAGATCTTCTACGACTTCGCCGGCTACTCGATGTGTGCCATCGGCATCGGCATGCTGCTCGGTTTCGCCATCCCCGACAATTTTCGGTTTCCGTACGCGGCGATTGGGTTCTCGGATTTCTGGCGACGGTGGCATATATCTCTCTCCACATGGCTTCGCGACTACCTCTACATTCCCCTGGGCGGCAATCGAAAGGGCAGGCGCCGAACCAGCGTGAATCTGATGGCTACCATGCTGCTTGGCGGTCTGTGGCATGGAGCGGCCTGGACCTTCATCGTGTGGGGAGGAATCCATGGCCTCTATCTGATGACGGAGCGCTGGATTCGGGCCAGATTAAGGCCGGCATTCTGGCATCACTGGAGGGTTACGAGATTTGCCGTCGCACTGGTCACGTTTGGCCTCGTATGCCTCACTTGGGTATTCTTCCGCGCACAGGGTTTTGACGATGCCTTCACCCTATTGTCGACGATGCTCATCGGCGGGGAAGGGACTCTCATTTTGGGCATGGTGCGGGTCCTCACCGTCACGGTCCTAACCAGCGCCCTGTTGACATCACATTGGCTGCTACGCGACACGACGATAGAGGACGTCGCCAGACGAGTACCCTGGTGGCTGCGGACAACGCTGGTGGCTGCGGTACTGGTCGCCCTGATCATCACACCCGGAAGTGAGCGTGCGTTCATCTACTTCCAGTTCTAGCCAAAGGGTTCCGGCTGACGGACGGCGCTGGCATGTCGTCGTCGCGCTCCTGCTGGCCGTTGGCGTCATCGCCGGTCTGGAGGTCGGCTGGCGCGCGTGGGGCCTTCGTCCCTCGATCGTCGACGGGACCGGTTCGTGGGTTGCCGCGCGAGAGCGGATCGAGCCACGATCGACCGTCCTGCTCGGAGCCTCGCGGATACAAGCCGCGATCGATCCGGACGTCTTGCGCGAGGAAACCGGAACACCGGTAGTTCAGCTGGCGCTTCCCGCCGGATCACCCCTCCCGCTACTGCAGGATTTGGCAAGCGAGCCGGGTTTCGAGGGGCAAGTCGTCGTCGATTTCATGTCCAGTATTTTCTTCAATGTCGAACACGAGATGTACCAGAACGTGCCGAGGCTGAATCTCGAGGCGTTGCACGACAGGCGGCGCTTTTGGAAACATCCCTCGACCTCGATCGAGGCTGCTCTGTCGGCCGGGGTGGCCGGTTGTTCGTCATCAAGTACAAGCATGTTCGCCGAAATCGATTCGCTCCGCGCGATTTCCAGGCAATTGATGCGCGCGCGCACATGGTCCGTCAGCGAAACGGGTTCAGGGGGCGCGGCCGGGCCGCGACGGTGGCCGAACGAGACTCCTTGATCGAAGAGCTCGAACGGGCGGTCCAGACCCTGCGTGGCAACGGCGCTTCGGTCGTGCTCGTCCGGTTTCCCGTCTGCGGGCTCATTCTGGAGCTGGAGGAAACAGAGTATCCGCGAGAGCAATACTGGGAAGTAGTGGCGAAGCGCGTGACCGCTCCAACGATCGACTTCGAGGCTTACCCCGAGCTGTCACAGTATTCCTGTCACGACGGCTCTCATCTCGACTGGCGGGAGACCGCCGAGTTCACAAGGGCATTGGCGAGCGTCGTGTCGCGCGTCGAGACGGATTGGGCCCAGGCCTCTGCCGATTGAGAGAGGGATTGAATGCAACACACAACTGTAGCGTCTTTCCTGGTTTTCGTAACGGCTCTTTCATTGGGCGCTGTGCCCGCCGCCGCCCAGGATGATCGGCGACCGACAGGTTGGGAAGTTGTGTTCGATGACGTCGCTGTCGAGGACTCGTCGCTCTTTTTCGTGTCTATGGAGCCCGGCTGGCACATCACCTCCGGTCCGGCCTCGCTGCTCTACGATCCGTCCCGTGGTGTATCCGGGGAATTTCGCCTCGAGGCCGAGGTCTACCTGTTCCCCGGCGTCAGCGATTCCGGCTTCGGCCTCATGTTCGGGGGCGCTGAGCTCGGAAGCGGGCAGGAGCAGTCGTATTTCCAGTTTCTGGTGCGACGAGACGGCAGCCTCATGATTGCGCACCGCGCGGGACTCGACCTGCACACGCTGACCGCGTGGACGGTCCACGATGCCGTAATTGAGGCGGAGGGCGCGGAGGAGCCGGTTCTCAACACGCTATCTGTCATCGCGGGGGCGGAAGCGGTCACCTTCGGGGTCAACGGTCGCGAGGTCGCCCGTTACCCGCGCCGCTCGGGAATGGGGGTGGACGGTCTCGTCGGCCTGCGGGTGGGCGACGACCTGGACCTGCATGTCCGCTCGCTGACGGTCGCAAGACTGGAAGCCGGCGACTGAAGCGCCGACAAGCCGGACCTGCTGGCCCGTCTCACCAGCGATTGCAGCGGTCCCAGCAGGTCATCGCGTCTCCATCGAGGACGTGGTACCAGTCGTAGGCGGCCGCAGTCATGCAAGCGTGATTCGGCAGCACGCGGAGCTGGGTGCCGATCGGAAAG
The DNA here is from genome assembly GCA_041612005.1 of Gemmatimonadota bacterium. Lineage (GTDB taxonomy): Bacteria > Gemmatimonadota > Gemmatimonadetes > Palauibacterales > Palauibacteraceae > JBFILW01. The sequence continues at coordinate 3,419 of JBFILW010000068.1, forward strand.
CGGTCCCAGTCGAGATCTCCGCCCGCCGGGGCGCCGACGATCCCGTGCTCCTGGTTGACGCCAACCACCAGTAGGTCGTCGAGCGGGGCACAGGTCTCCGCGTCGCACACGACCCCGTACATCTGATCCACCGGCAACGCGGCGGTGCTCCGGTCTTTGGAGAGGGCCAGCGCACCGGCGTCGGTGATCAGCCAGCCTCGCTCCGGCCGCCGGCTGATCACGGTGGTCAGAACGGAGAGTGCGATGTTCTCGATCCCGCATACCCCAAGGCCCGCCTGAAACAGATCCTGGAACATGTAAGCGCCGGCTCGGAGCTCCGTAACCCCGTCCAAGTGCTCGGCGAACGTGGCAGTCGGTGTGGAGCCCACGCTCACCATCGGGCAGGGAAGGTCGGCGGCGCGCAGCCGCTCGGCCGCTTGCGTGGCCGCGGCCCGCTCCTGTTCCGCCATCGCAACGAGCTCCTCGTCACCGCGGCAGTCATAGGACGCTCCCGCGTGCGTCATCACGCCCCGCAACTCCGAGTGTTCGCCACTGAACAGCACGCGGCCCGCCTCGAGAAGCTCCGAACTGTCCGGCTCGATGCCCGCCCGCTGTCCGTCGCTGTCGACTTCGAGCAAGACTGGAAACTTGACACCTGTCTCCAGCCCCGCCCGGTTGACGTCGCGAGCGGCCTGCACGGAATCGAGAATCAGAGTGAGCCTGGCACCCCGCCTCAGTAACTCTGCCGATCGCGGCAGCTTTCCGGGAACGATCGAAACGGCGTACAGAATGTCACTGAGGCCACCTTCGAAGAAAAACTCGGCCTCACGAAGCGTCGACACGGTGATGGCGCCGCCGTGTCCATTCGTCGCGAGCCGCGCTGCCTCCAGTGACTTGGCCGTCTTGAGGTGGGGGCGGAAGTCGACGCCGAGATGGCGGGCACGGGCCGACATCGCATCGATGTTCTGTCGAAACCGGGGCAGGTCCAGCAAGGCGCAGGGCGTCTGGAGCTCGAACGGTGGCATGCGCGGATCATACCGCTGTGAGGTGGATGCAAAAAGGCGCGGCAACCGATGAAGTACGCCGCGCCTGTTGCGCTGCCGGAGTGCGTTCGGGCGACTACGACGCGAGACGCGCCAGCAGATCCGATGCGACCTGGTCGAACACCGCCTGCAGCTCCGCCGCGGTCGGCGCGAAGTAGCTCTTGCCTTGAGGCTGGTTCGGGTCCGCGACCCCGTTCTCGTTCGCCAGCAGCTGAAGGTACACCAGATCCGGCGTCTGAAGCGGATCTGCCGCGTTCGGGTTTCCGAGCGCGATTGTGTAGACCAGAATACCGGCGGCGCGAAGCACGGCGGCCTCGTCGATGCCATCCTGCAGCGTCTTGGCGCGCACCAGTGGCTCCGTCCAGATCCCGAAACAGAGCGGAACGCCGCCGCACCCATCCGGTCCGACATAGGAGTCCAGTGGCAGACTCAGCGGGTTGTCCCAATACCCGGCGACGTTGTTCGACGTCGCCCACGGCACCGCCATGATGCGGTCGCTACCGCTGAAAATGTCACGTGACGCGGTCGGCCGCCCGTCGGTGAAGAAGACGACGACTTTCGCGGAGCGCTGCCGAACGACAGCACTCTGCATCTGCAGCCCCGCCAACCGCAGACCCTCTCCGGTGTTGGTGTAGCCGACCGAGTTCATGCCGTCGATCTGCGTCTGGATCGCCGAGACGAACGGTTGGCTGATTACAAAGCGGTCGGCTCCGCGGATATTGAACGACACGAGCCCGACCTGATCCAGGTTGTCGTCAAAGTTGGCCACGAACGACTTCGACGCGTCTTGCAGATCGTCGAATGCGTTCATTGAGCCGAGCGAGCCGGACTGATCGAGCACCAGCACCATGTCCACCGGTGGCACCGCGGCGACGGCCTGCGCAGAGACATCGATGCTGGAGGGGCCGAGGATCGCCATCAGTGTGGTCGGCAGTGTCTGCGTCGCGGACACGGCGACGGTCTGCTCCCCGTCCGCGTTGGTGCCGAATCCGATCGAGAGCGAAATGCCACCCTGGCCGTTCACCACGCCATTGGCGGCCGCGAGCGCGAGTGCCCGCTGCTGAGCCACCGCCTGGCCGAGTCGCAGCGACTTGGCGCCCGCCAGGGCGCCGGCATCCACGGCCCGCGCCATTCGTGCCTTGGCAACGACCGCGCGTCCCGGATCGACTGCCAGCGCAACGCCGCTGAGCAGCGCGACCATACTGATAGTCACCAACACGATCGTTGCGCCCGACTCGTCCTTGATGCAGCCGGCAAAGCGGCCCAGCGCCCGACCAGCCCGGGTGGCCCATCTGTCATTCACTCTTGTATCGATCATGTCCGTCTCGCTCCCCGGCGCTGCCGGGTTCAGATTCGTGGTGCCAACGACCGCAAGGAAAGGCAAGAGGAGGACCGCCCCCCCGGAGCCGTGTACCGGTCGGGTGTCCGCAACACTGCGGACCGGCCAACGAGCGCAGCGGCAGACACTTACGAGGCGGCGGCGGTCGAGGACGAGAGGTCGGAAACGGAGTTGTGTTGTGGAGGTCCGGCGACAGGCGGGGCAGGAGTGACGCGCTCTCGCGACACCCGCCGGTTGACCCGGCGCGAACGCCGTGTGCCCCCTTGCGGTCCCCTCCCGATTGATCGGAGTTTGCGGCCATGCTGCGCCAGACTCCCCTCCACCCCCGGACCGGCGCCCTCTGTCAGGCCCAGAACTGGCGCAGGTGGGCCGGTCACGTCGTGGCGAGCTCGTACGAACTGCAGCCCGACCGCGAGTACCACGCGATCCGCAGCGCTGCTGCGCTGATCGACGTGTCGCCCCTGTTCAAGTATCGAGTTGTCGGGCCCGGGGCCGCTCATCTGCTGGATCGTATGGTCACTCGCGATGTTTCCAGGTGCCGCGTGGGCCAGGTGATGTACACACCATGGTGCGACCCGGCCGGGAAAGTGATCGACGACGGAACTGTCTCGCGACTCGATGAGGATCTGTTCCGGCTGACCTCGGGCGAGCCGAATCTGCGCTGGCTGCATCTCAACGCGGATGGACTCGACGTAACGATCGAGGACGAGAGCGACTCCGTGGCCGCGCTCTCGCTGCAGGGCCCTCTCTCCCGTGAGGTGCTGACGTCCGCCGCCGACCCCGGCGTGGATGACCTTCGCTTCTTCCGACTTCGGGAAGCGACGATCGCCGCTGTCCCGGTGACCATCACGCGGACCGGTTACACCGGCGACCTAGGCTACGAGATCTGGGTCGATGCCGATCGGGCAGTCGAGGTCTGGGACGCGGTGATGGAGGCTGGCGGCCCGTACGGCATCACTCCGACGGGACTGCTGGCCATGGACATCGCTCGGATCGAGGCGGGGTTGCTCCTCATCTCGGTCGATTACGTATCGGCGAATCAGGCGCTCGTTCCGTCCCAGCTCTCGTCACCCCTCGAGCTCGGGCTGGGTTGGACGGTCAAGTTCGGCAAGCAGAAGTTCGTCGGTCGCGAAGCGCTGGCCCGTGAAAGCGAACAGGGACCTGAGTGGCTACTGCGCGGACTCGATATCGACTGGGAGTCGTTGGAGCGGGTGTATGCGGAGTTCGGTCTGCCGCCTCAGCTTCCGTCCGTGGCGTGGCGAACCAGCGTGCCGGTGTACTCGAACGGAAAGCAGGTCGGATACGCGACCAGCGGGTGCTGGTCGCCGTTGCTCAAGAAGTACGTGGCGATGACGCACCTTCGGGCTCCGCACGCGGAACCGGGAACACCGCTGAGCATGGAAGTGACGGCGGAGCATCACCGGCGCCGGGCGGACGCGACTGTCGTGAAGACGCCGTTCTTCAATCCGGAGAGGAAGCGTGCCTGACCGAGCCGCTCGCCGCTACGACGTGATCGTAGTCGGAGGAGGGCACAACGGTTTGGTGAATGCTGCGTACCTGGCGCGGGCCGGCCGCCGCGTTCTGGTGCTCGAGCGCCGCCACGTTCTCGGGGGTGCGGCGGTGACCGAGGAGGTCTATCCGGGCTTCCAATACTCCGTCTGTTCGTATGTGGTGAGCCTGCTCAGACCGGAGATCATCCGCGACCTCGAACTGGCGAGCTATGGGCTGGAGATCCTGCCGCTCGAAAGCACGTTCACTCCGATGGCGAACGGCGACTACCTGGTGCGCTGGGCCGACCACGACCAGACGCGGCGTGAGCTTTACCGACACTCGCCGCGCGACGCCGAGGCGTACGATCTGTTCGGGCGGCTGATGTACAAGATGGCGTTCGCGGTGAAGCCGATCCTGCAGATGGTGCCGCCCGACCCGACCTCGTTCAGCCCCCGCGATCTGCTCGGACTTTCGAGGCTCGGCAAGCACTTCGCCGGCCTCGAGCGCGAAGAGTTCGCCGCTCTCTACAAGCTGATGACGATGAGCGCGGCCGACTACCTGGACGAGTGGTTCGAGACGGAGGTCCTGAAGTCCACCATGTCGGCGAGCGGCATCATCGGCACCTTCCTCGGTCCGCGCTCGCCGGGCACCGCGTACGTCCTGCTGCACCATTACATGGGCGAGATCGACGGGGCGTTCCGGGCGTGGGGATTCGCCCGAGGCGGGACCGGCTCCGTGAGCATGGCCATCGCCCGAGCCGCCGAGTCTCACGGCGTCGAGATCAGAACCGAGGCGCCCGTTGAGCGGATACTGGCCGAGGGCGGGCGCGCAACCGGCGTCGTACTCGAGAACGGCGATGAGATCCGGGCCCCGGTCGTCGTCTCGGCACTCGACCCCAAGCTCACGTTCCTCAAGCTGGTGGACTCGGCGGATCTGCCGGAGGACTTCATGAGTGCGCTCCGGCGTTTCAAGATCCGCGGGTCGTCCGGAAAGGTGAACCTGGCGCTCGACGGATTGCCGGACTTCCGCAGCCTACCTGGTGTGGGGCCACACCTCCGCGGTGCGATGTCGATCAGCCCCAGCATCGACTACCTGGAGCGCGCCTACGACGATGCCAAATACGGAGAGTTCTCACGCCAGCCGTACATGGATATCGTGATTCCTTCCATGATCGACCCGGCGATGGCGCCGCCCGGCAAACATGTGATGTCGATCTTCGTGCAGTACGCGCCGTATGCGCTCAACGGAGGTTGGAACGATGCCCGGCGCGAGGAATTCGGTGACACGGTGATCGACACCCTGGCCGAGCATGCCCCGAACATCAGGGACATCATCCTTCATCGCCAGGTGCTCACCCCCGCGGATATGGAGACTGAGTTCGGTCTTACGGAAGGGAATATCTTCCACGGGGAACTATCGCTGCACCAGCTCTTTTTCCTCCGCCCCACGCCCGCGTGGGCCGATTACCGCTCGCCGATTCGGGGGCTCTACCAGTGCGGTTCCGGAACCCATCCGGGCGGCGGAATCACGGGCGCCCCGGGTCGCCTCGCGGCGCAGGCCATCCTCAGGGACAGGAACCGGTGAGCGGAGCGTACGACGCGGTCGTGATCGGGGCCGGCCACAATGGCCTCGTCGCCGCGGCCTACCTGGCTCGTGCCGGCCGCAGCGTGTTGGTCGTGGAGCGGCGGGATGTCATCGGCGGAGCGACGGCCACGGAGGAGTTTCACCCGGGCTTCCGTGCCGATGTGGGACCGCACCGGATGCACGGGCTGCATCCGTCGGTTATCGGTGAGCTCGAGCTGACGACCCACGGCTTGCTTGTGCGACGTCCGGATCCCTCGATCGTGGCGCTTCTCGCCAACGGGTCGCACCTGGCGCTGAGGACCGGCGTGGGCGCGACGCAAGACGAGATCGCCAAGTTTTCACACCGGGATGCGGCGCGATGGCCAGAGTTCGTGAGCCGGATGGCCGCCTTCGCTGACTTCCTCGCGGGCCTGTACGAGCAGGCGCCTCCTGTCGTGCCTCCGGGATCCCGCGGCGAAAAGCTGCAGCTGTTGAAGCTCGCGGCCCGCGCTCGGCGTCAGGGGAAGGACCAACTGCCGGAGCTCCTGCGCACGATTCCGATGTCTGCCGCGGAGCTCCTGGGTGACTGGTTCGAGAGCGATGTCCTGCAGGGAACGCTCGCCGCTCGCGCGGTCAGCGGCCTGTCACAGGGTCCGATGGCCGCGGGTACGGCTTTTCACCTCCTTCACGCTCTTGCTGCCAGCGGAGAGCGAGTGGGTATGACGCTCGTACCGGAGGGTGGCATGGGAAGCCTAGCCAAGGCCCTGGCAAGGGCCGCCGAGGCACGGGGTGCGGAGATTCGGACCTCACAAGCGGTCGATCGCATCGCGATCAACGATGGGGCTGTTGAGGGTGTCGTGTTGGCCGACGGCAGCCACATCCAGTCTGCCACCGTCCTCTCGAATGCCGATCCGCGCCACACGATGCTCGAGCTGCTCGAACCGGACTGTCTTACGCCCGACTTTCGGCACGCGGTCCGCAACATCCGTCTCCGTGGAGTCTGCGCGCGGGTTCAGCTGGCGATCGGCGAGTTGCCCGTGTTCCGCGGTCTGTCTGCCGACGGCTCCCGGTTGCATGGCTGCATTTCGATCAGCCCCAGCGTCGAGTATCTGGAGCGGGCCTGCGATGACGCCAAGTACGGCTGCGTCTCCGAGGCGCCGTACCTTGAAGCTGTCATCCCCTCGCTTCGAGATCCGAGTCTTGCCCCGCCGGGGCGCCACGTGATGTCGGTTTTCGTCCAGTACGCTCCGTACGAGCTGAAAGACGGAAGTTGGGACGATCGCACGCGAGCGACCCTGGCTCGAAACGTGGTCGAGACGCTGAGCGAGTACGCGCCCAACCTGGCGACTGCGGTCGAGGCGAGCTCCGTCGTCACGCCGGCCGATTACGAGAGTGTGTTCGGCATGAGCGGCGGAGATCCTCAACACGGTGAGATGACGCTGGACCAGGCGCTTTTCATGCGACCGGTGCCGGGTTGGGCCGGATACCGACTTCCGCCGCGGGGCCTGTATCTGTGTGGCGCCGGAGCCCACCCCGGGGGCGGCGTCACCGGGATTCCGGGCCGCAACGCGGCACGGGCCGTGCTACAGCGGCCCCACGGGGGTGACCCGGCCTGAACCGCCGCCGCGCACGTGTCGGCGGCCCGCTTCAGGCCCTAGTTTAGCCCGCGACGAAGCAGGCGCCGAACGCACTCGACCGAGACCTCTAATGGAACCGACACCCCAGGACAAAACCCGGCGGCGGCCCCGCGGTAACCGGATCAGCGGCGACGAGCTGGCCTCCGCCGCGGCGAGCCGCGCGACGGAAGTCGATCGGGCGATCGAGAGCCTTTTGAGCGGCTGGCCTGTCGAGGCACGAACGCCGCCGGAGCGCTCGGAGCTGCCGCTCTGGAACCCGGAAGACGGTCCGGACTTGAAGCAGCCGGAATTCTTCCTCAACCGCGAGTTCGGCTGGCTGAATTTCAACTTCCGTGTGTTGCACGAGGCTGAAGATCCCCGCGTGCCTCTTCTCGAACGACTCCGCTTCATCAGCATCGTCAGCTCCAACCTCGACCGGTTTTTCATGACTCGTATCGGCGGTCTCAAGCAACAGGTCGGAGCCGGCCTGCTCGAGCTGACCGTGGGCGGTCATACACCACAGGAGCAGATCGACCGCTCGTGCGAGCTGGTGCGATTGCTGGAGGAGCGAAAGCGCTTGGCACTGGACCGGCTGATCGGGGAGATGCACGAAAACGGAATCGTGCTCACGACCTACAGCCAGTTGACCGAGGCGGAACAGACGGCATTGCGGGCGTATTACGTGGAAAACGTCTACCCGCTTGTTACGCCGCAGGCGACGGATCCGGCTCACCCGTTTCCGTTCGTTTCGAACCTGTCTCTGAACCTGCTGGTCAGCCTCCGCTACCCGGGCGATGAGACGGAGGCCCTGGCCCGCGTCAAAGTTCCGGTCGGAGCTGGCACACGGCGCTTTCTGCGCCTGAATGGCAGCAACACCTTCGTGACGCTCGAGAGCGTGATGGCGCACAACCTCGACCTGCTGTTCCCGGGCATGGAGGTGATCGGCTGCGAGCACTTTCGGGTGACTCGCAACGCGAACACCGAGCTCGAGGAGGATAAGGCAGAGGACCTGCTGGAGCTGATCGAGTCAGGCCTGCGGGAGCGTAAGTTCGCACCCATCGTTCGGCTGGAAGTCGCCAACGGCATGGCGCCGTTGCGCCGCGGAATGTTGGCAGCCGAGCTCGGCTTGGACGAGAGCACCGACGTATTCGAGGTCGAGAGCCTCATGGCCATGCGCGACCTCGAAGAGCTGGTCGGCGCCGTCGAGGAGCCATCGTTCCACTACGCGCCGCACGCGCCAGTCGACCACCACAAGCTCGGCACGGACCGCTCGATGTTCCACGTGATCCGCGAGGCGGGGGCCATGCTCCTCCACTTCCCGTACGAATCGTTCACGACGTCGGTCGAACGCTTTCTGCGCGAGGCGAGTCAGGACCCCAAAGTGCGAGCGATCAAGATGACGATCTACCGCACATCGGCGACATCGAAGGCGATTCAGTACCTGGTGGATGCCGCGCAGAACGGGAAGCAGGTCACCGTCGTGGTGGAACTCAAGGCGCGCTTCGATGAGGCCGCGAACATCCGGTGGGCCAACCGTCTCGGCCAGGTCGGGATCAACGTGACTTACGGAGTCGTCGGGCTCAAGACCCACTGCAAGGCGATTCTCGTCGTTCGGCAGGACTTTGACGGCCTCCGGCGCTACGCCCACATCGGCACCGGCAACTACAACGCGGATACGGCACGCTTATACGCCGATCTGGGGTTGTTCACCTGCGATGAAGCGATCGGCAAGGACCTGACCGAGCTCTTCAACTATCTGACGACGGGTTTCAAGCCCAAACGCGACTATCGAAAGCTGCTTCCGGCGCCAAAGATCCTCAAGGCGGCCCTGCTCAAGAAGATCGAGCGCGAGATCGGACATCATACGGAAGACTCGCCCGGTCTCATCCAGTTCAAGATGAACGCCTTGGAGGATGCGGATGTAACCCGCGCGTTATACCGGGCCGCGCAGGCCGGTGTCCAGGTCGATCTGCTGGTCCGCGACAGCTGCCGACTCCGTCCCGGAATTACCGGACTCACCGATTCGGTGCGCGTGATCTCCGTCGTCGGACGATTCCTGGAACACGCACGCGTGTACTACTTCCGAAACGGCGGCGATGAGGAGTATTACATCGGGTCCGC
>JBFILW010000069.1:0-12494 GCA_041612005.1 Gemmatimonadota bacterium
ATCCCTACAACTCGCTATGTGCCGGGTTGCCTTGGAGCGGGCGAAGGGACTCGAACCCTCGGCATCAACCTTGGGAAGGTTGCGCTCTACCAACTGAGCTACGCCCGCGGAGAGAAAAAAGGAGTCGGGCCGGGGCCCGACTCCTCGGATTTGAGTCTAGTTTCGGCCTGTCAGACTGTCAACCGAGCGGCCACCCCGCCACCCGTCAGTTCTTCCAGGGCAAGAGCTTCTGGAGGATCGCCGCGTTGTCCTGCAGGAACTCCTTCAGGTTCTTCTCGGTGTTGGCCCGCGTGCTGATGTAGCAAGCCTTACAGGTATTCTGCTTGGTGAATTTCTCCAGCATCTCCTTCTGCGTATCAAAATATGCCATCACCATGGCGCACGGGGTGAGGCGTCCGTCCGGGTTGATCACCACAAACCGGCGGCCCGCCTGGCAGCCCGGAATGCCGTCGGTCGTCAGGAACTCATAGAACCGCTTGAACACCCGCGGCGAGGTGTAGACCGGGTAGCCTTCGTTTTTCATGTCGATCACTTCCTGGAACACATCCTGGAGAGACTCGAGCGAATCGCCGGTAATGAGGCCGGTCCTGTCCTGCACGCGAAGGTGCGTGTAGACGGAGAAGTTGATCGGAAGTCCCCACGTCTTCGCTTGTCTCACGATGTCGGGTAGGTCCTTGTAGTTCCAGGCGGTGATGCAGGTGTTGAGCGAGACGTCGTCCTTCGCCGAGTTCCGCGCGATCTCTGGCAGCACCTCGTTCATGTGGTCGTACAGACCCGGGATTCGCCGGAAATCGCTGTGGCGATCGTCGGGAAAGTCCAGGGATATCGAGAGCTGGTCCATGCCCGAGTCTTTGAGCCTGTTGTATCGCTCGACCGTCAGGTTCGAGGCGTTGCTGACGCAGATCATCCAGGGCAGGCCGCCCTTCTCGGTCAACTTGGAGACGATCTCGTACACGTCGCCGCGGGCCAGGGGCTCGCCGCCCGACACGTGGGACACGACGGGGCGCAGCTCCTTAGAAATCGCCGCGTACTCGTCGGCGCTCAGCCGCGTTTCCTTGATCGGCCCACCCCAATTGCAGTGCCAGCAATTGGCCGTGCAGGCATGGGTGATCTCGAACGATACCGACAGCGGCTTGTTCTGCAATTTGTTGCGAAGTCCGCGCGCGAGCATCCTGAGGCCCATGCTTCCGGAAACGTTCATACCGAGCTCTTATCTCCTGTTCTGGAAATCCTGGCGGAGCAGCCTAGCGTTGTTTCGCCCGCAGCTGCCGCTTCTTCTTGATCCAACGGAACGCCGCCGGTCCCGCCTTTATCAGGTACAGATTGATGAGAAGCAGGAACAGGACGACAAGCAACCAGGTCGGAATGTCGAACGCCGCTCCCAGCAGGGCCAGAAGGTAGTAGCGTGGATAGCGCGCGACCACCAGCGCCGTCACGTATTTCCACATCGGGTAGTGGATCGAGAAGCTGAGGAACTTGAACGGGAAGAAGGGAATCGGGGTGAACCCGGTCACGACGAGAGTCGCGAACGGGTACTTCATGAACAGCTCGATCGTCCGGCGATACCAGCGCTTGGTCTTGTAGCCCGCCAGCGACTTGTAGTTGAGTACGGGCACGAACACCGTGTGGTCCATGTAGCCCGCCACCACGGTCCCCGCGGTCGCCGCGGCGGCCGCCAGCCACAGGTTGGCGAACTTCCCGAAGTAGATCAGCACCGGCTCGTGTGGAAACAACGAGATCGCCGTGTTGGCCGGGATCGAATAGAAGGCCAGGTACCAGTAGCTTTCGGAGCTGAAGTCGTTGAACAGCAGGATGCTGGTGACGATACCCACCACCACCATGATGGCGCTGAAGATCCACACCCGTGGCCCCAGGCGGTCGTACTCGATCATCTCGCTGACGGCGTCGGCGCCCGATACGGCGCCGGCCGCATCCACGACCTCCTCGGCCGCGTGCCTCACCTCGTCGGCCGCGTGGTGCATTTCTTCGCCCAGCTTGGATCGCTTGTCGTCGATCGCCGCAACTCCCCTGCTCGGTCGGCCCGGATCATACAATCTCAGGCCACGTCTCATAACGCGGACGCCCACGGTACCGGCCGGACAAGATACCTGCAAGCAGGTCCAGATGCTGGCTTCGCGGCGCGCAGACCCTGTAGTTTCTGGAACGCGAACGCGGGAACCGACGACCTTCTCCGGAGAGTGCACGACGCCATGAAACGGACCGAGTGCCCAGAGTGCGGCACCCCACTCAAGGAAGGGGATCAGACCTGCCAGAAGTGCGGGAAAGCCCTGCCGTTCGACCCGGCCGAGCCCGGAGTTCACTGCTCGGTATGCGATGCAGAGATCGGGGCCTACGCGGAGACATGCCCGAGTTGCGGCGAGACGGGCTATCCGGCCTTGCGGCCTCGCAAGGGCAAGGGCTTCAAGGGCTCGCCCGCCCTCGAGGAGGGCAAGGAGACATAGACGCCGAACCGGGTTCCGCCGCGACCGACTCCCCCCTGACTCGACTCGTCGTAGTCCTCCACGAGCCCCAGGATCTCGTGAACATCGCCCTCGTCGTGCGAGCCATGAAAAATATGGGCCTCAGCCGACTGAGGCTCGTGCAGCCGGTGGAGTTCAACCCGTACCGCATCGAGGGACTCGCTCACGACACGGCAGACGTCGTCGAGGCGGCGGAGATCTTCGACACTCTCGAGGAGGCGATCGCCGGCACCGTGCGCACGATCGGCACCTCGGCGCGGCGGCGATCCAGCAAGCAGGTATGGCGACTGCCGGCCGACGCGGGAGCCGCGATTATCGGGCTGACTCGGTTCGGCGACGTCGCGCTGCTGTTCGGCCCAGAGCACCGGGGATTGGCGAATGAACAACTCGATCGCTGCGACGAAGTGATCGGCATCCCGACCGACCCGGATCACTCATCGCTCAACCTGGCCCACGCGGTGCTGCTGATCTGCTATGAGATCCGGAAGGCGGCCCTCGAAGAGGGACTCGCCGAGGGCCCGGACGTGCGGCAGAAGCCGCGGCACCGGTTTCCTCCGGCGACGAACGACCAGATGGCGATCTTCTTCGAGAAATGGCTGGAGGCGCTCAACAAAGTCGGCTTCCTCGACTACTCTGACGAGACAGCCAAGATGCGAAGCTTTCGGGCCATCTATCGGCGAGCGGGGCTGGACCAGCGGGAGGTGCGGCTCATGACCGCCGTCGCCCACGAATTCCTGCATTATGAGCGACGGCTGCGGGTGCGCCTCCGAGAGGAGCTCGGCCCCACGGAGTAGGCGGCCGCAGCTAGATCTTCGCTTTGACGAGCCCGACGAGGTCGGCGTTCGAACTGGTCCGCTGCATGATCCCGATCACGTCCTTGATGGCTTGCTGCGGGTCGGTTCCGCTCAGCTCCCGTCTCATCGCGTGGGATACGGCGAGAGTCTCGTCGGAGAGCAGCAACTCCTCACGCCGGGTAGCGCTGCTGTTGAGGTCGATGGCCGGAAAAATGCGTTTGTTGGCGATGTCGCGGCTCAGCACCAATTCGCTGTTACCGGTTCCCTTGAACTCCTCGAAGATCACCTGATCCATCCGCGAGCCGGTATCCACGAGGGCGGTCGATATGATGGTAAGAGAGCCGCCGCCCTGCTTCGGGTCGATGCGCCGGGCGCTGCCGAGGAAGCGCTTCGGCTTCTCGAGGGAGGCCGCGTCGATTCCGCCGGTCAGAGTGCGCCCCGAGCCGGCCTGTACGGTGTTGTAAGCGCGGGCGAGCCGGGTGATCGAGTCCAGAATCAGCACCACGTCGTCGCCGAGCTCGGCCCGGCGACGGGCCCGCTCGAGGGTCAACTCGGCCACGGATACATGCCGGTCGGCCGGATGGTCGAAGCTCGAGGCGATGACCTCCCCATATCCGTGCGCCTCCATCTCCGTCACTTCTTCGGGCCGCTCATCCACCAGGAGGATGAGGACGACCGCGTCCGGATAGTTGGTGGCCACGCCCTGAGCGATGGCCTGCAAGACCATTGTCTTTCCGGCCTTGGCTGGTGACACGATCATTGCCCGCTGGCCTTTGCCGAGGGGACAGAAGAGATCGATGATTCGATTCGTGAAATCGGGGCGGCCGTTCCGGACCAGATCACACTCGAGCACCAATTGCTCGTCCGGGTGGATGGCGCTGAGTCGCTTGAAGATCTGCCGTTCGCGGATTTCTTCCGGCGGCCGGTCGTTGATGGCGTGAATGCGAGTGAGGGGAGGGCTCTTGCCGTTGCCGGGCGGCTTGCCGACCTCTCCGGCGATCTCATCGCCCGTCCGCAGCTTGAATTTCCTTGCCAGTCGTTGGCCGACGTAGATGTCGCCGTCGCTCGGCATGTAGCTGGACTGGCGACGGCGAATGAATCCCGCCCCGTTGTCCAGCACCTCCAGGATTCCCAGTGATGCTTCTTTTACCAATTCTCTTCGTCCCTCGTGTGGGTGGTGATTTACAAGTACTCGGGCGGTCCGCCGGCAGACGCTCACGGCTCAGGGAGCACGTCACGGGATGCCCACGAGAATTTTCCCGCGCGAGGCACCAGGTCTCGGGAAGGCGTTAGCGCCGTCTCAGGAGGGCGATATCGCCGGAGAAGCTGGCCGGACCAGCTGGGGGCCGCACCCGCCACCTTGAAAAAGGCTAGCGGCTTCAGTCCGCTAAAGATGTTCCCCTCACCACTCTCGACGCAAGCTCCGAGCCAACCGGGGTCTGACCTGCCAACCGGGGGCGCCTCTTGCCCCGAGGCAGGTGAGCCGTACCTTCGAGCGGTGTTGACCATAGCAAAACGCGGCACAAACTCGGGGACTGACAAGGGAACGACACGATGATGAGACGATTTTCTTCCATGTTCGCGGCCATGTTCGCGATGACGGCGCTGGCCTGCGGAGGTGGTGATAACGCGGCGACGCAGACGGCGGACGCGGGCGCCGCCAATCCGTGTGCGGTAAACCCATGCGCGGCTAACCCATGTGCCGGCATGGCTATGCCCGATTGGTTCAAGATCGACCAGGCGGCCCGGACGGCGACCATCGACATCTCGGCTGGATCGACGGACGCCAACAATTACTGGAACTTCAACGGCTACTCGCACGGCGCCGCGAACATCGTCGTTCCGGAGGGCTACACGGTCACGCTCAACTTCAAGAACGACGATCCCCTCAGCGCACACAGCATCGGCGTCGATGCGATGGTGAGCGACTTCCCCACACTGTTCGAGAGTCCGAAGCCGGTCTTTGCCGGCGCCATCAGCCCGAACCCGACCGAGATGGCGACGGCGACCGCTTCCGGCAAATCAGTCACGCTGACCTTTGTGGTTGATAAAGCAGGAAAGTATTCGCTGGTTTGCTACATTCCCGGCCACGCTACGACAGGCATGTGGATCCTGTTCACGGTCTCGTCGGACGGCTCGGCCGGCGTCAAGGCCTGACCTTCCGGGGGCGCGGCCGCCTGCCCGGAGCCGCGCCTAACCGACGGCCAGTACGCCGGTGCCGTCGAACCCATCCTGCTTGAGCTGCACCAGGGCCTCGTTCGCCTCCTCGAGGGAAAACGTCGTCACGCGGGGGCGGATCGGGATCTCCGCGGCCTCCGCCAGCAACTCGGCCCCATCCTGACGGGTGTTGGCCTCCACGCTGGTGAGCACTTTCTCGTGAAACACACACTCGTCGTAAGGCATCTCCGGGATCGCGCTCATGTGAATCCCGGCCGACACGACTGTGCCGCCCGGACCCACCGCCCTTAGCGCCACCGGGACCAACGCGCCGACTGGCGCGAAGATGATCGCGCCATCGACCGACACAGGGGGCAGGTCGTACGCGTCACCCGTCCACGCGGCGCCAAGCTCGGCGGCCAGCGCCCGGTGCCCGGCCCCGCGCGTCGCGACGTACACTTCGCTTCCCCGATGCTTCGCCAGTTGGATCACGACGTGCGCGGATGAGCCAAAGCCGTACAGGGCAAGGCGGCCGCCTGCCGGAACAGCCGCCCGCCGCAGAGCTCGATAGCCGATGATGCCGGCGCACAGGAGCGGCGCCGCCTCCGCGTCGTCGAAGCAATCCGGAATACCATACGCGAAGTCTTCGTGGACGGCGGCGTACTCGGCGTAGCCGCCATCGGCATGGTAGCCCGTGTAGCGGGAGCCGGTGCAGAGGTTCTCCTGCCCGCTCCGGCAGTGCTCGCACCGTTGGCACGTGTGCCGCAGCCAGGCGATGCCGACCCGGTCGCCGGTTTGAAAGCGCTCACAGCCCGGTCCATTGCGCTCTACGCGGCCGACCACCTGGTGTCCCGGGATGAGCGGCAAGACCGGATCCGGCAGCTCGCCTTCGACCACATGAAGGTCCGTGCGGCACACCCCACACACGCTCACGCGAACCAGCACCTCGCGCTCCCCGGGCTCCGGGACCGGCACATCGCCCAGGTGCAGCGGCCGCTCCGCAACCGGCGCGGCCACCCTCAGCTGCATCGCTCTCACTGGTCATCCTCCGGTCCAGTATCCCGACGGCGTCTTTCTGACGCTCGCCAAGCATACCCGCTCACACGCGTGTTATTCTGTTGAGATTCCGACAATGAGAGCAAGTACACCAAGGATCTGACTCATGCGATCACTTCGGCACCGAATTCGTCCGTTGGCCATCGGTGCATGCCTCTCGACAGGCGCATTCCTCACGGTGACCGGCTGCGCCAGCAGCTCCTCGACCTCTGTCCAGACGGCCGGTCCGGCGACAGCTGCTGCCCCGGGCGCGACCGCCGCCCCTGCATCCGGTCGCAGCGCCGCCGGTAGCGCCGTTGCGGCGACAGTGCCGGAAAGACCGATCCCATACCCGGTCGTCCCCTCCCGCGGCTTCCTGGACGCGGTCGAGAACGGAACACGCACGATGACCGGCGAGCCCGGACCGGAGTACTGGCAGCAGTGGGCCACGTACGACATCGATGCCCGCGTGGATACCGATGCGAAGCGTGTGGAGGGGCGCACGCGGATCGTCTATCACAACCGCTCACCCGACCGCCTCCTATCGGTCTTCATCAAGCTCTACCAGAACTTCCACGCCGAGGGTGTGCCCCGCCTCGTCGGAACAGAGGTCACGGGCGGCATACAGATCAAGAGCGTCGCGATCGGCGGTGTCGCCATCTCGGACACCTCGCGCAGGGGCGGGCGCTATCGGGCTCGCGGGACGCTGATGTGGACCCGGCTACCCAGCGCGCTCGCGGCGGGCGACTCGGTGGACATCGACATCGGGTGGGCGTTCGACCTCTCCAGTGATGGCGCCAGCGGCCGGATGGGCTGGAATTCCGACAACTTCGTGTACCTGGCCTACTGGTATCCGCAGATGGCTGTCTACGACGATGTGATCGGCTGGCACACCGACGCGTTCATGGGACGTGGCGAGTTCTACGCCGGGTTCGGCGACTACGATGTCTCCCTCGACGTGCCCGAGGGCTGGGTCGTGATGGGCACGGGGACTCTGCTGAACCGGGAGGAAGTGCTGACAGCCGAGGTTCTCGACCGGTTGCGGGCGGCGGAGGGAAGCGATGAGATCATCCACGTTCTCACCGCGGCCGACTTCGGACCGGGTAGGGCGACCACGCGCGGCCCGGATGGGCGGCTCACATGGCGCTTCCGCGCGGAGAACGTGCGGGACGTAGCCTTCTCCGTCACGCGCGAATCACTGTGGGACGCGACGCGGACTCCGGTCGGAGACCTGGACGGAGATGGGAGTCCCGAATACGCGCGCGTCGATGCCTTTTATCGGGAGAACGCCGAACATTGGGTGAATGCCGCGCGCTACGGGCAACACTCGATCGACTTCCTCTCCCGCTTCACGGGCTTCTCTTACCCGTGGCCCCATATGACCCTCGTCGAGGGCGGCGGCATCATCGGGGGTGGAATGGAGTATCCGATGATGACGCTGATCGGCGACTACAATTGGCGCGGCGACGAGGCCCTCTACTCGGTCACGGCGCACGAGCTCGCGCACATGTGGGTGCCCATGATCGTCAGCAACGACGAGACGCGCTGGGCGTGGATGGACGAGGGCACGACCTCCTTCAACGAGAACAACGCCGAAAATGAGTTCTACCCGGGCCGCGACCACAACCTGGATGACCAGGACCTCTACATGCGGGCGGCGCGGGGGGGCAGCGACGACTCGATGATGCGGTGGACCGACTGGTCGTACCCGATCTCGTGGGCCATCGACGCCTATCAGAAGCCGGCGACCATGCTCTACACCTTGTGGGGCCTGCTCGGCGACTCGGTCTTTATCCCCGCGTACCACGATTACATCCGCACATGGTCGTACAAGCACCCCAAACCGTGGGACTTCTTCAACCACTTCAACACCGCGGCCGGGGGGGACCTGAGCTGGTTCTGGCGCAGCTGGTACTACGAGAACTGGACCCTGGATCAGGCGGTCGTCGCGGTAACGAGCGAAGCCGACGGGACTCACATAGTAATCGAGAACGTCGGCTTCGTACCCATGCCCGTCCGACTGACCGTCACGCGCGAAGATGGCGAGGTCATCACGCATGAACTGCCGGTCGACGTGTGGCTGTCGGGCGCCGCCCGCGCCACGGCCGTGATACCACCGGGCGCGGCGGTCGTCGAGGTGAGAATCGATGCAGCAAACGCGTTCGCGGACGTGGACCGCAGAAACAACGTGTGGAAGAGCTAGATCAGGCTCACTTCACGATGAAGGTTACTTTGGCGTTGAGGCGATAGGTTGTGATCTCGTTGTTCTTCACCACTGCGTGCATGTTCTCGACGTAGATGTCACGGATGTTACTGACGCTCTTCGAGGCTTCGGCCACTGCGTTGCGGGCGGCGTCGGCCCAGCCTTTGTCGGATTCCGCAATGACTTCGATTACTTTCGCGATTGACATCGTTTCCTCCTGAATCGGTGAAGGGTGAAATGGGGGCAGGCAACATAGTCGATCCACCCGTCTTCGTGGAAGGACTGTTGGCCGACCGGGTGGCCCTGGTGACCGGGGGTGGCAGCGGGATCGGATACGGCATCGCCAGCTGTCTCGCCCGCTACGGAGCGAAGGTGGCGATTGCGAGCCGCAGCGCGGAGCGACTCGAGGCCGCGGCCGCGAAGCTGGAGGAACAGTTCGGCTCTCCGGTCATGCCGGTCGAGGTCAACGTCCGCGAGCCGGACTCGGTTCAGGCCGCTGTCACGCACGTCGCCGGTGCTCTGGGCTCGCTGGATTTTCTGGTTAACAACGCGGCTGGCAACTTCTACAGTCCATCAGAGGATCTGTCACCCAACGGGTGGCGCGCGGTCGTCGAGACGGACCTCTTCGGCACCTTCTACGGCTGCCAGGCGGCGTTTCCGATCATGAAGGCTCAGGGGTTCGGACGCATCGTCTCGACGTCGATGACGCTTCACTACCGGGGCTGGCCGCAGATGGCCCACGCGACGGCCGCCAAAGCCGGGGTGGATGCGCTCACCCGCACCCTGGCGCTCGAGTGGGCTTCCCACGGCATTACGGTCAACGCGGTGGCCCCCGGCCCGATTCCCACAGAAGGGGTGAAGAAGGCGTTCACGCCGCCGAGCGGCGACGTGCCCGACATGTTCGACGTTACCCGCGCGACTGAGGCGTATGCGCGGAAGGCCATTCCCCTCGGCCGGATGGGCGCGCCGGAGGACATCGGGAATATGGTGACCTATCTGGTGTCGCCGGCCGGCGACTGGATAACCGGGGCGATCTTCGTCGTCGACGGCGGGGAGTGGCTGCTCAAAACGTAAGGGCGCGCAGACTGTCCGGGTCTCCCTCCAGGCGGGCGTCGACCAGACGGCCTGGCCTCAGGCCGGCTCCCTCTACATCCACGCGCATGTAGTCGCCGGTGAGTCCACGGACCACCCTGTCTCCACCCTCCAGCACGACCCTCGCGCTTTCGCCCGCCCGGGCCGCCCTGTGTGCCCGCCCTTTGGCCAGTCCCAGCTCGCGCAGCTCCCGTGCTCGACTCGCCGCGACGTCGCCCGGGACTCTATGCGGCAGCGCCGCCGCCTCCGTCCCATCGCGAACGGAAAACGGGAACACGTGCAGATAGGTGTACGGCAGCTCGCGGACCAGAGCGAAGGTCTCCTGATGCTCCGCTTCGGTCTCGCCGGGGAAGCCCACGATGATGTCGGCGCCTAGCCCGAGTCGCGGCATTCGTTCGGCGATCGTCATCGCACGCTCCCGGTACGCTTCCCGCGTATGCCAGCGCCGCATGCGTCGGAGCACTGAGTCGCTTCCGCTCTGGAGCGGCACGTGGAGGTGCGGAGCGAGGGCGCCGCCCGACGTTTCCAGCAGATCAACCATCAAGTCGTCAATCTCGGTCGCCTCGATCGAAGAAAGCCGGATGCGCACCTGCGGCAATTCCTCGAGTAGACGGGCACAGAGGCCGGATAGGCTCTGCCGTGGATCGAGGTCGCGACCGTAGTGACCGATGTGGATGCCGGTGAGGACAAGCTCCGGGTGATGTCGAGCCAGAAGTCGGGCCTCGGCGAGGATCCGGGCAACGGAACGGGAGCGGCTGGCGCCACGGGCAAGGCGCGTGGCGCAGAAGGAACAGTTTCGATCACACCCGTCCTGGATCTTGAGCCATGCGCGTGTGCCGCGCCGATTCAGCTCGAGGAGATCGGACGTGCCGGACTTCTGCGGCGGAAGCGAGCCAGCGGCGTCGGAGACGGCGAGGGGGTCCTGACCCGCGACCACCACATCGACCTCCGCCATCGCGCCGAAGCGCTCGGCCTGGAGCGCAGCTGAACAACCCGCGACGACGATGCGCAGCTCGGGATTGGTGCGCCGCAGCCGCCTGACCAGAGCCCGCGCGTCGGCGTCGGCCTGATTGGTGACCGTGCAGGTGTTCACGACGGCCACGTGAGCGCGCTCGACGCTTGCGGTGACACGGGCACCCCGGCCCTCCAGCTCCTGGCGCATGCGCTCGGTGTCGTACTGGTTCGCTTTGCAGCCGAAGGTGTGGAA
Source organism: Gemmatimonadota bacterium (assembly GCA_041612005.1). Taxonomy (GTDB): domain Bacteria; phylum Gemmatimonadota; class Gemmatimonadetes; order Palauibacterales; family Palauibacteraceae; genus JBFILW01. The sequence goes on from JBFILW010000069.1 coordinate 10,969, forward strand.
CCAGACAGCCAACCCGGCGGTCTCTGTCATGGGAGAAGCTCCCCAGTCCTCGGAGTCAGCGCTCGACAGGCCGGTTTTCCGGCCGCGAAACCGGCTAATCATATGCTGCGTAGAGCCTACTGCAACGTTTTTGCGAGGCTAGGCATCTAATCGGGCTGAACGGCACCGTTACACTCCATTCGCGAAAACGGACGGTCCAGGTCCCGAGGAAAGCATGGCGGCAGTAATCAGAACAGACCGGCTGTCCTCCCCCCTTCCGGTCGCGAAGGACCTGTTCCGCCTCCTTGCCGCGGGTCTCGCCTGTCTTGCCCTTGCGATCGGCCAACCGGCTACCGCCCTCGCTCAAATCGGCGGCGATTCGGTCGGTGGTGCCAACAGGAGCCCTTCCGGGGGGGCGGCGGACACGGCCGGCTTCACCCCCTGTCGACGCTCGGAATCGGACTGTCGGGGCAAGAGGATCGCCGCCTTCAATCTGCTGGCGGCCGAACGCGTGAACGTGGACGGAGTGCTGGATGACTCCGTGTGGCAACGGGTCGAGTTCACCTCGGACTTCATGATGAAGGAGCCCGAGGAGGGGGGCGTTCCGACTGAGCGCACCGAAGTTGCCTTCACATACGATGACCACGCGATCTACATCGGGGCCCGGATGTACAGCGAGGACCCGAGCCAGATTCGCGCCGTGAGGACCCGCCGCGACTCGGACGGCAACTCCGAGCGGCTGATCATCACGTTCGACTCCTACTACGATCGGCTGACGGCCTACACCTTTGCCGTGACGGCCGCCGGCGTGCGGCTGGACTGGTACCACTCGCGGGACAGCGAGTTCAGCCGCGACCGCACCTTCGACCCCGTCTGGGTCGCCAGGTCGAAGATCGATTCGCTCGGCTGGACGGCCGAGCTGGAAATTCCTTTCTCCCAGCTCCGGTTCAACAAGGCCGACAACCAGATCTGGGGAGTCAACATCAACCGCTATATTCCCCAGAAGAACGAGGACCTGTTCTGGGTCGCGGTTCCGAAGAATGAATCGGGATACCAATCCTGGTTCGGGGACCTGGTCGGGATCAGCAACGTCAACGCGCGTCGTCCGGTCGAGGTGACGCCGTACGCCACATCGAACGCGATCCTGACCAGCAGTGAGCTGGTCAACTCTTCCGATCCCTTCAACTCGCGAGCGGAAGTCGGGGCGCAGTTCGGGGTCGACGTCAAGGCCGGCCTCGGATCCAGCCTGACTCTCGACGCGACGGTGAATCCCGACTTCGGGCAGGTGGAGCAGGACCCCGCGGTCGTCAACTTATCGGCCTTCGAGGTCTTCTTCCCGGAGCGTCGACCGTTCTTTCTCGAGGGCCGACAGCTCCTGGAAGGAAACGGACCCGGCTACTACTACTCCCGCCGCATCGGGCAGCCGCCGCGCGGCAACCTTCCGGCCAACGTGGACTTCTCCAGCACGCCGGACCAGACCACCATCATCGGGGCCGCGAAGCTGACCGGGCGCACGCAGTCGGGACTCTCGGTTGGTGGCCTACTGG
>JBFILW010000070.1:0-12446 GCA_041612005.1 Gemmatimonadota bacterium
CGAGCATCTCGAATGCGATCGAGCGGACATTGTGCTTTCGTTCGAGCGCCTCCAGCCGCTGCAGTGCCGCCTCGCGCATCACGCCAGCTCTGTATGTCGGCCCGTACGAGCTCGCATCCATGGCGCTGACCATCTCGCGACCGGTCGGCCGTCCCTCGATCTCGTGGATCACGGCCTCCGAGATTTCCTCCGGCGTCACGAACTCCATCATGCCGAGCGAGGAAATCGTCTCGTATTCAGCGGCGCTGAACAGCCCGTTCTCGCCCGCGTCGAGATAGACGGACTCGATCGCTTTCCCGGTATTCAGGAACACCTCGGGCGCTGGCTCGTTGAAGGCCTCGCCCAGCGGCAACGCCGTGGTCGAGTCCCAGCGCTCCATCGGACGACCCTGGCGCATCACCGGACCGTAGGCAATGCGCTTCCAGGCGATCGCTGCGGTCGGCTTGATCTCCTTGACCGCGGGCGCGTCGGGGGTCCGAGCCATGAGGTAGAGCAGGATCGAGTGGGCGCCCGCCACACCGGCTTTGGCCAGCAGGGTGCGGGATGGGCGTTCCTCGGAGTGAGTGAACGGGATGTTGAGGCCCATTCCACCGGTCCCCGAGGTTCCGATCTTCACGTAGAGCTTGGTCTCCGCCCTCCGCATCCCGTTGAGCATCATGCGCACGTGATCGATGAGCTGCGGCAGGTAGAGGACCGTGAGCAGCTTCTCGACCTCCTCGCTCGGCACGGTCTCCGACTCGGCCGCCATTTGCCGCAATCGGTCGGCGGCGCTGAACACGTCCCGGTATGCGATCGCCGTCGCCGTGTTGACGCAATCCACGATGATCTCGGGCCGTTGGTTCACGATCAGGGATACGAGCCCGAAGCGCTCTGTTTCCATGGGGCCGACCTCCCCGAACAGATCCTCGAGGATCTCATGCCGTCCCTCGGATGTCTCCAACAGCTCACGGCGCGAGCTTTCGATACGGGAGGCCCGCAGGAACACATCGCCCCACGCCGGTACGAGCTCCACCGCGTCCGCACCCGGCTCGGCCGCCAACTCGCGGACGGCTTCGCGGGCTTCGTCTTCACGGAGGCTTCCGATCACGAGTCGGGCCGGCGCAAGCGGCAGCATGCGCCGCGCGATCGCCATGCCGACCAGACCGGCCCCTCCGAGCAACAGGATCCTTCGTCCGTTGATGTCCATCTATGTGTTTTGGCTTGTGCTATGTGTGTTGGCCTCTGCGTTCCAGCGCTCGGCGCTCGGCGTCCGTCAGCTCTCGCCATTCTCCTCGCGCCAGCGTCCCGAGCTCCACCGGGCCCATCGCGACGCGCCTCAGCGAGTGAATCGTGACTCCCAGCGTTTTCATGAGCCGCCGGATTTCGCGGTTTCGTCCTTCGCGCAAAGTGATGCGCAGCACCTGCTCCCCGTCACTCTCCGCCTCGAGAGACGCCGCGGTGGCGCGCGCCATGCCGTCCTCCAGGTCGACCCCGCGCAGCAAGCGATCGACCACCGACCGGGCGACTGGCGCCTTCAGCGTCACCTCGTAGCGGCGGGGCGTCTCGGCCGACGGATGAAGCAGCGCGTGCGCGGCGTCCCCATCGTTGGTGAGGAGGAGCAGACCCTCACTCATGTAGTCGAGGCGGCCGACGTGAAACAGACCGCGCAGCTCGCCGTCCGGAAGCAGGTCGTAGACGGTCGGACGCTTCCGTGGATCGGCCCTGCTACAGAGGTAGCCGGGCGGTTTGTGAAGCGCCACCCACCGGGTCGGGCTCGGACTCACTCGTCGGCCGTCGACCTCCACCACGCTCGACCCGGGATCGACCTGGAACCCGGGAGTATCCACCACGACGCCATCGACCCGCACCCGCCCCGCTGCGATCAGCTTCTCGCTGGCGCGCCGGGATGCCACGCCGGCCCGTGCCATGTACTTCTGGAGGCGCATGCGGCAGGATCAGCCGCCCGCTCCGTTCGACTGCGCTTCGTCCGCCGCGGCGACGCCACCGAGCGGCTCGGCATCGGCAACGAGCAGCTCGGCATCGGCGACGGGCGGCCGAGCATCGGCGACGGGAGGCACCGCCTCGATCGGCTCGGTCTGCAGAGTGACCGGCAGCTCTTCCGGCTCGGGCAGCGCGTCGAGCGACTCGAGCCCGAAGTGCTCGAGAAATCGTTGCGTGGTTCCGTACAGTAGCGGCCGTCCGAGACCTTCGCCCCGACCGACCACCTCGATCACCTCCCACTCCTGCAGGGTGCGAAGCACGGAGCTGCAGCTGACGCCTCGCACTTCCTCGATCTCGACCCGCCCGATCGGCTGTCGGTAGGCGACGATGGCCAGGGTTTCGAGAGCCGCCACCGAGAGCGTCGGAGAGCGCGGAATCGAGTCGAACCGCTCGAGGTAAGGCGCGAATTCGGGCCGGGTCAGAATCTGGTGGCCGCCGCCGATCTGATAGAGCTGGAACGACCGCGCCTGCACCTCGTACTGCTCTCGCAGAGCGGCGAGCGAGCGGCGGACGACATCGATGTCGAGCGAGCCGTCGGCACGCGCCAGGTCGGCTTCGGTCAGAGGCGTCTGGCTCGCGAACAGTGTGGCCTCGACGATCTGTTCAGGTCTCATTCCTCTTCGCCCTCTTCTTTCTCTCCAGCGCCCGTCGCGTGCAGCCAGATTTGATCGAACGGCTGCGCCTGTTCGATCCGGATCACCTGTTGCCTCGCGGTCTCCAGCACTGCCAGCAACGACGCCACGGCATGGGGTCGCGTACCCCATGGTTTGAACCACTTATCGAACGCCAGCCGTTTCGCCTTCCGGACCAGGCGGCGCAGGAGCGAGATCTTTTCCGAGACGGTGACGACACGCAGCGGTGCGAGGTGGATCGCTTCGGGGCGAGCTTCCGGGATTCTCGCCGCGGCATCCCGCAGCTCCGCCAGGGTGACCTCCAACGCGATGTCCTGAAGCGCGGGCGCGGGTCGGGGCTCCAGATATCCCTTGGAGAAGTGCCGGGCCCGGGCCGCCTCGGCGCTCGCCAGTACGTGCGCCACTTCCTGAAAGTGCTCGTACTCCAGCAGACGGCGCACCAGCTCCGCGCGCGGATCGTCCTCCCACTCGATGCGCTCCTGCCGCGGCAGCAGGAGCTGCGCCTTGATCCGCACCAGCGTCGCCGCCATCTCCAGGAACTCGCCAGCGCGATCGAGCTCCAGCATCTGGAACCCTTTGCTCAATACGATTTGGAACTGCTCGGTGATGCGGGCGATCGGGATGTCGAAGATGTCGATGTCCTGCGCGCGAATCAGGTGCAGCAGGAGGTCCAGCGGACCCTGGAAGCGCTCCAGCTCGACATGGAACGGCTCCGGGCGGAACAGCGCCCCCCGTCCGCTGATCGGCTCTACCGTCGTCTGCGTCATCGTCGGCGTCCCCTCACTCAGGCGAAAAGGTCGATCATCGAGTCGGCGGCTTCCATCAGCACTCCAACGGGATAGAAGATGGCATCGAGGAGGCCTGGAACGAAGAGAATGGCCGCCAGGAACACGAAGCTGAAGCGGCCCAACTCCCGATATCGCGCACCGAGCTCGGGCGGCAGGAGATGATAGAGGACGTGAGAGCCGTCGAGTGGTGGCAAGGGCAGCAGATTGAAGACTCCCAGGATAAGGTTGAACAGGATTCCGAACCGCGCCATCCGGACGAGCGCGGTCAGAACCGATGAGGCGCCCGCCGCATCCTGGACACGCAACAACACGATCGCGATCAGCGTGCAGGCGACGGCGAGCGCGAAATTGGCCGTGACGCCCGCGATGGACGTCAGAATATCACCCCGCCGGTAGTTCCTGAAGTTCCTCGGGTTGATCGGCACCGGGCGAGCCCACCCAAACAGAAAGCCGGCCTGCATGGCCCACAGACCCAGTGGCACGAGGACCGTGCCAATCGGATCGATGTGACGGACCGGGTTGAGGGTGACGCGGCCGAGCATCAGTGCAGTGTCGTCGCCTTGGGCCAGCGCGACCCGGGCATGGGCGTATTCGTGAATGACCACGGAGAACAACAGGATCGGTGCAAAGAGCAGGATGTCACTGGCTGGGCCCACCTCACCTCACCTTGATCTCGCCACCCGATCCGCCTAGCTTGGGCGGCTGCTCACGCTGTGACCCGAACGACGAACAACGAAGGACGACATAGAGTGCCGAACATCAAGAGCGCCAAAAAGAGGTACCGGCAGTCGCTCAGGCGACGCGCCCACAATCGCTCGATCCGGTCCGAGATCCGGACGCGGACCCGTAAGCTGCTGGCCACGGAGTCGGCAGCGGAGGCGGAAGTGGCGGTCAAACAGCTCTACTCCCTGCTCGACAAAGCGGCCGGGCGGCGCATCCTGCACCCGAACGCGGCGTCCCGGCAGAAAGCCCGCTTGGCGCGACACGTTGGGAGACTCAAGGCCTGACCGCGGTCCGCGTCAGTCGCGAGTATCGCCTTCTTCCCCTTCGAGCGAGATCGACACTGAATCCAGCTCTTCGGCGTCGTCCACTGACAGCGACTCCAGGAACTCCAGCTCGTCCAGGAATTTTCTATCCTTCTCGCCCGTCCTGGCCTGCCCGGCATCGTCTGAGTCCATGACGGAGCCCGGCTCGTCTGCCTGATCCGCGAAATCTTGTTCGGACCGTCTCGCGGCACGCGCCGGCTCGGACAACTCCACCAGGACCTCCTCCAGACCTCGGACCGCATCCTGCTCAGCACTGAGCCGCTCGCTCGTCGCGTTGAGCTCTGACAGGTACTCGGCCTTGAGGCGATCCCACTCGCCCTCCTCGAATTCGCCGACCGCGAAGCGAAGCTCCACTTCTTCCAACTCGGCCGACCGCTCGCTTCGCTCCTCTTCGAGCTTCTCGACCCGCTCCCGGTGCTCGTCCAGGGTCGACTCGAGCTCGGCCCGGTGACCGGCCAGCTCCTCTTCGACTTCCTCGAGGCGGTCGCGGTAGTCCGAGAGGACCTTTCGGTACACGTCCGGGCTGGCGTTGCCACGTTTGCGGTCCAGCTTGTCCAGCCAGCCTTGGAACGTGGCGCGCTGTTCCATCAAAGCGTTGATCGCGGCGGGGATAATCTGGTCATCCCCCGATACATTTTTGCTACCCATGTTTCGTACCCACCTAGACCAGGTCCACGGTTTCTGCCAGCGCTCGCTCGGAGTATCCAGTCAATCCGTATCGTATCAGCCCATCAACCAGCGTGCATCGCACGGCACCCACCAGTTCTCTGCCTGCAAGGGGCGTATTGCGGCTGCGCGAGCGGAACGCGGTGGGGTCGACCGTCCAGCTGGCGTCGGGGTCGAAAACCGCGACATCGGCCGGACTTCCTGCTCGCAGCGTGCCCGCCGACAAGCCCATGATCCGCGCCGGGCGGCACGACATCCGATCAATGAGCTGCTCAAGACTCAGCAAACCCGGTACCACGAGCTCCGTGATGAGCAGGCCCAACGCCGTCTCTAATCCGTTGATGCCGAAGGGTGCGTCGTCAAATTCCCGTTCCTTCTCTTCGTAATGATGCGGTGCGTGGTCGGTGGCCACCACGTCGAGCGTTCCGTCGGCCAGCGCCGCGCGCAGGATTTCGACGTCGCGCGCCGTGCGGAGGGGCGGGTTCACCTTCGCCTGGGTGTTGTATCCGACCACCTCCTGCTCGGTGAGCGCCAGGTGATGCGGCGTCACTTCGGCCGTCACGTGGACGCCTCGTTCCTTGGCGCCACGGATTTGGTCGACCGCCTCCGGGGTCGAGACGTGGCAGACATGCAGATGGCCGCCAGTCAGCTCCGCCAGATAGATGTCGCGGGCAACCATGGCCGACTCGGCCGCGTTCGGAATCCCGCGCAAACCGAGGGCGGTGGCGACGACGCCTTCGTTCATGACGCCGTCCGCTGCCAGCGCGGGATCCTCCGCGTGCTGGAGCACCGGTATCCCGAATGTCTGCGTATACTCGAGCAAGCGACGCATCATGCCCGCGTCCGACACCGGGTGGCCGTCGTCGGACACAGCCACGGCACCCGCCATCACGAGCTCGCCGATCTCAGTCATCCGCTCGCCCTGCTGACCCAGCGTCGCGGCGCCGATCGGCTGGACTTTGGCGCCGCCCGCCCTCTCTCCGGCGGCGAGCACGAAGCCGACGGCGGCCGGATCATCGATCGGCGGATCCGTGTTCGGCATCGCCCAAACGGTGGTGAAGCCTCCCGCGGCGGCCGCCTGGGAGCCGCTGCGAATCGTCTCCTTGTGCTCGCCGCCCGGCTCTCGCAGGTGGACGTGCAGATCGATGAGACCGGGCGCCACGACCAGTCCGCTCACGTCCAGCTCTCGGGCCTCGTCGGGGCCGTCGATCGCCGCTGCCGTTTCCTGAATGCGGCCGTCCACGATCAGGAGGTCCCCGACCATGTCGAGGCCCGACGAGGGGTCGAGCAGCCGGCCTCCGCGGAGGATCAGGGGACGCATCATTCGCCCCCCTGCTTCGCGGCCTCGGCCATCTCCGGCCGACCGCCAGCGAGCAGATAGAGGACGGCCATGCGGACGGCCACGCCGTTGGTCACCTGGTCGAGGATCACGGAGTTGGGACCGTCCGCCACGTCGGAATCGATCTCGACCCCACGGTTCATCGGTCCAGGGTGGAGAACGACGATCTCGTGGTTCGCCCGGTCGAGGCGTTTCTGGCTGACGCCGAACACCCGGTTGTATTCGCGCAGTGACGGGATGTAGCCGCCGCTCATGCGCTCGAGCTGCAGACGCAGGACGTTGAGGACTTCCGCCCACTCGATCGCTTCATCGAGCGAAGTGAAGCAGCGGACGCCGAGCTCTTCGATGCCGGTCGGGATCAGAGTCTTGGGCCCGCACACTGCCACTTCGGCGCCGCACTTGAGCAGACCCCAGATGTTCGAGCGTGCCACCCGAGAGTGGAGGATGTCTCCCACGATGCACACCCGCCGGTGTTCTAGGCTACCGAGCGAATCGCGGATCGTGAGCAGGTCCAAGAGCGCCTGGGTGGGATGCTCGTGCGGACCGTCACCGGCGTTGATCACGTTGGACGGAATGCGGTCGGCCAGGAACTGGGCCGCGCCGGCCGATCCGTGACGGATCACGACCATGTCGATCCGCATTGCCTCGAGGTTCCGCGCCGTATCGACCAACGTCTCGCCCTTCTGCACGGAGGAGCCGGTCGAGGAGATGTTCACCGTATCCGCGCTCAAGCGCTTCTCGGCGAACTCGAACGAGACGCGGGTGCGGGTCGATGGCTCGAAGAAGAGGTTGACGATCGTCTTGCCGCGCAGAACGGGGACCTTCTTGACCTTGCGCTCGCTGATTTCCTTGAACGGCTCGGCCGTATCGAGAATTCCCCGGATCTGATCGCCGTCGAGCGTTTCGAGCCCGATCAGGTCTTTGCCGAGTGCCAGGCCGGCGCCGTTGCTCATTCTTCCCGCTCCACGGGAACCAGCTTCACCGACAACTCTCCATCGAGCTCGGGCACGCTGACCTTGACCTCGAAACCGGGGTCGACCTCGGTCGCGATGCCGACGTAATCGGGCTGAATCGGGAGCTCTCGACCGCCGCGATCGACGAGGCCGCAGAGCTCGATCCGCCGCGGCCGGCCGAAGTCCGCCAGCTCCTTGAGCGCTGCCCTTACCGTCCGCCCCGTGTGCACGACGTCATCGATGATGACGACGTGGCGGTCGGTGATCTCGTGGTTGATCTCGGTGCTGCCGATGATCGGCCACGGACCCACCTGGCCGAAGTCGTCGCGGTAGAGCGTGATGTCGAGGGTGCCGGTTGCTACTGGGGGGTCACGAAGAGCTTCGAGATGGGATGCGATGCGGGCGGTGAGCTCCACTCCTCGACGGTGAATGCCGATCAGAACCAGGTCGGCGTCTCCCCGTACTTTGTCGTGAATCTCTCCGGCCAATCTGCGCAGTGTCTCATCGACCGACGCCTCGTCCAGCAGAACCCGGGCGCCATCCCCGACCGCAGCCATCGACAGCTCCCTCCTCAATGACGCATCGCCGGCGAGATTATACCGCTCCACCGGAATTGGATCAACGTCGAGTCCCGGCCCGGGCGGCCCGAAGGCACGACGACTCCCGGCTTTACAATCCCAGCCGGCCGGGTCTAGCTTGGCGCCTCTTATGCTCCCTTACCTCAGCGCCCTGAGCGCGGGCCTCGCCCTGCTTGCAGCCCCGGTGCAGGAGCGCGGCGTAACGGTCGAGGCGCCGGGCTTCGTGCTCGGCGGCGTACCCGCGACGATCACGATCACGCTCGATGAGTCACGGGCGGCCGCTCCGTTTCGGATCACGAGCGCGACCGGTCGCGAGCTGGTGGCCGGGACTCTGGTTCCGGGCGACGCGATCGAGGTGGCGGACCTCCCGCTCGTAAAGGCGGATTTGCCGCTTGCACTGCGGTTTGGAGAGGACGCCGCGGACGTCATCGCGGTCGAGCCCCGCTTCTATCCCGGTTGGGTCAGCATCCTGCCGCCTCTGATCGCAATCGCCCTGGCCCTGATTTTCCACGAAGTCGTGGTGTCGCTCTTCCTCGGCGTATGGCTCGGCGCGCTGATCTATGCCGGGCTCAACCCGATCACGGCGACGCTACGCGCCATCGACAGCTTCATCTGGCCGGCCCTCTACGATCCAGACCACGTCGCGATCATCATGTTCTCGATGCTGCTGGGCGGCATGGTGGGCGTGGTGAGCCGCAGCGGCGGGACCCGGGGCATCGTCGAAGCGGTCAGTCCTCTGGCAACTACGCCTCGCCGTGCTCAGCTGGCCACCTACCTGAGCGGGCTGGCAATCTTCTTCGACGATTATGCGAACACGCTCATCGTCGGCAACACGATGCGGCCGATCACCGACCGGTTGAAGGTGTCTCGCGAGAAGCTCGCCTACATCGTCGATTCGACGGCGGCGCCGGTCGCCGCGATCGTCTTCGTGTCGACCTGGGTCGGGTTCGAGATCTCGCTGATCGGGGATGGCCTGCGGATCGCCGCCGGTCAGAGCTCCACGACGCCGGACGCCGCCGCAGTCCTCGAATCGGCCAGTCCGTTCGCCGTCTTCATCAGCAGCATCCCCTACCTCTTCTACCCGATCCTCGCGCTCGTCATGGTCGCCCTCATCATCATCACCCAGCGTGACTTCGGCCCGATGCATAGGGCCGAGAACCGCGCCAGCCGCGGAGAAGGCCTGTTCCGCGATGGCGCGATGCTGATGGTCGACACGGAGAGCAGCGAGATGGAGCCGCCCGACGAGGCGCCGCGGCGCTGGTACAACGCGGCGCTGCCCGTCATCACCGTCATCGTTGTCGTGCTGCTCGGACTCTACCTGGAAGGGAAGTCGAAGCTGGGCCCCGAGGGCGGATCGCTGCTGGACATCTTTGGCGAGGCAAACCCGTTCAGCGCTCTGTTGTGGGGCTCGCTGTTCGGCTGCCTCGTGGCGATCGGACTCGCGGTCGGCCAGCGCATCCTCAGCGTCCAGGCCGCGATTCGCGGCTGGATCGCGGGAATCCGCTCCATGATGCTGGCCTTCGTGATCCTCGGTCTCGCATGGTCGCTCGGCGAGGTTACCGAGGTGCTGGGCACAGCGCAGTACCTGACAGGGCTGATCAGCGACACGCTCCCCGTCGCGGCCTTGCCAGGCATCGTGTTCGTCACCGCGGCGCTGGTGGCGTTCGCGACCGGGACGTCGTGGGCCACGATGGCGATCCTGGTGCCGCTGGTCATCCCGCTGGCCGTGGCGCTCGGCGGCGGGATGGACCTGAGCGGCGGCGTTTCCAATCCGCACCTGCTGGCCGCGACGGCTGCGGTCCTCGCCGGCGCCATCTGGGGCGACCACTGCTCGCCGATCTCGGATACAACGGTACTCAGCTCGATGGCATCGGCCTGCGACCACGTGGACCATGTGCGGACACAGCTCCCCTACGCGGTCGCGGTGGCGCTCGTGGCGCTGGTGGCGGGCAACGTCCTGACCGCACTCGGGATCCCCGTCGTGTTCAGCTACATCGTCGGGATCACGACCCTCTTCCTGCTGCTCCGCTTCGTCGGGCGACACGACCTCGAGTCGCCCCAGTTCAAGGACTAGCAGGTCAGCGATCTGCTAAGTCTCCCCGACTGGTGTCGCGGGGGGCTTTCCCTCCAAGACCCGCCGGACGTTGTCGGCGGCCAGCCGCCACATACCCATGCGTGCTTCACGGGTCGCGCTTCCCAGGTGCGGCAGGACAAAAGCGTTGGGGAGCTCCCGAAGCTCCGCAGGGATCAGCGGCTCCTCCGGATAGACGTCGAGGCCCGCCGCAGCCAGCGGCCCATTACGCAGCACGCCGATTAGCGCTGTCATCTGTACGATCGGACCGCGGGCGGTATTGATGAGGATTGAGCCCGGAAGCATGGAGCCTAGCTCGGGCGCACCGAGAAGATCACGCGTTTCGGACGTGAGCGGAAGGTGCACCGAGACCACCTCGGAAGTCGCCAGCAAACCATCCAGTGAGTCGGCGCGGACCGCGCCGTCCGTTTCCAGCTCGACGTTGGACGATCGGTCCCAGTAACGGATCCGCATGCCGAACGGCCTCGCCCGCGATGCCACCGCTCGCCCGATGCGGCCGGCGCCCAGGATGCCGAGGGTGCGACCCCGCAGGCCGAGGCCGAGAAGCTCGTCGGGTCGCCAGCCCTGCCACTCGCCGGAGCGTGCCAGATCGAGCCCTTCGCGCAGGCGGCGGGCGGCGGCGAGCACCAACGCCCAGGTGAGGTCGGCCGTGGCGTCGGTCAGCACGTCCGGCGTGTTGGTCACCGGGATGCCCAGCCTGGCGGCGGCGAGGAGATCGATGTTGTCGTAGCCCACGCCGTAGTTGGCGATGACGCGAAGCCCCGGATACCGCGCCATCTCCGACTCTCCGATGGGTCGGGAAACGAGCGGCACGATGGCCGCCACCGGGCCGCATTCGGACTCCGGAGGCAGCTCGGCCGCGAGCGGCACGAAGCGCGACACCGCGCCGCCCGGCCACTCCGGAGCCGGACCCGCCAGCGGCCGCAGTCCCTCCGAGACCAGGACGACGGGCGGGCGATCGCTCAACCGCCCACCTCCCCGCCGGCACCGCGCCGCGCCCGGAAGAAGTCGGACAGCAGGGCGGCGCTCTGTTCCTCGGCCACACCACCGATCAGGTCCACGCGGTGGTTGAGGCGCTCATCCTGGACGACGTTGCCGAGACTGCCACACATCCCGGCCTTGGGGTCACTGGCTCCGAAAACGAGACGCCGCAACCGTGCGAGAACGACGGCGCCCGCGCACATGGCGCACGGCTCCAGCGTCACATAGAGCGTGTGATGCGTGAGACGCCAGTCGCCTGTCACGCGGGCGGCGCGCCGAAGAGCCAGCACCTCAGCGTGCGCGGTCGGGTCGGACAGTTGCCGGGTGCGGTTGTGCTCCTCGGCGACGAGGCCCGCCGGTCCAATCAGCACGGCCCCGACCGGCACTTCGTCTTCCTCGGCCGCACGCCGCGCCTGCGCCTGCGCGCGTTCCATCCAGAACGCGTGCCGCTCCTCATTGCTCGCCTCGGGGGTCGGCACCGCGCTCGCGGCACCATCGACAACGTCCGATGGGGACGCCGGCCGACAGGGAACCAGGTCGACGTGCGGCAGACCGACCGCGCGTGATTGCCCGTGATGCCTTTCGACCAGGCCCTGCTCAGCCAGCCGCTCCATGTAGTCGGAAACCGTGCGGGTCGACCCTATGTCCAGCGCGGTGGCAATCTCGCGGAAGCTGGGCTGGTAGTTGTGCTCCAGCAGGAAATCGATGACGAAGTCGTAAACCCGCCGTGCGTTCGCGTCGGACATCGCTCAGGCGGGATGTCCGCTCTCATCCGCGAGGTGTTCACTCGCGCGGGCGAGCCGCGCCAGCGTGCGCTCCCGTCCCATGAGACTCAAGACGTCGAAGATGCCCGGGCTCACCGCCACTCCCATCAGCGCCACGCGAAGTGGGTGGATCAGCTTGGCGGCACTGATCTCCAGCTCGTCCGCAAGACCGCGAAGCTCGTGCTCCAGAGGCTGCGGCTCGAAGCTGGTGCTGGCCGCGAATCGATCGGCGAGGGCCCGCAACCGTTTTACCGTTGTTTCGCCGTTCTTCCAGTGCTTCTGCACCGCCCTGTCATCGTAGGTGATGTCGTCCGCGAAAAAGGGCCTCGCCTGGTCCACCAGCTCATCCAGGGTGCGGGCACGTTCCTTCACAATATGAATGACTTGATCGAGCCTATCGTGTTCTGCTGTCAACTGTTCCAAAGATAGGCCACCCCCTTTCACCAACGCTTCCTCGACCGCCGCCACGAGCAGCGCCGAGTCCATCCGGGTGATGTGCTGACCGTTCAGCCACTCGAGCTTTCGGGGGTCGAACACGGCGCTTTTCTTGAGAATCCGCGCCACGTCGAATGCCTCGATCAGCTCGGGTTTGCTCATCACTTCCCGGTCGTCACCGGGCGACCAGCC
>JBFILW010000071.1:0-12423 GCA_041612005.1 Gemmatimonadota bacterium
CGAGCATGGCGATCGCAGCGGCGGTCGCGCCCAACGCGATCGCCACTCCGTACGGAATGGTGAGGGCACCGGGCGATCCGATCGTGGGGAGGACGAGGTTGCCCTTCCGACGCTTCTTCCCGCCGGCGAAACCGGTCGAGAGGATCATTCGCATGTTGAGCAGGGTTTTCTTGGCGGCGCGGTGTCGAACCACGGTCACTAGAGCCATCACGCCTCCCGCCAGGGCCATGACGACCATTGCCAGCATGAGTTGCTTCGGACCGAGAAAGGCGCCGACGGCGGTCAGCAGCTTTACGTCGCCCCCACCCAGTCCGCCGATGGCGAACAGGGGCAGGGAAAGACCGAACGCGAGGGCCGCACCGAGCAGGCCGGCCGTCAGCGCATCGAGCCCGGCCGCGGTGCGCAAGACGAGCGCCAGAAGTAGACCGCCGAGCGTGAGGGCGTTGGGGATGCGACGACGGCGCAAGTCGCACCAGACGGCGGCGATCGACAGGATAATCAGGGCTACGGCGACGGTGTCACTCACTCCTCGAACCTCTCCCCGGAAAACGACCCGGTTGTGTTTCAGTCCCGGGACCAGTTGCCGAGGCGCGGTGTGCGCCTCGGCGTGGTCCCGGAATGCTGTCCCTACGGAAGCGGAATCAGCGCGGCGATGCCGTTGAAGAAGTTGTTGATGTCGTTCCCGAACACGGTGACGCCGGCGACCGCGATAATCGCGATCAGCGCGACGAGCAGGCCGTACTCGGCCAGATCCTGTCCGGAGTCGTCCCGCCACAGGGCGTTCAACAGCTCTTGCATTGGTTCCTCCCGGTCCTCGTGACCTCTGGGATGGAAAACGGCGGGCACGAGCACACGACGCCATCGCAAGCTCCGCCCGAGACGATCATGAACGCAGCTTAGGTGGTGGTCGCCTCAGCCTCGTCGCACGGCTGTCACAAACGCGCCCCAAAGCAATCCGTGGGACGATCAGGAATGAAGGCCCGGCGGTACCTAAGAACTATCCGGAAGCCGGAAAGAAACTCGAGGCTGGTGAAATGGAGATTGGAAGTGGAAGGGTGCCGTGGTGCGGATAATCAGCGGTCGTCTCGGCCCAGCAGGCGCTCGACATCCTCGAGCCCGCGGCGAAGCCGCTTGCGTGCCTCCTCGAGACTCTGTTGAGCCGCATGCAGGCGCGCCAGAGCGCGATCGACCTTCTCATCTAGCGTGAGGTCCGCGTGGGGCCGACGCACCGGAAAGCCGCCGGGCTGCGGCATCACGAGACTGTGGCTGCCGTCGCGGATCTCCGAGTACAGCGCCATAGTTTCCGGCATCGGATCGATATGGAATTCGCGCTTCAGCATATCGGCGCAAATCTGGAACTGCTGGATCGCTTTTGGCCGGTCACCGAGCGCGCAGTAGCACCGCATGAGGTCCCGGTGCACGTGCTCGAGGTGCGGATCGAACCCGAGCAGCCGCCTCGCGATGTCGATCGCGTCCGGCCAGCGGCCGCTGGACTGATGACGGTAAAGCGCCCGTTCCAGGGCCGTGATGAGCATGCCCTTGAGCCTCTGCTGCTCGTAGAGGCACCACTCGTCGTACACGCCCTCGAGCAGCTCGCCGCGGTAGAGGCCGAGCAGACGCTGGACGGTGCCGACGTCGTCGATCTCCGAGTCCGTGCCCTCATGATGCTCGGCCGTCTCGAGGACCCGCTCAAACTCTTCCACATCGAGCCAGTAATTGGTCCCGGTGTTGAAGCCCAGCCCCTGGCTCGTGCTCAGCAGATAGCCGTCACCGTCGTTACCGTTCGGTTCCAGCACCTTTCGGATTCGCCACATCGCTGTCCGCAGGCTCTTCCGGGCCACTTCCTCCGGGCGGTCTCCCCAGAAGTTCCCGATCAGGACTTCACGCGGGAAAAACCGATCCCGATACAGGACCAGAAAGCAGAAGAGTCTGCGGGCCTTCTGCGTGGGGAAGGGTGGGAGTGGTTCGTCGCCCTTCGACATCGAGAAGCTGCCGAACAGGTGGATGCGGAGGGTCGTCGATCCGCCGGGCTCGGAGCCGGAGGCTACCGAGGGACGTCGGGTGCGCGTGCTCTCGGGGCTCGACACGTCAAACGCGCGTCTGGAAGGAGGGAAAAAGAGCGCTCGCGGGAGCGAGAGGTCGCGAATAATACGGCACTACGCGCTCGAAACCGGGATGGTCCGAGCGCACCGGATGCTCCGAAGCGGGGCGGGACGGGACGCGCTTCATAGACTCCACCAATGTAGTCGCTGGATGCCGCGACCGACAGACGCAAACGGGGGCCTGTCAGTCGTCCGGGGAACCGTTTGATCAGCTGTTTGGTCCACTTCCTGCAACATCAGAATTTCGCGGCGACGGCGAGTCCGGTTGCCAGTGCCACGGTTCACCTCCGGCGAGATCCTGGCGGTCGTTCGAGGCCGCTTACGGGGCTGCCGGATCGAGGACAACTCCGCCCATCCCTGAAGGTTCCGTGCCGACCTTAAAGGTGCGGAAACCGATCTTATAATCATAAGCGCAGTAGTTGTTTAAGAGCTATTATGCGATGTTAGTTCGTAGACGCTGGGCGCGCTTGGTTGGGCGCATTTGCGCCACGATCCCGGCCAATACTGTCGGCGCTTAGCCACACCCGCGATTCTCGGGACAGCGCCACCCCTCTGGCCGAATCACCGCCCGCGATGACTCGGCCGTCGGCCACAGACCTCCCGACGAGACGGGCGAAGTTGATGCGCGTGCCCAATAGGTGATGGGGGCGTGCCCCCGCTGATTCGCGCGCCCATGACTTGTAACAGGCTGGCGCCCGCTGGATTCGGGTGTAAGATTCCGGGCTCACGCGGCATCTGATGATGGGTGGATGATTGTGCGTTGATGACCTCGGTTCACGAAGGAAGGCCCGACGCTGCGCAGGAATCCGAGATCAGAGCGCTCTAATCCACTCCCGCCAGTCCTAAGATGCGGTTCCCAATCACGGCTGGTCAGCCGGTGTGCGCCGGCTTCTTATATCCCATCACAGCATGGAGGTAGTATGCGAGGGACACGCTTCATCGCAGGAACGGCCGCGATCTGCGCCGTCACTGTCCTGGCCGCTTGTCAGGACGACACACTCACCAACGCGGGACCGGACGGCGCCTTCGACGCGCCGCAGCTCAGCGTCGCGGAAGGCGACGTGGATCCGGCCGAGCAACTGACGAGCATCATGGACGCGATCAATGCCCAGCTTGCGGCGGACGGTGCCGACTATCGGGTGGCGATGGTCGAATACGTCACGGGCGGTCCTGACGCTGACGAGGCCGGCGCGGTCATTCTTCAGAAGGACGTGGGCAACAAGCAGCTCAGCTTCGACTTCGTACCGGGAGACGCCCGACGGGGATGGAGCGGCTCCGGCGCGACCACGATCACCTACGCGATCGACACGACGGGTGATGCGGTTCCGGTATTCGGCGGCCTGAACGGCGCCCAAACCGACGCGGCGATCACACGCGGCCACGGGACCTGGGAAGCGCTCACCTGTTCCAACCTTGGGCAGAGCCGCAGCCCGGACTTCGGGATCGACATCGGCGTCGTGGCCTTCCTGTTCGGCCTTGGCGGAAGCCCCTTCATCTTCGCTGACGTTCAGCATGCCGGCTGGCGGGACATCAACTTCGGCGGCGGCGTCCTCGGCGCGACCTTCACCTTCGGCTTCACGTCGGGCGGCGTCTTCACCGACATCGACAACAACGGCAAGCTCGACACGGCGTTCCGTGAGATCTACTACGATCCGAGCTTCAGCTGGGCCGATGACGGCGTGAGCAACATCGACGTCGAGACAGTCGCCCTGCACGAAATCGGACACGGTCTGAGCCAGGCGCACTTTGGGAATATCATCCTCAGGAACAACGGCTCGTTCAGCGCCAGTCCCCGGGCTGTGATGAACGCGTTCATCTTCGGCGTTGATCGGGTTCTGTTCGGAACGGACAACGGCGGGCACTGCAGCAATTGGGCGGAGTGGCCGAACAACTAGACATCGAGCAGAGCGTCCGGCGCGAGGCTCGCGGTTAACGCCCGCGACTCTACGCCAACAAAAGAAGGGGCGGCCCGATTGGGCCGCCCCTTCGCACATCGCCGGGAGACGAATCTCTTCTAGAAGAGAACTCCGCCGGCGATCACGAACTGCTCGCCACCGCCCAGCTCGATCCGCAACTCGCCGAACGGCTGCACCGGCCCCAGGTTCATGCGGGCGCCTCCTAGCAGGTTGAGCCCGAGCTCGGTGTTCGAGCCTCCTACCGGAACACCCAGTGCGTCGACGGAGACCGAGGCGTGCGCAAAGTTCAGCCCGCCACCGAGGTAGGGTGCGAGGCTCGGCACGCCGCGGAAGACGTACGCCAGATTGGCGTTGATCTCCCAGTAGTTGATGTCAGCGCCGAGCGGCTGATCCGGGAAGAAATAGTCGAACGACCCGATCGCCTCGAGCCCGTTCGTGAGTGGCGTGAGATCGACCACCGCGCGAGCCCCGATTCCGAATTCCGTGTCGTCGGCCCAACTCAGTTGTGCCCCGAAGCCGACTTGACCGTACGCGTACTCGGCTCCGCTGAGGAGCGTCACTGCGCACAATACCCCGAGAAGTCTCTTCATCCTATCCTCCTCTGTGGGCGGCCCTCAGTTGCGAAGCGGGATATCGAACGTGATATCCCGTTGGACGTTGAACTCGTTCGGCCCGTCGCCCACGGCCTGGGCGGTGAACCGCACGGCCCGAACGTCATCGAGGTCCGCGCTGGCTACTGTGCTCTGGACGCCTCCGCCCACCATTAGGTAACTGAATGCGGCCCCGGAACTGAGCGGAGAAACGAGCTCCTGGGCGTCTCGCCACAAGGCCGTGCCGGCTCCAAGTGCAGATGGGGCAAAGCGATACCGGAGTTGCACATACCCACGCATAAGGGAACCGCGGTCCGGCACATCGCCGAACTGCGCCGCCCAGCCCCCGATCGTCATGTAATCGGCGGCCGGGAACGTGGAGGGGGCCCCGAGACTGGTGCAAATCGCCTTCGGGCCGGAGCCAATCGCGCTGGGAGACGGATTCCATCCGTCGGCGTAGACGTACGCCGAATCATACGGGCCGGAGAACGCGATACCAACGAAAGAACCTCCGACGCTCGCGTTCAGGACACGGTCGTAGACGTAGAGGGTCGCCTCGTCGGCGGCCGTGGAGTCGCATACGACGCCAGATACTACGTTGAACCGAACCGCCACCGAGTCCGGCGTCGCGTAGAGACGATCGTCCGGCGACGCCATGCGCAGCTCCGAGGCCATCAGCTCAGTTGAGGCGCGAATCGTCTGCATGGCGTATACGGCGTCTTCGTTATGCCGGTAGAAGGATCCCATCTGGCGCATGATCGCGATCATCCCACCACCGAGGATCGACATGATGACGATCGCGATGAGCACTTCCGTTAGCGTGAAGCCCTCGTGCGCTGCGACGCCAAGACCGGTCTGGTTCGTTTTCATCGTCATAGTCAGGGCAGTGAAATGCGCTCGTAGATGCGGGTCGTATAGGTTCGCGCCACCACGGGTCCCCGTCCCGTCACCACGGCAGAAACCTGCCTGACTCGCGCACTGACATCGGTGACCGTCGTGGTGACGATGTACTGCTGGCCGGCCAGATACACTGTATCGATCCCGCTGGCTGCGGCTGCGTAGCCGCGCCGCGTGTAGTCCTCCAGCACTTGCTGGGAGGCCATCGCCTGGGATGTCCGTTCAGCGCTGATCCGCGTCTGCGATGCGACGCCCGCAGAGATGGTGGTGAGGGCAAGCAATCCGACCGACATGATCAGCATCGCGATCAAAATCTCGACCAGCCCGAAGCCGCGCTCATCGCGGGCTATCCCCTTCAGGCGGGGAAGAGGCGACTCGCTTGGAGCTCTCATAGCTTCTGAATCCTCGTGCGGCCGAGGGCGTTGAAGCTCACCCTCTGAGTACGCGCAAGACGCCCGACGTCCACTTGCGCCGTTCCGGCGTTGGACACCAGTCCACGCGAGTTGAATGCGATGGAATCACCGGGAAGACGAACGTCCAGCTGAGTCAGCGGTAGATCGTTGGCTGCGTCGAATGCACGGCGCAGGAGGACAACGCCGCCGTTCGTGCGGATCTGGTACGCCTGATTGGCCTCGTCCGCGACGAGAGACACCGACTCGCGCCGCTGGATGGCGTACTGCCGGGTGAGGGCCACATCGGCGGCGACGACTCGCGCGGCTTTTTCGACCGTCCCCGCCTCACTCCACTGCTTGAAAGCGGTGATTCCGAACAACGTCAACGTCGTGCCGATCGCCATTGCGATCATAAGCTCCATAAGCGTGAAGCCAGCCGTCGTCGCGTAGGCCAACTGGTGCCCGGAACTCAAGATTCCGGACTGGACCGTGGTCGCAGGTGGCCTGCGGCGCCTTACCATGGGGCGCCTCAGATCCGCTCCGAAAGGCTCGAAGGCTCCTCATGCAGACGCTCGACGCTCAGCGCCTGCTGCGCGGCAATCACGTTGCACGAGTGGTACTGAAAGACCTTGTTCCCGTTGGCGAGGTCCGTGTCGGCCACGCTCTCACCGAGTAGGAGGTTGAGGCCCGTGACCGTCGCGCCGTTGATCTCCTGGAAGCCGTCGCTTGTGATGGCGCCGCCGACCAGCATGATCCCGTCCCAATCGAAGTTCCCGTTCAGCACGACATCGTGACGGGCCACGAGCACCCCGCGCCCGCTTTCGCCGGGTCCCAACGAAGCGCTCGAGCTGGTGACGTAGATCAGCGGCCACTCGTTGGCCGGCAGAGTACCGAAGTTGGGCCACGCGTCTGGTGGAATCGTGTAGTCCGGATGCATGCCGCCCTGGTTCACCATGTCGTTCCAGTCGATTCCCATGCCATTGAGCAGATCGAGAGCAGTTTGGCTCTCGTCTATGTCGGGGCTGCCCTCGGGAACGCTCGAGCCGCCATTCTGATCGTAACCACCTGGAGGAACCGCGACGCCCGCTTTGTCCGCCGTGCCACCGCTCGGGCAGTCGGTCGTCGTCGCCACGTCGAAGCCGGAAATCGTGCCCGCACCGCCGTTCTTGTTGATCCCTGCTCCCGAGGCCAGTGCGGCCGGCGCATTCAGGTTCCCGACCTTGAGGGAGTGAATTGCAAGTGTCTGCAGACGGCGACTGGCGGTATCACCAACTGTCGAGGCGTACTCAGCATCGGCCGTGACTCGCAACATCTCTCGGTTCGCGTTGAGGCTCAACATCTGCTCGCCCCACACTGTGACCGTGGTGTTCGGATAGTTGAAGACCACGGTGTCCACACCTGTGATGCTCGTACCGAGATACTCGTACAGGCCCGCATTGGCCGCGTTGAGGGCGTGCACGTTGGACGAGTGGTTCTCGCTGACCTGGTACTCCGAGTCGGTTGCAACGAAACCGGCTGTGGCCATGGCGGTCAGCCCCACGAGTACGAACAGCACCAGGATGAGTGCGAACCCTTCCTGACCGTTCCGAGCCGTCTCGAAGGTCACGGGCTTATCGTTCCTCATAACATCGTCACTCCGTCTACGCGGCAGAGGCACCGTGGGCTAGGCCCGGTCGGTATCCCCGCTCGCTCGAGTCATACTTTCGAGTAATCATCGTGCAAATAGCGGCAAGTCCAGGACCAAGCCCGGCCAGGCTGATGGCATCTGTAAGTGATGGCGGTAAGTGTTTGTCGTTGTTGTTATTGTAAGAGTCGCTCGGGGAGCACAGGACCCCTGACTGTAGGGGCTTGGCTACGGCGGACTGCAAGTGTCGGGCGTTACGCTACGATGTCCGAATCGAACGGCCTGCCGCCCAGAGGGACGGCAGGTGTGGCGAGGCCGGCTACTCCACGAGGCGAACGGTCTTGGCCAGCGACGTCGTGTTCCCGGCCGAGGGGTCGGTGCCCGAGAAGCTCATGATCCGCGCGTATACGAGCTTCTGTCCGCCCGGCCCCTGGCTCACGTACTCGATGAACACGCCGGCGAAGCTGGCGATCTGGAAGTTCGAGTTCGAGCCGTTGTGCGAATAGGTGGTCGGATCGAACACCGGGATTCCTCGGATGCGCGGGCTGCTCATTCCCATCCCGCCGGTCACGCAGTTGCACACTGCATCGTACGTAGCGTAGGGGTCCTGGTCGATGAGATCCTGGAAGTCGTTGACCACGGCCTGCATGTTCCCGTTCTTATCGGTCACCCAGTCGTTCTGGCTGTGGGTGAGAGTGTTGTCGGGGCAGCCCGTGATGTGATCACGAACCTGTGAGCTGCCGGCACCGCCGTTGGGGATCCACAGGTACCACCACCCCGGCTCGAAGCGGCCGATCTGGCCTGTGTTCTGGCCCTGGTTCGTTCCACCCTGTGAGGGCTTGAGAACAATCTGCGTCCCGATGTCGGCGTCCGTGTATCCCGTGTATCCCGGTTGGCCGGGTGGGATGTACGTATCGCCTTCACCGGCGGGGTCCCACTCGGTGCTGCCGAAGTTCGCCCACTTATCGGGTAGCGCCACAGGAAGTAGGCAGCTGGCGCCGGTGGCGCCGAACACTTGGGCCGCACCCTCCGCACCGATATCCACGGTGTTGACGCCGAACACCTGCGCGAAATATGTGGAGACCGGGTTCCCCCGGGCGGCGCTCCGCTCGACCCGCACGCGGACCAATGCGTTCGGGATATCCACGTCGACATCCTGAGACTGCACGACAGCGGCAGTCCCGTTCACGTTGTTCTGTCCCGCGAAGTTGATCGCTTCCTGCTCTGCCAGCGACGCGTTGCCCGGCTGCTTGGCGAGCACACCTGCGCCCGCCAGGGCCGCGAGGTCGGCTACGCGCTGCGCCTCGGTGCGGGCGTTCATGAGCATGCCCACGTCCACGGCGAGAGCCGCGGTTCCGAGCAGAGCGGCCATGCTGACCGCGATCAGGGCAACGGCGGCTCCGTTCTCCCGTCGCCGGAGCCGTCGGATCTGCTTCAAGATCCCACGCGTCGTGATTTTCATCTTCGTAGCTCCATTCATGGCCTGGCGGCCGCGGATCTCAGTTGTTCAGGACCTCACTCGCTGCGCATGCGCGAGGTGGTGTTGAGGTTGACCGTGCCGAGCGAACAGCTGCCTCCACACACGAAGTTGAGAGCCGGGCCGACCAGGGCGAACTGGTACGGCACCGAGATCTGGACGACATCGGGCTGACCGGCGCACGCCGTTCCGTCGCATGTGTTGATCGTGATGGTGGCGCTGGCCGGATTGATCCCTGATACGGTGAGCAGGCTGTCGACGCGGGCCGACACGGACGCCTGGGTGCTGGTTGGGACGACGGCGAGGCGTGCGCCCTCACGCGCCACGTTGACGATCACCTGACGGACCATCCAGGCGCGCGCGAACTCCACCATTCCGATCACAAGAAGGAGCAGCATGGGGACCGCGATTGCGAATTCGGCCAGAGACTGGCCGGAACTCCCTCGTAGCCTACTTGAACGGCTCATCAACAGGCGCCGCAGTCGCATCATGGTTTCTCTCTCCCGTCGGAACGCCGATTCTCGGCGTGTCAGGCCGGGGCTCGCCCGACCGACCGATTCCTCACCGCTTCTTCACCGGGCCTGGTGGAGAGCCAGATGTGTGCCGACCGGGCAGCAATTCTGCTGAATACGTGTATGTGTTTGTTGATGAGTCAGTTACGGATTCGTCGCAACGGCAGAAGTAGGAACGACTGTCGACATTCCTGACGAACGCGACGGGGGGATGCGCGACTTTTTGCACAAAAGCTCGGGAGCGTGCCGCCCCCGAGCTGCGGATCAGCCCAGTACCTGCCGGCGAGGGCTCGAGCAGCTGGCCCTACTCGACGAGTCGCACCGCGTCAGCCAAGCTTGCGCCGCCTCCGACGCCGCCCATCGGGTCGGTGCCGGAGAAGCCCATGATGCGGGCCAGGACGTTGCGCTTCCCCGGGGGTCCCAGACTGACCGCTTCGATGAAGACACCGGCAAATCCGGCGACCTGGAAGTTGGCACCCGAGCCGCCGCTGCTGTAGGACGGTGGCTCGAACACGGGCACGCCACGAATCCGCGGGCTGCTCATGCCCATGCCGCCCGTCACGCAGTTGCAGACTTGGTCGTATGAGGCGTACGGATCCTGGGCGATCAGATCCTCGAAGTCCTGCTCGATCGCCTGCATGTTGCCGGTCTTGTCAGTAATCCAGTCGCCGGCAGATGTGAGGGTGCTCGGGTTGGGACAGCCGGTTACGTAGTCGCGGACCTGCGATCCGCCCGGCCCGCCCGGAGTCCACAGGTACCACCAGCCAGGTTCGAACGACCCCGGAGCTCCACTGTTGCCACCGTTCCCGCCCGATTGGCCCTGCGCAGGCTTGAGGACGATGATCGTCCCGATGTCGGCGTCGGTATAGCCGGTGTATGAGGGATCCCCGGGTGGGAGGTAGTAGTCGCCCTCCGTCACGTCGTACTGCGGCCCCCCGAGATTCACCCACTTGTCCGGCAGGGCGACCGGCAAGAGGCAATTGCCGGAGCCGGCGGGGAAAACCTGCGCGGCCGCGACGGCTCCAACATCCACGGCGTTGATTCCGAGGGCGCGCGCGAAGAAAGTGCCGACCGGATTGCCGCGGGCGGTGCTTCGGTGGACGCGTACGCGGACGAGCCCGTTCGGCAGATCGACGTCCACGTCCTGCGATTGCACTACCACCGCTTGTCCGTTGACAGTGTTCTGGCCGGCGAAGCTGATCGCCGTCTGTTCGGCGAGCGTGGAGTTGGTCGGCTCCGCAATCAGGATCCCGGCGCCGGCCAGCGCGGCCAGATCGGCCGTGCGCTGAGCCTCGGCACGCGCGCTCATCAGCATCCCGACGTCCACCGCCAACGCTGCCATGCCCAGCAGGGCCGTCATGCTGATCGCGATGATCGCGACGGTCGCGCCGTCCTCCCTTCGCACAAAATCTCTGAGCGCGCTCCGCGCCGTATTTGTAAGCCAGATCATCTTGCCGTCTCCTGTGGTGTCGTCATTCGTGTTTACTCTCACTCGTTCCGCATTCGCGAGGTGGAAGTCAGGTTCACCGTTCCGAGCGGGCAGCTTCCGCCACACACGAGGTTGAGGACCGGAGCAACCAAGGTGAACTGATACGGGACCTGGACCTGCACCACATCCGGCTGGCCGGTGCAGCCCGGGCCATCGCACACGGTGAGCGTGACGCTCGCGCTGCTTGGATTGATGCCGGAGTCGGTAAGCAGGCTGTCGACACGTGCGGCGACTTGCGCCTGCGTGCTGGTGGGGAGGACCGCGAGCCGCGCGCCTTCGCGGGCCACGTTCGTGATCACCTGCTTGACCATCCAGCCGCGGGCGAATTCGACCATCCCGATGACGAGCAGCAGCAGCATCGGAACCGCGAGGGCAAACTCGGCGAGGGACTGCCCCGAGCTACCACGAAGACTCGCTGCGCGACGCCAGACCTTCTTTCGCTTGAACCTCATCTCTCACCTCTGAATTTGACGCGCCGGCCGCGGTTCGCTCAGACAGCATTGAACTCGGAGGGCCCGGGCGATCAACATCCTTCGGGTGCCAGAAGCATGCCGAGTCCAGTACAGGCTGGACCGATATCTATCTGATTGTCGCATAGCGCTTTATGAGGTTGCCTCCCCTGGCGGCAACCGCCTGGATGCCCGTTGTAGAAGGCGAGATGATGCACCGGCGCGTCAGGTGGGCTGGCGTGAAAGTGCCGCCGGTGGCCTTGCCATGGCCGCGGGACGAAGCGCCTCCCACGCAAAGGAAGAGTTCGATCTAGACGATCGCGTCGCTCCTGGTCAGACTGCGGCGCGGGTTGACGTTCATCGTCATGATAGCGGAATGTACAGTTTACAGGCTTCTCTTGTTACCAGTTGAAGGGAGTGTGTCGATGGCGAAGTACAAGGTGGTGTACAAGGGCCTCGAAGCGGAGGACATCATCGAGGCGGGCTCCGTGAGTCAGGCGGACGATCAGTACGTGTTCTTCGATGTGGGCGGCAATCTGTGCGCGATGGTCACCAAGGCGAACGCCTGGAAGGTCGTCCGCATCTCCGAGTGACTGCGGCTTCGACATGGCGTGGGACGGCGCCTGAAGGCGCTTGTCCTGAACGGCAGCGATCTCTAACGTCGCAGTATCACGGTTCGACGAGCAGCGAATCGATCGAGCAGCGAGTCCGCAACCGGAGTTAGCCGCCACTGATGAACCCGGCAGCCGACAGAGGCCCCGACCAGGAGCTGGAGGAGCGGCTCACCCGTGAGCTGGCGCCGGATCTTCAGGTAGTCCGACTGCTGGGAGCCGGCTCGGTGGCGCTTGTCTTTCTGGCCCGCGAGCCGGCGCTCAAGCGCCTGGTGGCCGTGAAAGTGCTCTCCCGCTATCGGGCCCGGGACCCAAAGGCGCGCCTCCGGTTCGAGCGGGAGGCGCAGTCTGCGGCACGGATCTC
>JBFILW010000072.1:0-12356 GCA_041612005.1 Gemmatimonadota bacterium
GTGGATGTGCATGTCGCGCCGGTGCCGCACTTTTCGCCTCGCGACGTGTGACCGCCGACTCCCGGTGCCAGTCATTCAACCGGCGATTCGCGCTCTGCGACGGGCAGCCTGGCCCGCGGAGTGTCACCAGCGACGCCAATTGGCGAGGCCGGAGATGCAGGACACTGAGCTCAACGACGCCCGGATCATCATAGTCGATGACAATCCGGCGAACGTCGAGCTGCTGGAGCACATCCTCGAGCACGCGGGCTACTCGAACATCCGTTCGACGACGGACCCGCGGACCGTGTTCGACATGTGCGCCGCGGAGCCGCCCGACCTGCTGCTGCTGGACCTGATGATGCCTTACCTGGACGGAATGGAAGTCACCGAACGACTACAGGAGCAGGAGGCGCTCGTCCACGTTCCGGTTGCCATCCTCACCTCCGACGGAAGCCGCGAAGCGAAGAAGCGCGCGCTGTCGAGTGGCGCCAAGGACTTCATGACCAAGCCGCTCAGCCCATCCGAAGTCCGTCTCCGAGTCGCCAACCTGCTCGAGACGCGCTTCTTGCAGCTGGAGCTTCAGCGCCAGAACGAACACCTGGAAGAGCGGGTGGACGAGCGTACCGCCGAGCTGGAGGAAGCGCGCATCGAGATCCTCGAGAGACTTGCGCTGGCGGCCGAGTACCGCGACGACGACACCGGTGAACACACGAAGAGGGTGGGCAGGGAATCGGCTCGCCTCGCCGCCGCGCTCGGGCTGCCGGACAAGCAGGTCGAGGTTATACGCCGCGCCGCGCCGCTGCACGACGTCGGCAAGATCGGAATCCCGGATGAGATTCTCCTCAAGCCAGGGAAGCTGACGCCCGAGGAGTTCGAGGAGATGAAGACGCACACGACGATCGGGGCCCAAATCCTCTCCGGCAGTCGCTTCCCCCTGCTCCAGATGGCCGAGGCGATCGCGCTCAATCATCACGAGAACTGGAACGGCAGTGGCTACCCGAACGGCACCCGCGGGACAGATATTCCGCTACCGGCGCGCATCGTAGCGGTCGTGGATGTCTTCGACTCCCTGACGCACGAGCGGGTGTACAAGGAGGCATGGCCGCAGGAGCGGGCTCTCGACCTGATCGAAGAGGAGATCGAGAACAAGTTCGATCCGACGGTCGCCCACGCATACCTGCGCCTCCGTGCGCCCGAACGGCTCGAGGATAGCTCGTCCGCCTCCGCGGCCGAAGGAAAGCCGGCGTCGCTCGGCGCCACGGGTGGGAGCAAGTGAGCATGGCCACGCGATCCGACCGCGCTCCGGTGTCGGCCCGGTTTCCGGCCGCTTTTCTCCTGACTGCGCTGGCCGTGGTGGCGGCGGGTGCCTGCGCCAGTGCGCCGACCAACGACCGGACGCTTCAGCCGGCCGAGCATCTCACGACCGGGCTCGTGGCGCTCGAGTCGGCTGATTACAACATCGCGTACGACAACTTGCTTGAGGTCCGCAGCGTTTGCGGCGACTCTCCCCTCGGCCAGCAGGCTCTACTCGTTCTGGCCGCCGCGGAACTCGATCCCCGCAACCCGGAACGCCAGATCGAGCTGGCGGCCGAATTCGCTGCTCACTACCTGGGCCTCCCGAACCGCGCGGCATGGGCACAGCCGCTGGCCGAGTCGTTGTATCTGATGTCGATGGAAATCGGGGCATCGGACGCCGTTGGCACGATGCTCGGTGACCGAAGCGAAGACGGCGAGCCGGTCACAGCACTGGTGGCCACCGCCGGGCCCAATGACAGCAGCGCGACGGATCCGAGGGCTGAGCGGGCGGAGGCACTCCGCCGGGCCGTGTTCGGTTTCGTGCCGAACCCGGTGCCGACCAAGTGCGGCGTCGATTGGCAACAGGTTGGCGATACGAAGGCTCCGATCGCCTTGCCCGTGTTGCCCCTGTCACCGGTCACGGAGCGAATCGCGGAGCTCGAGCAGGAGCGGGTCGACCTCATGCAGCGGCAGGGGCGGCTGGAGGACGAGGTCGAGAGGTTGGAAACCGAGCTGGCGCGGATTCGAGAAACCCTGCGCCCCTGACCGTTTTCGAGAATACCAGCGAGATCGACCGTGACCGTACGAACCCGACTCCTGTTCACGCTTCTGACGATTGCCGCGCTGTTGGTCGTCCCTGCACTCTACGGTCTCAGCCGTCTCACTGAGCTCCGTGACAGCACGTTCGAGCTCACCGGTCGTCACGCCGCAGCCGCGGTTGCGCTCGGCCGTATCCAGACATCGATCTCAGATCTCGACCGGCACCAGCGCGGATTCATCGCGGCGTCGGACCCCGCGTCGCGCATGCAGATGTGGGAGTCGGTGAGGAGGGCGGAGGGCCAGCTGACCCATCTGCGCCAGGCCGGTTACGCGGTCGAGAGCCGACCGCTGGCCGCGGCGCTCGAGGAACTCGATGTGGCGACGGGACGCATCGACAACCTGGTCGGGTCGGGCAAAGCAGTGGATGCGACCGCGTACTTCCGTGAGGTCCGGCTCCTGCTCGCGGACGCGCAGGCAGCCGTCGATCCGGTCGCTGCCGCGATCGACAAGCGGAGCACGGGCGCGTCCTTCCGCGCCCAGGAGATCAGTACGGCGGCAACGGGCGCCACGCTGGCGGTGATGTTTTTCTCCGTGCTCCTCGCGATCGCCGTCGGGCTGTGGCTGACGTCGTCGATCACCGGTCCGCTTCAGGAACTGCAGCGTGCCACGGCGAACGTAGCCGCAGGGGAATTTGAGGCTCCGCGAGGTCTCCCCTACGAGAGCCGCGACGAGCTCGGGGGGTTGAGCCGTTCCTTCCGCTCAATGACCGAGCAGTTGGCGGAACTCAATCGGCTCAAGGCGGAGTTCGTCAGCCTCGCCAGCCACGAGCTGAAGACGCCGATCAACGTGATCGGCGGCTACGCCGAGATGATCGAGGAGGGTGTGTACGGCGAGCTGAATGACCAGCAACGGGAGGCGTTGGTCGCGATGCGGGAGCAGGTGGAGACGCTCACGCGGCAGGTGAACCAACTCCTGGATCTGAGCCGCTTCGAGTCCGGAGCGTTTCAAGTCGAGATGGACCAGGTGAAGCTGCAGGATCTGTTCACGAGCGTACAGCGCGCATTTGACGCGCTGGCGCGGCAGAAGGGAATCGACTTCACGATCGAGGTCGAGGATAGCGCCCCCGAGATGATCACAGGTGATTTCGATCGACTCCGCAACGAAGTTCTGGGGAACCTGCTTGGCAACGCGTTCAAGTTCACGCCGAGCGGCGGTCGCATCGGCATCGTCGCCCGTGGTGAAGGCGATCGCTTCCTGATCGAGGTGAGCGACACGGGGAGTGGCATTCTCGCCGAGGACCTGCCGCTGATCTTCGAGAAGTACTACCAGTCGGGGCAGCGAGCCCGAGCCATGGGCACCGGACTGGGGTTGGCGATCGCACAGGAAATCGTCGAGGTCCACGACGGCCGCATCGATGCCACGAGCGAGGCCGGCGTCGGAACCACCTTCCACGTCAATTTGCCCATCCACCAGCCTCGCGAGCGGCCGCTGGACGCCACGCTGCGGTTCCGGGACGACCCTCCGGTGCCCGTCGAGATCATGGAGGCGGAGCCCGAGCTGACCTACGATACCGAAGCCCGCGCCGCGGCAGCGGCAACGGATTCTCCGGTCGCCTGAGACCCGGCCCCTTTCGCACCCCTGAGTAGCTCCATACTATTGCAAGCTTTACAACTTCCGGCCATTCACGGCCGTAGTATGGAGATTCGGCGGCATGCTTGGATCGATAAGAGGACGCATCATCGTAATCGTCGGCTTGCTGGCGCTCTGCTCGTGGGCGCTGGTTCCGAAGACGGATCCTCTTGATCCGGACACGAAGATCCCGGCCCTCAATCTGGGCCTCGATCTCCGCGGCGGGATGCACCTGGCGGTGGAGATCGATGACCCGGACGGCACTCTCACCGATGAAGCGCGCCGGGACGCCATTGAGCGGACTCTGACCACGATCCGAAACCGGATCGACGAGTTCGGGGTGCGTGAGCCGAGCATCCAGGCGGTCGGGAACGACCGGATCATCGTCGAGCTCGCCGGAATCGACGATCCGGATCGCGCCAAGGCCATCGTCGAGCGGTCCGCATTCCTGGAATTCAAGATCGTCTTGGATGGCGAGGACTTCCGGAATGCGCTGCCTCGGATCGACCGGGCGATCGTGGCGGCTGTGGGCGCCGAGAACATCCAGTTGAAGCCGGTCACGAGCGAGCCCGGGCTCGAGGACATCCTCGGCACGCCCGATTCCCTGACCGTGGATACGACCGCGGCCGGGACCGATACGCTGGCGGCCGAGCCGGGAGCGCAGGCGACGCGCGACACCGTCACGCCTAGCGATCCGAACCTGAGGCCGCTCACCGGGCTGCTACTGGAGTCCGGTACCCCGGGTCAGTTTCTCGTCGCTTCGCAGGACGTTCCGACCGTGCAGGCGTACCTGGCGCTGGAACAGGTTCGGGAGCTGATTCCGCGGGGACAGGAGCTGCGGTGGGGAAGCAAGCCCGTGGGCCAGAGCGGGGCATCGTACGAAGTGCTCTACGTTCTGGAAGCGGACCCGCTCCTCACGGGAGACAATCTGGCTGACGCCGGTCCGGCGGCCCGCGACCCGACGTTCAACCAGCCCTACGTGCCGTTCCGCACGACCAACCGCGGCTCACGGCTGTTCGAGCGCGGCACGAGCCGACACGTTGGCGATTTGATGGCGATCGTGCTGGATGGCCGCGTTCAGAGCGCACCCGTGATCCGCCAGGTTCTCTCCCGCAACGCGCAGATCGAAATGGGCAGCGGCTCGAGCCTGCAGGAGGCGCAGGACCTGGCGCTCGTCCTGCGAGCCGGCGCCCTGCCACAGCCGATCAAGATCGTGGAGGAGCAGACGATCGGACCCTCCCTCGGGGCCGACTCGATCCGCCGTGGGAAGCTGGCCTTCGGGGTCGGTCTCGGACTCGTGGTGATACTGATGATGGCCTACTACCGGGCCGCCGGCGTGATGGCAGTCCTCGCCCTGGCGTTCTATGTCGTGCTGGTGCTCGGAGCGCTGGCCGGTCTCGGGGCCACACTGACCGTGCCCGGCATCGCCGGCCTCGTGCTCTCGGTGGGGATGGCAGTGGATGCCAACGTGCTCATCTTCGAACGCACCCGTGAGGAGCTGGCGGCCGGAAAGACACCACGAACGGCGGTCGACGCGGGCTTCGCCCAGGCGCTTTCGGCCATCGTGGATGCCAACCTCACCACGCTGATCACGGCCATCATCCTGTATCAGTTCGGCACGGGCCCGATTCGAGGCTTCGCGGTGACGCTGTCGATCGGAATCATGGCCTCGTTCTTCAGCGCCATCTACGTGACCCGAACCTTGTTCATGATCTATCTCGAACGCCGGTCGGCGAGCGCTCCGCTCACGATCTGATCCGGGCGAATCGGCCGATCCGCGATGACTGAATACAAATGAGATTCTTCAAAGACGCACACTTCGATTTTCTGGCGGTGCGCCGGCGGGCATACGTGGTCTCCGGTGTGCTCCTGCTGCTCGGTATCGCATCGATCGCGTTGCATGGCGGCTTCCGCTACGGCGTCGACTTCACGGGCGGGACGCTCTACCAGTTGCAATTCGAGCAACCAACTACGGTGGCCGAGCTGCGTGACGGTGTCGCCGCGGCCGGATACTCCGGCGCCCAGATTCAGCGCTTCGGCGGGACCGAAGAGTTCCTCATTCGCCTGGCGAGCTTCGAGTCGACGCAGGACGTCCCGGAAGCCCTGGAGGCCTCGCCGGACATCGGCACCTTCGAGGTGATCCGGACGGAAGCCGTCGGACCCAAGGTCGGCAGCGAGCTTCGCAACAGAGCCGCCTGGGCGATCATGCTCTCCTTCCTCCTCACCCTGATCTACCTGGCGTTCCGGTTCGAATGGCGTTTCGGGGTGGCGGCCATCATCGCCACCTTCCACGATATGCTGCTCACGTTCGGGTTTATCTCGCTCTTCAACATCGAGATCACCCTCGCGACCGTGGCGGCGATTCTGACTATCGTCGGATATTCTCTGAACGACACGATCGTCGTGTTCGACCGCATCCGGGAGAACCTCCGCAAGAAGCGGAAAGAGAGCTACGTGAACACGATCAACCGAAGCATCAACGAGACGCTGCCCCGTACGGTTCTGACCAGCGGCACGACCCTCGTCACCTTGCTGGCGTTGTTCGTGCTGGGCGGCGACATAATTCGACCGTTTGCCTTCGTTCTGATGCTTGGGGTGATCATCGGTACCTACTCGTCGATCTTCGTCGCCTCCCCGGCGCTCCTGGAGATCGAAGAGCGCCGCAGCGCCCGGGAGCGTGCCAGAGCGCGTTGACGCTGTTCGACTCTCACCTTCACCTCACTGACGAAGGCTTCGTCGCCGACCTCGACGAGGTCCTCGGGCGCGCGGCGGACGCCGGCGTGACCGAGATGGTGACGGTCGCTTCCAACGTCGCCGACGCCCATCGGGCTGTGGCGCTTGCTCAATCCCGCTCCAACATCTGGTGCAGCGCCGGCCTCCACCCGCACGAGGCGGCGGACATGTCCGACGCGACGCTGGAGGCGATCGAGACGCTGGCTTCCGAGCCTGAGGTTGTGGCGATCGGCGAGACCGGCCTCGACTTCTTCTATGACAACTCTGATCGGGACGCCCAAAGAGCCAGCTTCATTGCCCAAATGGGGCTTGCGGAGCGCCTCGGCCTGCCCCTCATCGTGCACTCGCGGGACGCGGATGCAGACACGGCGGCGATCCTCACTGAGTTCTCTGGCCGTGCGAGCGGCGTTCTGCATTGCTTCACCGGAGGAGCGAAGCTCCTGGATACGGCGCTCGCGTGCGGCTGGTGCATCTCGTTCTCCGGCATCGTTACCTTCAACCGATACGGGGACGCCCCACTCCTCCGCCGGGTGCCGGATGACCGGGTGCTGATCGAGACCGACAGCCCGTACCTGGCGCCGGTCCCGCGACGCGGCAAGCGTAACGAACCGGCAAATTTGCCGCATACGTGCGCGGTCGTCGCCGAGATGCGTGGCGTCGGTCCCCAGGACATCGCGGCCCTGACTCGGAGCAACGCGCGCCGCCTGTATGGTCTGAGCGGAGAATAGACTATGCGCACGATCCATCAGCTGTTTGGCAAGTCCCCGTTCGTGCTTCTGGTCGAGCATACCCGTCGCGTCCACCGCACGGTCGAGCTGATTCGGCCCCTGTTCGAGGCGTTCCTGGCCGAGGATTGGGACAAATGCGAGGTGCTCTACGGGAAGATCTCGAAGCGCGAGCACAAAGCCGACCTCGAGAAGAATAAGATCCGCGATCAGCTGCCCAAGTCCATGTTCCTGCCCGTCGATCGTGGCGACGTACTGAAGTACCTCAAGGAGCAGGACTCGATTGCGGATGCCGCGGAGGACGTGGCCGTGCTTATTACCATCCGCAAGACTCCGTGTCCTGAGGAGCTGAAGCCACTGGTCCTCGACTTCGTGGATCAGGTGATCCTCACCAGCGAAGAGTTGGTCAAGGCGGGCTCCGTGCTCACCGAGCTGGTCGAGTCGAGATTCGGCGGACCGGAAGTCGAGAGAGTCCTCGCCATGGTTGCGAACGTGAACGACCAGGAGTGGGAGGCCGACAAGCGACAACGAGTCCTGTCCCGCGCAATCATGGAGCGCGAGGGAGAGCTCGACGCCATCTCACTCGTGTTCTGGATGCGAATCATCGCCACGCTCGGCGAGATCGCCAACCACGCCGAAAATACGGGAGACACGTTGCGGATGATGCTGGCGCGCGGCTAATGCGACCGTCCGTTAGATCATGAACCCGATTACTGTCGTCCTCGTGATGGCGGTCGTGGCCGCCTTCTACATGGCGTGGAACATCGGCGCCAACGATGTGGCCAACGCCATGGGCACCTCGGTTGGCTCGGGCGCCCTGACCCTCATGGGCGCCGTCGTCCTGGCCGGGATCTTCGAGTTCGCCGGTGCGGCTCTCGTGGGCACTCAGGTGACGGAGACGATCCGCAAGGGGATCGTCGAGGTCACCCTGTTCGAGCCGGGCGGAGCGTTCGGCGAAGACGGACCTCTGATCCTCGCCATCGGGATGCTCTCGGCACTGCTGGCGGCCGGCCTCTGGCTGCAACTGGCGACCATGGCCGGCCTGCCGGTGTCCACCACCCATTCGATCGTGGGCGCGGTGATCGGCTTCGCGCTCATCGCCATCGGCCCCACCGCGGTGGACTGGGGAACCGTCGGACAGATCGTCGCCAGCTGGGTAATCTCACCGGCCCTGGGCGGGATCATCGCGGCCGCCATGTTTCTGATCATCTTGCACGGGATTCTTCAAAAGGATGACCCGATCGTCGCCACACGACGCCTCGGGCCACACCTCGTTGCGCTCGTGGTCTTCCTGCTCGTTCTGAGCTTCATCTACAAGGCGCTCAAGAACGTGGTAAAGGACCCGCACTGGGGAATGGTGCTGGGCAGCGCCGCGCTTCTGGCTCTGCTCGCCTTCTTGCTTGCCCGCCTGTGGCTCAGCCCGATCCGGGCCCGTGAGGACAAGCCGTTCAACTTCGTCGAGAAGGTCTTCGGCAGACTTCAGATCGTGACCGCCTGCTTCGTCGCGTTCGCGCACGGGGCCAACGACGTCGCGAACGCGGTCGGCCCACTGGCGGCCGTGGTCCAGATCCATGCAATCGGCGAGCTGCCGGCCAAGGTTCCGGTCCCGTTCTGGATCCTCGTACTCGGCGGCGCGGGGATCGTGATCGGACTCGCCACCTGGGGCTACAAGGTGATCGCCACGATCGGCAAGAAGATCATCGAACTGACTCCGACGCGCGGTTTCAGCGCGGAATTCGGCGCCGCGGTCACTGTCCTCATCGCGTCCCGCCTCGGCATGCCGGTATCGACGACCCATACTCTGGTAGGAGCGGTCGTCGGAGTCGGCCTAGCGCGTGGCCTCGCGGCGCTCAACCTTCGTGTCGTGGCCAAGATCGTGAACTCGTGGCTGGCTACCCTACCGGTGGCGGCTGGATTGTCGGCTCTCCTGTTCGTCATTTTGCGGGCGCTGCTGACGTGACGACGAAGGACCGACCGACGACCCTCGAGCCCGAGCGCTCGACAACCGCGGGGCGAACGAGCCCGCGAATCAGAATCCTGCCCGACCACGTCGCCAACCAGATCGCGGCGGGCGAGGTGGTCGAACGCCCGGCCTCGGTGGTCAAGGAGCTGGTCGAGAACTCGCTCGACGCGGGTGCGAGCCGGATCGAGGTCTCCCTACGGGGAGGCGGCAAGAGCGAGATCCGGGTGTCCGATGACGGCGTCGGCATGAACCGTCAGGACGCGCTCCTCGCGCTCGACCGGCACGCGACCAGCAAGATCCGGTCGGCCGAAGACCTCCGAGCGATCGGCTCGTTCGGGTTCCGGGGCGAGGCGCTCCCGGCGATCGCCGCCGTCAGTCGCCTGGAGCTGCACACCGCGCCGGCGGAGGGGGAGTCCACCCGCATCCGTGTCGAGTCGGGCCGAGTGCGTGGCGTGGACGAGCGCCCCCGGCGGCAGGGAACCACCGTGGTGGTGCGAGCCCTGTTCCACGACCTGCCGGCTCGCGCGAAGTTCCTCCGCACCGCGGCGGTCGAGACGCGCGCGGCGAGCGAAGCCGTGATTCTGCTGGCCCTCGCCAACCCGGGGGTCGCGTTCCGCCTCGAGTCGAACGAACGCCGGCTTCTGGACCTGCCGCCGGCCGCCGGGCTGCTGGAGCGGATCGGGGCGATCTGGGGCGATCTGGCCCCGACCCTGATCCCCGTCGACGAATCGGGCTCCGGCATCGGGGCGCGGGGTCTGATCCAGCGGCCCGACGCCGCCCGGCCGCGCGGAGGACGCCGCTTCCTGTTCGTCAACCAGCGCCCGTTCGCCGATCCGGGGCTGGTCCGGCTCGTCGACGAGGCCTATCGCACCACGGTCCGCGAGGAGGTCCGCCCATCGTTCTTCCTCCACCTCGAAGTGAGCCCGGAGACGGTCGACGTGAACGTGCACCCGGCCAAGGCCGAGGTCCGCTTCCGCGACCGGCCCGCGGTGGAGTCGCGGGTGCGCGACATCGTGCGGGCGGCCCTGGGGCGTCTCGACAGCACGCGGCCCCTGGGCGCCGGGTCGAGCCGGCCCGCGACGCCGGGCGCCGCGTCCGGGGCCGGACGCGAGCCGCGGCCCGCCACGCCCGGAGCGGGCGTCCAGGGCCACCCGATGCCCCAGCTCGCGCTGTTCGTGCCGGGCCGGCGCGGGGCCGGCGACCCGTCGACCGGAGCCCCGGCGGTAGCGACCGAGGTCGGGGACGCGGACGCGCTCGCCGACCTCGTACCCCGCCGGCCGGAGCTCTGGCAGCTGCACGACCGCTACATCCTCGCCAGCACGCGCGAGGGGCTCCTCATCATCGACCAGCATTCGGCGCACGAGAGGATCCTGTTCGAGGAGATCATGCAGCAGTTCGCGGGGGAGGGGGGCGCGGCCCAGCGTCTGCTCTTTCCCGTCACCCTCCAGCTCTCTCCGGCGGAGGCCGCGGCGCTCGAGGAGCTGTCCGGCCTGCTCCGCCGCGTCGGGTTCGAGCTGGAGCCGTTCGGAGAGCGGACCTACCTGCTGGGGGCCAGCCCGCAGCCACACGCCCGCTTCGATGCCGAGCGATGTCTCCGGGAGATGATCGAGGAGCTCACCCGGGGCTCGCCACTCGTCGATTCCGCCCGGAACCAGCACGAGCGGATCGCGAAGAGCATGGCATGCAAGGGAGCCATCAAGGCCGGTGAGCCGCTGAGCCCCGAAGAGATGAGCGAGCTCTTCGACCGGTTGTTCGCCACCGAGCTTCCCGGCCACGACGTGCACGGCCGGCCGACGATCGCGCGCCTCACCCTGGACGAGCTCGACCGCCGATTCGGCCGCGCGTGAACGCGGCTCCGAGCGCGCTCGCCATCGTGGGGCCGACGGCGAGCGGCAAGACCGGCCTCGCGGTCGCCGTGGCGCGTGCGCTCGACGGCGAGGTCATCTCGCTCGACAGCCGCCAGGCGTACCGGGGGTTCCGCGTCGGGACCGCGGCCCCCGGCCCGGACGACCTGGCGGCCGCGGCCCACCACGGTGTCGGCTTCCTCGATCCGAGCGAGCCGTACGGCGCCGGGCGCTTCGCCCGGCTCGCGCGCGGTTGGATCGAGGAGATCCGGGCGCGGCGGCGGGTCCCGATCCTGGCGGGCGGCACGGGGCTCTTCCTCCGCGCCCTGACCGATCCCGTCTTCGCGGAGCCGCCGATCGATCCGGACCGCCGCCGCCGGCTGCGTGAATGGTTGGACGCGCGCGACTCCGACCTCGTGCGCCACTGGGCCGACCGCCTCGATCCGGAGCTCGCCGCGCGGCTCGCCAGCGTCGATCGCCAGCGCGCGGCCCGCACGATCGAGCTCGCGCTCTTCACGGGCCGGCCGCTCAGCTGGTTCATCGATCACGGAGAGCCCGAGCACCCTCCGCTGGAGCTGCTCATCTACGCGATCGAGCTCCCATCGGAAGAGCTGCGCTCGCGCATCGCCAGCCGCGCGAGCGACTCGCTTCCAGCCTGGATGGACGAGGTGAGGGAGCTGCGGAATCGAAACCTCGGCGGATCGGCCGCCTTCGAGGCCCTGGGGTACCAGCACGTGCTGGCGCTGGAGGAGGGACGACTGGAGCGCGAGGAGGCGCTGGAGCGGATCGTGTCGGACACCTGGGCGTACGCCCGGCGCCAACGCACCTGGTTCCGACACCAGCTTCCCGCAGAGGCGGTCCGACTGGACGGGTCGCAGCCGACCGATCAACTTGCGCGTCGCATCGCACGGGACTGGAGGAGCGCGGTCGAGACATGAAGATCGGAATCACCTGTTACCCCACCTACGGCGGGTCGGGCGCCGTGGCCACCGAGCTCGGGCTGGAGCTCGCGCGCCGGGGCCACGAGGTCCACTTCATCTCGTACGCGCAGCCGTTCCGGCTCACGCACTTCGAGGAGCGGGTGTTCTTCCACGAGGTGGAGGTGAACCGGTATCCCCTGTTCGAATATCCTCCGTACTCGCTCGCCCTCTCGGTAGCCATGCACGAGGTGACGACCCGGGAAGGGCTCGACCTCCTGCACGTGCACTACGCGATCCCGCACGCGACGGCAGGGTGGGTGGCGCGCGAGATGCTCCGTGAGCGGGGCGACGACATCAAGCTCGTCACGACGCTCCACGGGACGGACATCACGCTCGTCGGCCAGGACCCGTCGTACTGGTCGATCATCAAGTTCTCGATCGAGCGGTCCGACGCTCTGACGGCGGTCTCCGAGTGGCTCAAGGAGCGCACGCAGCAGGACTTCGA
>JBFILW010000073.1:0-12354 GCA_041612005.1 Gemmatimonadota bacterium
AATAGCAGAGCGGCGAGGCGGTGCCGGCTGAAAACGCGTGGTGCTGCTGACATGCGACGTGCTACACCGAAGGGGGTCGGAAAGCTCCCTTTGGGTCGGAAAGCTCCCTTTGGGTCGGTCAGCGTCGCCGTTTGCGCGAGATGGAGACGAGAGAGGTCTTGACGGGAGCGCTTCGCCGTTGCGTCGGGAGGTTCGCGTCCGACTCATCCGCGGCAATCGAGTCGATCGCCGCGTCGGCGCTCCAGTCGGAAACCACCGGGTCGCCTTCCGGCCGGTTCTCGTCGTGGTCCGGCACGCACACCATGACCCGATTGCGGCCTTCACCGATCGCCGCGCTGAGAGCTTCGCACGCCGCCGCGATCAGATCCCCCCGGTGATTCATGGCCGG
The DNA here is from genome assembly GCA_041612005.1 of Gemmatimonadota bacterium. Classification (GTDB taxonomy): domain Bacteria; phylum Gemmatimonadota; class Gemmatimonadetes; order Palauibacterales; family Palauibacteraceae; genus JBFILW01. Next base: position 389 of record JBFILW010000073.1, read on the forward strand.
CATGTATGCCGCCACGCCGCCGCTGACTGTAATGCCGGTACCCTTCAGCAACCCGGACGACTCCACGGCCTTGCGCACCCGCAGGGCATAGGAGAAGGCCCCGCCGCTGCCGGTCCTCGGCAACAGACACACGAACAGGTTGTCTTCGTAGCGGGAGCAGATATCCATGACTCGTGTGTTGGAATCCAGAACACGGGCGAACGCTGACACGGCTCTCGTGGCCGCTTTGACGCCACGCGTGGAGCGGACCTCGTCGAGGTGATCGATTTCGAACGCCACGGCGGCGAGATCCTGCCCCCGGCGAGCGGTGGCGAAGTAGCGGATGAGGAAGAGGTCCAGGATGCGTTGGTTCGGTAGCCCCGTTTCGACGTCAGCGTACGCGGCGCCCGCTTCCCGCTGGCGATCGCGGTGGTGCATCTGAGACAGCACACCAATGATGAGGCTGACGGAAAGGAACGTCAGGACCGCGATTCCCAGCACTCGCCAGTCGACGGCCGTATGCATCCACACGACCAGCAGCGCCTGTGTCAGCGCGATGGTAGCCATCGTTATCGCCGTGGCTGCTGCGGCGCCTCTCCAGCCCTTGTGGTAGGCCAGGAGCATGCACGGAACCAGCGCCAGGAGCCAGGCGATTGATGAGTACTGACGCAGTGACTGCGGCCACACGACCGCGGCAGCAGCCGCTACCAGAAGCGCAAGCAGACTCACGGCCATGGCGCTGCCCGGTATCGGACGCGTTGGCCCATGTGCAACTGTCGCAGGGAGTTGCCGTTTTTGCATCCCTTCCACCCTCCTAGGTCTGACCCGAATACCTCCAGATCACTGACGCGGCGACCTCGGCTCGAGTCACACACCGACACAGCCGCCAGCCCGTTGCTGGAAGGAATAGTGTCCGATACCGTGCCCAACATGAGCGATTTCGTCTCACGCGAACGCGTGGTGGGCCTCTTGGCGGATCTGGTCAGGATCCCGTCGGTCAACCCCACGCTCGCACCCGATCAGCCGGACGGCGAAGCTGCCGTCGCGCGGTTTGCCCGCGAGTGGCTCGAAGCAGCCGGGGTGGAAGCGTGGCTGGAAGAAGTGGCGCCCGGACGGCCAAACGTAATCGCCCGCGTCGGCGACAAGTCCGGACCGACCCTGGTTCTGTGTGGCCACATCGACACCGTGGACGGGTCCGGGATGGAGATCCCGCCGTTCGAGCCGACGGTCGACGGCTCCCGGCTCTATGGTCGGGGCTCGTATGACATGAAGTGCGGAGTCGCGGCGGCCATGGTGGCCACCGCAGCCCTGCGCGACGATGCCATTCCTGGCTCCTGTCTGCTGGCGCTGGTCGTCGACGAGGAATACGCCAGCCTCGGTGCCTCCCACTTCGTGGCTGACCACTCCGCCAGCGGCTGCATCCTGACCGAGCCCACCGAGGGCGCCCTGGTCCTCGCGCACAAAGGGTTCGTGTGGGCGGAGTTGACTACCCACGGTGTGGCGGCCCACGGCAGTCGGTGGGACGAAGGAGTGAGCGCGATCGGTCGCATGGCCCCGGTCATCGCCGAGCTGGAGCGCCACGATCGGGACGAGCTGCGTCAGCGGACGCATCCACAGGTCGGGCCGGCCTCACTCCACTGCTCGCTGATCGAAGGGGGCAGCGGGATCTCGACCTACGCCGCCAAGTGCCGCCTCAAAGTCGAAAGGCGCACTCTGCCCGGTGAACAGGCCGACGATGTCCTCGCGGAGATTGCCGCCGTCGCAAACCAGTCCGGTCAGCGCGTCGCGGTCGAGGCGATACTCGATCGCCCGCCGGCCGAATGCGCTGTCGACGCCTCCGTCGTGCGTGCCGTGCGTGGCGCGGCGGCTGACTGTCTGGGCGCACCGCCGCAGGAAATGGGGGTCGAGTACTGGACTGACGCGGCGATCTTCGCGGCCGCTGGCATACCCGCCGTCAACTACGGCCCCTCGGGGACCGGTGCGCACGCAGCGGTCGAGTGGGTGGATATCGATTCCGTCGTTGACTGCGCCCGGGTTCTGGCCGAGTCGGCCCGCCGCTTCTGTTCCGAGCGGAGCCGGCCGTGACTCAGGAAATCGGTCATCAGGTTCGTACCGGGCCCGCGACGATCGAAGCGGTGGACCGTCTCAACGATGATGCGGACCAGCTCCTGGGCGAGGACCCGAAGCGTGCCCTGAGCCTCGCCTCAGATGCCTTAAATGCCGCGCAGGTCCTCGAGTACGGGGCCGGTATCGGACGGGCGCAGGGAGTGATGGGGTTCGCGCACTACCTGCTCTCCGACCTCAACGCCGCCCTCGGCCTGCTGAAGAGCTCTCATGACATTTCGGTCGAAATCGGCAACGACGCGGACCTCGCGCGCGCACAGGCAGGCCTCGGCCTCGTGCACCGGAGCCTCGGAGACTTCGAGCAGGCGCTCACTCTGTCGCTCGAGGGTCTGCGGACCGTCCGCCGTACCGGCAACAAGGTGTGGGAGGGGCTTCTCCTCAACGTGATCGGCGGCGGCTACCACGACGTCGGAGACTACGCACGCGCCAGGGACTCCCATGCCCGGGCACTGGAAATCTACGAGAGTCTCGACGAGTCGGAGGCCGAGGAGGGGACAGTGATGGGGGCTCGTGCCCTGGACGGCCTCGGTACGGTCCACAACAGCCTGGGCCAGCACGCCGAGGCGCTCGAATACGAGCTGCGGGCGCTCGAGCTGTTCCGCAAGGCGGAAGACAGTCTGGGAGAGGCGCGAGCGTTGAACGACATCGGCCTCGTCTACCAGAGTCAGGGCCGGCTCGACGAAGCTCTGGAATGTCACCAGCGCAGCCTCGAGCTGCGACGCGAGTTCGGGAACAAGCACGCTCAAACCGCAAGCCTCATCAACATGGCGCGGCTCTATCTCGATCGGGGAGATCCCGACAATGCGCTGGGCGTCCTGCATCCGGCCCTCACGCTCGCGATGGAGATGGAGGCCAAGCCGCGCATCGCACAGGCGAATCTCAGACTCGCCGAGGCGTATGAGCAGAGGGGCGACTACCAGTGGGCCCTCGAGCACTACCGGGTGTACTCGCGGGTGATGGAGCAAGTCTCTGGCGACGAAGCGAGCGCCCGGATTCGGAACATGCAGGTGACGTGGGAAGTGGAGCGTTCTGAGAAAGAGGCGGAGCTCTTCCGACTCCGCAACGTCGAGCTCAAGGAGGCAAATGATGAGCTCGCGCGGTTGCTGGCGGAATTACGGGCGACACAGGCCGAGCTGCTCGAGTCGAAGAAGATGGCGGCTCTCGGGTCGCTGGTTGCCGGCGTCGTCCACGAGTTGAACACGCCGTTGGCGGTGATCAAGAGCAACGCGGACCTCTCGGCGCGATCGATCGCAACCATCCGGGAGGCGATGGACAAGGCCGACTCGGTGGCCGAGCTCAAAAACAACGCACAAGTACAGCGCGCCTTGCGCTCACTGGGCGGAGCCGGTGCAACGAGCGACGCGGCGGAGCGTCTGGCGCACGTCGTCGAACGGCTCAAGAGGTTCTCGCGTCTGGATCAGGCGACCGTCGCCGAGGCAGACATCAATGACCTGCTCGACGACACACTTGGTCTCATGAAGCATGAGTTCGGCGAACGGATCGAACTGGTGCGCCGCTACGGCGATCTCCAGCGCACCATCGGGGCGCCCGTTGAGCTGAACCAGCTCTTCGTGAACGTGCTCTCGAACGCGGCGGCGGCCATCCGTGGTAATGGGACGATCACCGTCACGACTTCGATGGAGAACGGTGCGATCGTGATACGTATCACGGACACGGGCGTCGGGATCGAGCCAGCGCTCATCGAGCGGATCTTCGATCCCGCTTTTGCCACCGCCGGTCCAAGGGTCAAGGCGGGCCTTGGACTCTTCGCGAGCTCCAACATCGTGCGGAAACACGACGGGACCATCGCACTGGACAGCGAACCGGGCGAAGGAACGACGGTGACGATATCTTTGCCAGTCAAACCTGTAGCCACGGAGCGGTGATCAATGAATCTGAAGATGGACGAGCTCGAGAGCGCGCCGGCGCGGAAGTCTGGACGCGGAGGCTTCGTTATGCTGGTGGTGGGGATCGCTCTCGGCGTGGCCGGCACGATGCTCCTGCCGAGATATATCGAACCCTTGTTGCCGGAGTCCATCCGGGCCGGCGGCGAGCAGGTCGATGGCGAGGTGTTGGCGATGGGGCGCGACGGAGACAAGCTCCTGATTACGGTCGACACTCCGAAAGGAGCCGTGTTGGCCACCTTCACGAGCCGGGTGGCCGAGGTCGAGCTGCTGGTCAGGGTTGGCGACACGCTCACGCTCGCCATGGACCGCTATGATCCGTTCATGAGCGATCCGGCGATTGCAGCTGTCCGCAAGAGACCCTCCGACTCACTCCTGAAGGGCGAAGCGTCCGAACTGGACAGCATGCCGGCTGCCGTCGGGCCGCAGGGTGTCGAGCCGCAGGCGGACACGATGCAATCAGGCGCGGCGGAGGCGGAGTCGGGCGCGGCGGAAGCCGATACCGCGCTCTATGGCGTCGAGGAGATGGCCGAGCAAACCCCATGACGGAGTCGTCGGGCTAGCAGCGAAGCATCTCGTCCAGGAATCCCTTCAGCGCGAGCCAGAACGTGGTCTCCGACCACAGATCGTTGTGGCCGGCCGTCCGGCTCTCGAACCACGTCTTTGGCTCGGCGGCCGCCTCGTACAATCCGAACGTCTGTGCCCGCGGCATCAACTCATCCCGCTGTCCCCAGCCGACGAAGACCGGCATTTTCACCCGGGCCATCCGAGCCGCGCTGTCGAATCGGTTGCGCTCCCAGTCGAAGAGGCGGCCCGGAAGCCATGCGTAGAGAGAGTGGCCCAGTTCGGGCAGTGAGCGGAAGCTGCTGGTGACGATCAGGGCGCCAGCCTCGACGCGAGACGCGACAGAGATGGCGACCGCGCCCCCGAGAGAGTTACCAGCCAGCACGATTCGGTCGGCGGGCACTCGGCGCTCCTCGCGCAGATACGCGTACGCGGCCTCCCCATCCAGATAAAGACCGGCCTCGGTCGGCTTGCCTTCGCTGCGACCATACCCGCGGTAGTCAAACAGAAGCACATCGTACCCCAGCCTGCTCAGCGCCTGCGCGATCGGTGCCCGGCCGGCCAGGTTTCCGGCGTTGCCGTGGAAGAAGGCGACCGTTCCGCACGTCGTGGTCTCACGCGCCGGATCAGCGGGCACCCACCATGCGTGAAGCTCGAGGCCATCGGTCGTGCGGATCGTGGTCTGCTCGGCCCCGACCAGCCCCCACGCGCCCGGCTCCGCTTCGGCCTCGCTCAGGCGTGCCGGGTAGTAGAGCATGGATGGCGCCAGCCGGGACACGAGGTCGGGGAACACGAGTGGCAGTCCGATTGCGAGTATCAGTAAGGGAGCGAGGGCCCGTTTCACGGCCCGCTCCGATTCTCCAGGCTCGAGGATGCCGAGTCCGCCAGCACGGCGGCGATCCAGGTGTCCACGTTCGCGGCCAATATGTCGAGTGGCACTGCTCCCTGGCTGAGCACGACGTCGTGGAAGTCCCTGACGTCAAAGCGGTCGCCCAGCTCCACTTCGGCCCGCTCCCGCAGCTCGCGGATCTTCAGCTCGCCCGTTTTGTAAGCCACCGCCTGGCCGGGCCACGTGATGTAGCGGTCGACCTCCGTCGTGATGTTGTGCAGGCTGAGCGCTGTGTTGGCGGCCATGAAATCGATCGCCTGCTGGCGCGACCATCCCAGATAGTGCATCCCCGGATCGACCACCAGCCGACAGGCCCGCCACATCTCGTAGGTGAGCCGACCGAAATCGCTGTACGGATCTTCGTAGAAGCCTACCTCCAGCCCCAGGCGCTCCGCGTACAGCGCCCAGCCTTCGACGAAAGCGGTGAATCCCGAGAAGCGACGGAACTCGGGCAGGCCGTCCAATTCCTGCTGGATGGCGAGCTGCAGATGGTGTCCCGGTACGGCTTCGTGCAGAGATAGTGCTTCGATCTCGTACAACGGCCGGCTGGGGAGATCATACGTGTTGACATAGTAGAAGCCAGCTCGCGTCCCGTCCCCTGCCGGCCGGCTGTAATAGGCGGTCGATGTCTTGGGCGCGATAAAGTCGGGAACGGGGCGGATCCCATACGGCATCCGGGGCAGCGACTTGAACAGGGAGGGGAGCTCACCGTCCATTCGCTTGAGGATGTACGCCGTCTCGCGCATCAACTCTTCCGGCGTGTCAGCGTAGAACGCCGAGTCCGTACGGAGGTAGTCCACGAATTCCTCGAAGCCGCCTTCGAACGCGACCTCCTCGATGATCGCTTCCATCTCTCCCCGGATCCGAGCCACTTCGGCCAGACCGGTCTCGTGGACCTGGCGCGGAGTCTGATCGAGCGTTGTGAAGCGCCGGATCCGGTGTTCGTAGAAGGCGCGGCCGTCGGGTAAGGATGAGGCCGCGATTTCCTCCCGGGCTGCCGGCACATACTCGTCCCGCATGAACGCCAGGAATGCGCTGTACGCCGGCACGACCGAGGTCGCGATGGCCGAGCGTCCCTCTTCGGTCAACCTGGCGCGGTCCGGCTTCGAAATGGCATCCGGAAACTCTTCGAACGGCTCGTACAACAGGCTCTGCTCCGGATCCTCCACGATGTGTGGTGCGATTGATTCCTCGTACCCACGCAACGAGATGGCCGGGACGGTGAAGCCTTCGGCGATACCGATTCGCATCAACGCGATGTGCTGGTCGGCGTAGGTGGAAAAGCCACGCAGGCGACTGATGTAGTTCTCGTAGTCATCGACCGTTACGAGCGGAATTCTCTTCGGCAGGTCCGGAAACCCGACGTGAAACCCGGATCGACTGCTGATCGGCATCAGATACGTGCGAAACTCGAGCTCCGCGATTGCACTCCGCTTGCTGCGCTCGAACAAGTCGTAGTTCGTTCGATCCGTGGATGACAGCGTGCTACGATCGATCGCGAGCAGACGCTCGAGCAGCCGGCGCTGCATCTGAAGCCGGCGCGCGTAGTCTTCCAGCGCAGCCCCGGGGAGGAGATGGTTGAAGCCGCGTACACCCACCTGGGTCGCGAAAAGCGGGTTCTCGGCGAGCGTGAACGCCCAATCGTCTGCGAACACGTGAGCCAGCTCAGCCGCCGGATCAGGTTCATTCTGGACGGAACAGGGCGCGGTCGGGACGGCGCCAAGTGCAAGGGGGAGCATGAGCCATACTGCGATCAGGAGTCTTCGCATGTCTGTATCCCTTGTGGCGGGCAGTCAACCCTCGGCTGGAGGCAACATCGCGTGAGCCAGGGGCGTGGCCGCCGGACAATACAGGTCACGGCGTCGCGTGAGATCCGCGATGACGGCCGACTTGAACTCGGAATGGTCGGCATGTTCTCCGAGCGCGTCCCGATACTGGGCGATATCGAGAATCTCCAGGCGCAGGCGTACGTTCTTGAACAGGCGAGGGATCTTTTCGCCGGGGGCCTGTACGTGATGGAGTCCGCCGCTGTAGACGATGAGCATACGCCCACTCGGAATCGCCTGCAGGATGTCGGCGATGCCGCCCCGGATAGTCATGGGCCGACCCTGCGAGTCGAGGCCGGACGAACGCTTCATGCGCCCCTCCGGCAGTATTACGACGACCGCCTCGGGGTTGTCGATCTGACGCAGAAGCTCGCTCCACGTGTCGTCGCGCTCCCGGGTGACCGGCACAACGTTGCGGGCGACGAGCCGAAAGAAACGACCGACCAGAGGCCGGTCGGTGGTCTTCATGGCCACCGGAACGACCCCGTTCTTGGCTATCTCCCACAGAAGGCGGTCCGGCGCGCCAGCCGCGAAAATCGGCTCATAGAGGCTGGTGTGATGCAGCATCGTGATCAGGCGGATTCCGGACCACGGATTCTCAGGAACCTCTCCCACCCAGCGGATCGCGAGGCGATAGAAGAGCTTGCTGAACGCCTTCACACCGATGAGGAGCGAGAAGCTCATGTAGCTTCTGAGCCGCCCACCGAACGTCATTTCACGCGACATCAGCTTACAGTTCCGCTCAAACCCGGAATTGGCAAGCGGGGGCTGGCTTCGTGCCCTGCACGGCCGGTGTTATCTTAAGCAGACTAGAATCGATTCTCGACCACTGGGAGGATTCATGAACTGGAACCGGTTCGCGGTGGCCGCCTTGATCGCCTTTGTCGTGCTGCTGGTGCTCAACACGGCCGTCTACCCCTACCTGTTCGGAGAGCCGGTAGAACAGTTCGTCAACGAGAGGCCATCACAGCAGTATCTGTTCACGACGCTCGGTCTCCTGACCACGGCGTTGCTGCTCGCACTTGTCTACCCTCGGGGCTATCAGGGCGGCTTTCCGCTCCTCGAGGGTTTTCGGTTCGGCGCCTTGATCGGCCTTTTGGTCGCGCTGCCTTACGCATTTTTCGTCTACGCGCGCGCCGCGGTGCCGTTCTCCGAGCTGTTGATTCCGGTCGTGTGGAACACGGCTTCGTGGGGCCTGACCGGAGTAGCGATCGCGCTCGTATACGGTCGAAGCGCCAGGCAGCGAAAGACAGCCAAAGCGGGGCCGCTCCCCGAGCTCGACCTCGCGCCCGCCGGTGCGGCGGAAGCACGAGACGTCGCCGACGAGTATGCGGGAGACCCGGACAGACGCGTTGACACAGACCGAGATCCGGGAGATTCGGGCGACGGGATCCCGGGGGCCACCCGAGGGTAAGCCTCAGAGTTCCGCGCCCCGGTCACTGACCTCGGCTCGCCGATCCCCCGGCCGAGAGGAAGCTCGATGCACGTCGCGAGACCGACGATGACTTTCGGTTTTCTGTGGGTCCCCCTCGTCCTGATCGCGGCCGGGTGCAGCGAATCCGGACCACCGACCGGTCCCGAGATTCCCGAGTTGGTTCTGGCGAGCCAGCTTCTGTTCGAGACCGACCGTGACGGGAACGTAGAGATCTACGTAATGAGTCGTGACGGCACCTCCCCCCGGCGACTGACGAACGAACCGACGTTCGACGAGTTCCCGACGTTTTCGCCCGACGCAGAGCTGATCGCGTTCGACAGCGAGCGAAGCGGGGACTTCGAGATCTACACGATGCGGCCGGATGGGGGAGGGCTGCGAAACCTGTCCCGCAACGGGTCAACCGACGTCTTGCCGTCCTGGTCGCCGGATGGCAGCCGTATCGCGTTCACGAGCGCCCGCGATGGGGACTTCGAGATCTACACCATGGACGCCGACGGTGGTAATCTCGAGCGGCTCACCAACAATCCGGCGGCCGATCGCAAGCCCGCCTGGTCGCCCGATGGCACCCGCATCGCATTCGAGAGCGACCGCGACGGAGACCTCGATATCTTCGTGATGCGAAGTGACGGCACCGGGCAGCTGAACCTGACCCGCGACGCGGGACTGGATGTATCGGCGAGCTGGGCGCCGGACGGCCGGAAGATCGCCTACGCCAGCAACCGCACCGGCAATTTCGAGATCTGGGTACTCGATCTGGATCGGCGACTGAACACGAACGTGTCCAACACCCTTTCGCGCGACACGGATCCGGCCTGGTCGCCGGATGGGGAGAAAATCGCGTTCACTACCGCCCGCGACGCGAACTTCGAGGTCTACATAATGAACCCGGATGGCAGCGGGGTCGAAAACCTGACTCGCAGTCCGGCATCGGACAAGCGCCCCGCCTGGGGCAAGTAGCCCTCACACGAGCAGGAAGTCGAGCGGATCCCCAGGCTCGACCTCACGGGGCTCTGCGCCGTGCTCGAAAACCCGGGCGGACTTCCCGCCGATCAGCTGAACGGAATCCCCCTCGACTCGCAGCGAGGTGCCCTCCCGCAGTCCGACGACCCGAGTGCGGGGGTTGAGGACCAGGAACTCCTGAATCCGCTCCTCGCGGGTCTCGCCCATGTGACCGTCGGGGTGCGCATCGAGATAGTGGGGGTTGATCTGGAATGGGACGACATCCAGCGTCTGGAAGCTGTTCGGCTCGATGATCGGCATGTCGTTGGTGGTGCGCAGAGTCGGACACGCGATGTTTGATCCCGCACTCCACCCGATGAACGGGACCCCCGCCGCGATCCGTTCGCGCAGCACCCGAGTCAGCCCGAGCGATTGCAGTTGCTCGACCAGCCTGAAGGTGTTTCCTCCACCGACCGCGATCGCGGATGCCTCCCGAACGGCGGCCGCGGGGTCCGGCGCCTCGTGAATCGACTCGACGTCGTGGCCGATGCCGGCCAGTACCTTGCGCACCTTCTCGGCGTAGGCATCATGACTGAAACGAACGGCGGCGTAGGGCACGAAGAGGACGACCTTCCGGTCCGCGCCCAGAAAATCACGGAGCGTCGAAATCGCATGCTCGAGGTAAGACATACCGGCGGTAGAGGAGTTGCTCAGCAACAGCAGGCGTCGTGTCGCCACTGGCATCCGACCTCCTCTTTTCAGTGGGTGTATTCGCTCGCCGCGAGGGTCTGGTTGCATCGCGTGGACCGGCGTCGCGGGAATCTCCGCTCAACGCGCACGACGGGCAAGCTGCCGAGAGGATCGCGGGGGGCCGTGCTGGCGGCCGCATTTGCGGCCCTGCCGCTGCTATCGTGTTCGGATGGGGCCCCTGCCAGCGGCGAGCAGACACCGGGGGCCGATGAGGACAGGACGCGGGTCGTGCTTCTGGGGACCGGGACCCCGAACGCCGATCCGAGGCGATCCGGTCCGTCGGTGGCCATCATCGTCGATGGTCGTTCTTACATCGTGGACGCCGGTCCGGGCATCGTTCGCCGCGCCGCCGCTGCGGCAGAGCAGGGAATCGCGGCTCTCGCGCCGGCCGCGTTGCGCACCGCATTCCTTACGCACCTGCACACCGATCATACAGTCGGGCTTCCCGATCTCATCTTCACGCCCTGGGTCTTGGAGCGCGACGTACCTCTGCAGTTGATCGGGCCGCCAGGGAGCGAGGCGATGGTGGCCCATCTTCTGGCCGCATTCGAGGAGGACGTTCGCATTCGACTCGATGGATTGGAGCCGGCCAACCCGAGCGGGCATCGGGTCATCGTACGGGAGGTTCGCGAGGGAACTGTCTATGACGACGGAACGGTGCGGGTCACGGCCTTTCCGGTCCTTCACGGCTCGTGGCCGGTGGCGCTCGGGTACCGGTTCGACACTCCCGATCGCTCCATCGTCATCTCGGGCGATACTCGCTATACGGACGCGATCGTCCGCGCCTGCGACGGCTGCGACGTGCTCATACACGAAGTCTACTCGGAGGTCGGGTTCGCCAGGCGCGACAGTGTCTGGAAGGAGTACCACGCCAGCTTTCACACGTCCTCCAGCGAGCTGGCCGCGCTGGCGAGCCAGGCCCGGCCCGGCCTGCTCATCCTCTACCATCAGCTGATGTGGGGCACGACTCCCGACGAGCTGGTGGCGGAAGTACGCCGTGGTTGGGATGGGAGGGTGGTGTTCGGAGAGGATCTGCAGGTCTTCTGAGTCAGCCACTCAGTGTGAACGGCCACCCGTAACGGCCAAGCCCGCGATGAGGCGGCGCTGGGCCACCCTCGCGGGCTCGATCACCGATCTATGGCGCGACGCGGAGGGCCGCGTCACGCCGACTGGCTGCCTGCTACTGCGCCAGGCGCACCAGGATATCCGCGGCCACCTGCTGGAACACCGTGTTCAGGTCCTGCGGCGTCGGCGCGAAATAGGCCTTGCCCTGCGGCTGCGACGGATCGGTCTGGCCGTTCTCGTTGGCCAGCTGCCGCAGGTACGCCATGTCCGGCACCAGGAGGGGGTTCCCGGCGTTCGGGTTCCCGAGGCCGATCGCGTACAGATAGATCCCGGCCGACCGGATCAGGTTGGCCTCATCGATCCCGTTCTGCCTCGCCTGCGCCCGAATCGTCGGTTCCGTCCAGATGGCGAAGCAGCTCGTGAAGTTCTGACAGCCGCTCGGGGTCGCGACCTGGTCGGTGGGCAGCTGATCCGGGTTGTTGAAATAGCCC
>JBFILW010000074.1:0-12260 GCA_041612005.1 Gemmatimonadota bacterium
GCGCTTGCGGTAGGTCTAGGATGCAACGGCGTAACTGCGCAACGCCTCGCCCGCCGTCCCGGCGCGCAACTCGCGCAGCGCCCGATCGCGCAGCTGTCTCACGCGCTCCCGCGTCACGCCTAGCAGGCCGCCGATCTCTTCCAGGGTATGTTCGCGCTCGCCCTGAAGACCGTAGTAGAGGCGGACCACGCGAGCGTCCCGAGGCCGCAGGTCCTGAAGGGCCAGCGCGACGCGCTCCTGCAGGAGCTTCGCTTCGACCGCGTCCTCCATGTTCGTCTCGTCGAGGAGCAGACGCTCTCCCAACTGTCCGTTTTCGAACGCACCGACCGGCGCATCCAGACGGACTTCAGCTACGTTGAGGGCCCGCAGCATCTCGACGGTGGGGCGATCGAGGCCGGTCTCCTTTGCCAGCTCGGCGGGAGTCGGATCGCGCCGGAGCTTCTGCTTCATCTCGCGCTCGAAGCGCAGCACGCGCGCCAACTCGGTGGCGCGGTTGAGTGGCAGTCTCACTGAACGGCCGTGTCGCGCCAGCGCAGCCAGTATCGACTGTCTGATCCACCACACCGCATAGCTGATGAACTTCACGCCCTGGTCGGGATCGAACTTATGGGCGGCGGTAATCAGCCCGGCATTGCCTTCCTGGATCAGGTCGGCGAACGGAATGCCCCGGTTCTGATACCGCTTCGCAACCGAGATGACGAAGCGGAGGTTGGAGAGGACCAATATGTCCAGCGCAGCGGTGTCGCCGACTTGAGCGCGACGCGCGACGGCCTGTTCTTGCTCGGTGGTGAGTACAGGATGCCGGGAGAGTTCGTCCAGATAGAGATCCAGGGCGTTGAACGCGTCCACTCTTGGAGTCGCGTCAGCCTGATATCGTCCGTTGCCCGCCATCTTTGGCACCCAGCCTGAACCCGTTGAGGGGTTTTCCATTTCTCGTCGAAGCGTTCACAAACGCTTCTCCCCTGGCGGTGCCCGGGAAGGTAATCGGGAGATTCGCAGTGCGTCAAACAGTGTCCGTGGGCAACGCAGAGCGCTTCCCGGGGGTGAAGAGGGTTCAGTCGATAGACTGTTTGCGGGCCCGGATGGTCACCGAAATGAGCGGCTTCAGAAGCGCCCGCGCCGGCGCTCTTTGGCGGGCAGGACCTCGAGGCAGGTCGTCCACCATCCCGTCTCGATCGTGTCCACGACCTCGTCGGGGAGCGATTCTTCTCGCATTTCATCGGCAAGTCGCAGGTGATCATACGCGACCGGGACGAACTCCACGTCGACGCCCCTGCCGCGATCAACGCTAAGCAGCGTGTACCAGACCTGCGGGCGGCCGTCGTTCGCCGGCCGTCCGAGCACGCCGACGTTTACGAACAGCCGGTCTTTGGACAGCGCCCGTTTCCAGTGAAGGCCGGTGTGCGTCGCCAGGATCACATCGGCCTGGTAGGCGTCGGCCAGGAAGTCGAGAAAGTGCGTCGAAGTCGTCGATTCCCACAGGAACTCGTTCATGCGGCGCGGACTTCCGTGGCACATGAGCACCCGGCGCTCGCCGAGAATCGAGCGGTGATGAGAAGGCAGGGCGCCCATCCACTCGCGCCATCGATTGCTCGTGTTCTGAAGCGTGTACTGATACGAGAGCCGGGCAAACTGGTTGTCACGGGGATCTGTGTACCCGCACTGACAATCTCCGAGGCCCCGCGCGATCGAGTCGTCGTAGTTCCCGCGGATGACCGTCGCGCCGGCGTCGACGAGTAGCGGGAACACGCGATCCGGGTGAGGGCCGAAGGCGCCCAGGTCTCCAAGGCAGTAGATATGATCGGCCCCGCGGTCGCAGGCGTCCGTAATCGCGGCCTCCAGCGCCAGGTAGTTGCTGTAGACGCCTCCGAACACGGCGATCCGGTCGCTCACGCCGAGTCTTCTCCGATTCCGCTGTAGTTGCTGCAGATCGCACCATAGAGCCAGCACGTGTAGCACGCCTGATGCTTGAGTGCGAACGGGGTCGCCGCTTCCGCCAGAGTTTCACCCAGCAACGAGTCCTCCTGGTCCACGAGGATCGGACACACGTGTATGCCACGGTTCGTCACCACCCGGGCGCCGGAGCAGAGGAGGTGACCCGCATCGTATCCTTCCATCATCTCGCCGGTCACCCTGTCGTCATCGCCGTAGCCGCCAGCCCGCGCTGCCTCCCGTCCGATGCGGAGGGAGGGGAGGATCTTGATGCGCGGCTTTTCGTAACCGAGATCCCTCAACGCGTCTTCGAAGGCCCGTCGAGTCGACTCGTCGCCGTCCGGGGACCAGACCCGGGTCGCGGTGATGATGGGAAGGAAACCGTGCGCGAGCAGGGCCCGGACACCGTTCATCGCGGCTAAAAAGGTCCCCTCGCCCCGGATCGGGTCGTTGGTCTCCGCGTCCGGACCGTCGATGCTGACGCGTATTTCCAGCGAGTAGCGAGAGGCCCGCTCGGCGCGCGCCAGACGTTCCAGCACCCGATCCCGCATCAGCGTTGCGTTGGTGAGCACGGTCGCGGGGCCCAGTGCCAGCATCGCCTCGAGCATCTCGGGAAGCTGTTTGTGCATGAAGGGCTCGCCACCGGTGACGTAATACTCCTTCACACCCCATCCGACCGATTCGTCCAGCAGCGTCAGGACGGTATCCAGCTCCAGAAACTCGAGCGTGTGGTTCTCGGGTGCGCAGCTGATGAAGCAGTGAGTGCACCGGAGGTTGCAGACGGTGCCCGCGACCTGGAACCAGAGCGCGTCGAGGTGATCGAGGCCTACTTCCGGCGCGGAAGGCACCACACCCGAAGCGTGCGGCGTCCGCCTCGACTCATGCGCGCATTTACGTCCCGATACTCCGGGTCGCACCCTAGTCCGCTCTCGTTCTCATCGCTGTCGGCTCCTGCTTTCGCCGGCTGCACGCACAGGCTCGAAAACGCCCACGCGTATGATAACGCTCTGAACATACGCGAGGTTCGGCCCGCACCCAATGAGACGCTTGTCGGGAGTTCATCCAGCCCGTATGGTGGGAGCCCATGCCTGCCCAGAAGTGGAAAGCCGCCGCCCAGAGCGACGTCGGAATGCGTCGTCAGAATAACGAGGATTCGATGTTCGTCGACTCCGATGCGGGCATTTTCGTCGTTGCCGACGGGATGGGCGGTCACGCGGCCGGAGAGGTGGCCAGCAACATTGCGGTCCAGACGCTCGCCGGTCAGTTGGGCGGCCTCGCCCCGGGTGCCTCCGACGAAACAGTGCGCGCCGCCATGCGTGACGCGATCGTTGAAGCTGGTCGGATCATCTATACCCAGTCGCATCAGATGCCCGACCAGGCCGGCATGGGCACCACGGTGACCGCGCTATTTCTCACCCTCGACGGCCGTTACGTCGTCGGACATATCGGTGACAGCCGCGCTTACCTGTACCGCGATGGACAGCTGGAGCGCCTAACGCGCGATCACTCGCTCGTTCAGGAACAGCTCGATCAGGGACTGCTGACGTCCGACCGGGCTCGCGGGCATCCTCTCAACCACATTCTCACCCGCGCCCTCGGCACCGTGAAGCACGTGAGCCCTGATGTCTACAGCGGTGCCTATGCGCCGGGCGACGTTTACCTGCTCGCCTCGGACGGACTGACGGACATGCTCGCCGAGGCCGATATCCAGGAGATCCTGTCCCAGGCTACCGCCCTGGAACCGGGCCTCGTGACTCTGATCGAGAGTGCGAACGCGGCGGGCGGACTCGACAACATCACGGCCGTCGCGGCCGAGATTCTCCCCTGACATCGCGTTAGCGCGACCTGAGCGCGCGACGGCTCGGGCCCGGTTGGCGCCTGAAAAAAGGCCCGGGCCTGTGGCCCGGGCCTTCTTGTCTTGAGCGAGAGACGGAGGGCCGAAGCCCTCCACTCTCCGGCGCTCGATCAGTTGCCGATCGGGCACCCCTGCTCGTTGAACGCCGCCAGCGTGTTCTTCGTACCTTCGAAGTCGCCGCCCCCATACGCTGCCTGCACGGCGGCGATCACCTGGGCGGTCGACAAATCGTAGCTCACGCCGGGGTGCGCCGAGTTGAGCAGCGCCGCGACCGCGTGCCGTCCAAGTGCGTTCTCGCCGCCACCGCCCCGGTTCAGGGCCTCAAGCAGCGTTCCGTCGAACGAAGAGCTGACGCCAAACGTGGCGTCGTACGAGTCACCCTGGCCGAAACCCGTCGGCGGCCACTGGTTGGTCTGCGACTTCAGACCGGTGTGGTTCTTCCAGTAACCGGGCGTGCAGCCCTCGCCGCCCCCCGGGATGAGCGAGTTGTAGTAGTCCGCGAGCACGCCGGAGAGCCCTTCGGTGCCGGCGCTCCCGCCGACGAATCCGGTCACGGGATCAGACACGACATCCGGACCGGTGATCACCTTCACGCCGCCGCAGCCGGGGCCCCCGAGGGCGCAGGTCAGCTGCGTCTTCTCGACCCTGTCGAGCTGAACCCCGGCGGGGACGTTCTCGACCGACTGGATCGTCCGCGTCTGCAGACCAAACCTCGCCGCCACCACGCACTCACCGTCGTTCACCGTGATCGTGCGCAGGAAGCCCGGGTCCGGGCTGATCTCACTGATGTCGAACGTGGACGAAGGTCCGGTCTTACACACGACGTAGGCCTCGACCAAGTCGTCGGCCACCGGCCGCGGGATCACCGTACCGGGCGGAAAATCCGCCGGGATGCTGCTGAATAGGGCCCCGTTCTGATCACCCTGCGCGATCGGGCTGTTCGTGGGACTCTCACACGCAGCCACGATGAACGCCGCCGACAGGGAAACCAGCGTCAGCTTCATCATTGTCTTCATGCTGGCCTGTCCTTCCAAAGGGGGTGGTGAATGTCTCCAACAAGTTACCTTCAACTGGCTCCAAGCGAAACGCCGCCCGGCGTCGAACCGACTGTGTCCGCAACGGCAATTTTCGTGCCCATCGGAGCGAGTCGCCCAGCCACCGAACACTCTAGCATATAGCGACTTCCAGCACTTTTCCAGACGCGATTCGGGGCCGGTTTGTGGATGTTTTGCAACAACCCAGGCCCCGAGCCGTCGAGCCTGTACCTCAGGACCAAACCGAGGACGCGGTACAACACGATCCGAGGTGGCAGCGAGGCCGGCCGGCGTACCTAATACAGCGGACGCGGATCGGCCAAACGACCGGCAACCTGATCGGCCGGAGCCTGGAGCAGCTCGAGAATCGGTGTTGCATCCACCGAGTCCAGACGCTCCATACTGAAAACGCGGAAGACGCGCGCGGTGTGATGCAGCCGGCGGCTCAGCAGCGGCAGGTCGATCAGCCCTTTCTCACCGGACGAAGTGAGGCGCTGCACATCTCCGTTTCGCCGTACCAGAAGGATGTCCAGCTCCAGCATCGTGAGCTTGGCCGGGTAGTCTATGAGCACCGCACCCGGCTCCTGCCCCCACTCCGTGGCCAGGCGGTCCTCGAGCGCCCGGACCAGTTCGTGGTGGGTCTGGACCCAGGACGCCATTCCGGACGGCAGCTCATTGCCGAACAGCTCGACCGCCCGCTTCGGAAGTCGGCGCTCGATGAGGGCGGCGAGGAAGCGCGCGACGATCGGCGGGGGTGCTTGCTCGGCATCGGCGGCCCGGCGTCCGAGCAGGTTGAGGAGCTCGTCGTCCGTCCAACCCAATAGCTCCTCACGATTCACCAGACCGCATGCCACGGCGGTCTCGACCAGGCGGCGGAACACGACCGTCGCCGCGCGGGCGGTATGGTGCCAGTACACGTAGCGGAACATCTGGTACTTGGAGAAAAGCAGCGACTCCAGCGCCCCGATCCCCTTCTCGGTCACCGCGACCCCGACTGGGCCGCAGCCATCTTCCCGCGCGATCGTGAGCGCGTCGAGGAGACGGTCGACATCGACTGAGCCGTACGGCACACCGCAGAAGAGGGCGTCGCGCTTCAGATAGTCGATCTTGTCCAGGTCCAGTGACCCGGAGATCAAGCCCTGAAGGGGGTGGGACGAGCGGCCGCGAATCAGCTCGGCCACGAATTCCGGTCCGTCGGGTGCCAGCGATTCCAGCACCGCGCGGATCGGCTCGGCGTTCAGGAACAGGCCAGCGACCTCCTCGTGGTGACCGGGGATCGAATCAGGCTCGACTTCCTCCATCGCGTGCGAGAAAGCGTAGTGGCCGACGTCGTGAAGCAGGGCAGCGAGTGCGACGAGCGACTGCCGCTCGCGCTCTTGCTCGCTCAAAGCGCCCATTGCTCCGTGACGCTCCAATGCACCCAGAGCGCGGCGCGTCAGATGGTAGACGCCGAGTGCGTGCATGAAGCGGCTGTGGACGGCGCCCGGGTAGACCAGGTGGGCGAACCCGAGTTGTTTCACGCGTCGGAGACGCTGGAACGATGAGGTGTCGATGAGGGCGGCGGCTTCCCGTTCGAGCGGGATGTTGCCCCACAGCGGATCGCGCACGGTCAGCAGTTTGCTCACGCGCTTAGCAGGTCGCTGAAACCCAACGGGTCGCGTTACTGGCGCCGTGGGGACAAATCTTAGACGGCGCGATGACGGCGATGTCGGGGGCTTCGTCGAGGAGCGCCAACGACAGAGATGGGCCCACGCCGCCGCAACCCGGAGGGCGCATGGGGGTTGGCGGCGCATACGGCGTCGCTCGCCGCCGAAGATGCTCCAGCATCGACTTCCTCCTCGCTCCGTGTCTCCTCTCGCCAAGAGGGCACCGCCGCGCAAGCGGTGGTCCGCGCGCGACCCCTTGGGTTTCAGCGACCTGCTAAGGTGCCGGAAACGATCAGTGGTGGCAATCGAGATCGCCATGCTCCGGGCGGCTGTTCCGGACCCGCTCGCTCGCTTGACATGCCTCTTGCGCGTCCGGAACATTGACCCGAACCCTCTTCGCGGGAGGCAGGTTGGAAATCAAGAGCGATCGGATGATTCACCTCGGGTACGGCAAGTACTGGCGCTCGGATGAGATCGTCGGTTTGCTCCCGATCGAGGAGGGGCGCGGTCCCGGCCGGCGGACGGAAGTCTACGTCGGCACGCGAGAGGAAGCGGTCGTCGCTTCGCGCTCGCAGCAGAGCATTCTCCAGGACATGGCATCTCTCCCGGACGAGATGGCGTACGCGGCCGAAGCGCGTGGCATTACCTCGGACATCCTGGACGAGCTCAAGGATCTCTCCCCGGTGCTGCGCCGCATGCTCAAGAACGAGGGCGGCATGGACCCTGAGTACTGGATCCGCCGCCTCGAGCAGCTCACCCGCGACAAGCCAGACGACGAGGACCAGGAAGACCTTTTCGGCGCCGCCTGACATACTCCTCGTGACTCCCCTGGACCCCGGCCGTTCGCCGCGGGCCGCCCGATATCGAGCCCGCTGGGTGCTTCCGATTACCTCTCCGCCGATCGAGAACGGCGAAGTCGAGGTGGATGGCAGCGGACGGATTGCGAGCGTCGGGCGTGTCGAGGACGTCCGGGAGGAAGGCGGAGCGGACGGGTCGAGTGACATTCCGGTCGTCGATCTCGGACAGGCGGCCCTGCTTCCGGGGCTGATCAACACGCACGCGCATCCGGAGCTCACCGTGCTTCGCGGTTCGCTCGAGGGTCTCCCGTTCCACGCCTGGATCGAGCGCATTATCCGGCTCAAGTACGAAGTGCTCCAGCCGGAGGAGCTCGCCGCTTCGACTCGCTGGGGCATCGCGGAGGCGGCGCGTGGAGGCGTGACGTCGATCGGGATGATCGACGATGCGGGTCACGGGCCGGAAGCCCTTCGGGCATCCGGACTGCGGGGGATCTGCTACCTGGAGCTGTTCGGACCGGACCCGGCCGGAACCGACCGTGCGTTCGAGGAGTTCAGGACACGCTTCGACACCCTGCGCGATGGCCATACGAGACACGACGCCGGTGCGCTCGATCGGCTCCGACTCGGCATCTCCCCCCACTCTCCCTACACGGTCTCGGCGCCGCTCATGGAACGGGTGCTCGAGTTCGCGCGCGCCGAGATGATCCCGGTATCGATTCACGTCGCGGAGTCAGCCGACGAGACAGCCTTCGTCGGCGAGGCGCGCGGGCCACTGGCCGAGCGCCTGGCGGCCCGCGGGATCGAGGTCAGCGCCTCGGGCAGCTCACCGGTCGAGTGGCTGGCCGATCGGGACGCGCTGGATCCACTGGTGCTGCTCGCCCACTGCGTGAGAGTGTCCGATTCCGACATCGAGTTGCTGGCGGACGCCGGCGTCGCGGTCGCGCACTGCCCTGTCTCCAACGCCAAGCTCGGGCATGGAATCGCTCCCATCTCCGCGCTCAGCGAGCGAGGGGTCCGGGTCGGAATCGGCTCGGACTCGGTGGCCACCAACAACAGGGTGGACCTGTTCGCCGAAGCGAGGACCGGAGCGCTGCTTCAGGCTGCGGCCAGTGGTGATCCGGGCTGGACCGAACCTGAGCGCTGGCTCCGCATGCTGACGCTTGGCGGCGCCGAGGCTCTGGGTTTGGGGGCCGAGACGGGTTCACTGGAGGCTGGAAAGTGGGCGGACCTCGCCGTGGTCGATCTGGCCGCACCGCACCTAGTGCCATCGCCGCACCCCTACGCGGCGCTTCTGTTCGCGGCCGGCGCGTCGGACGTGACCCTGACGGTGGTCGGCGGCGAGACGGTCTACCGTCGGGACTCCGCAGACGAGCTGTTTACAGACTCGGACCGAACCGTGGTGGAGCAGGCGTCGCGGCGGTTGGAAACCTGACCGGAACGACGACTCGGGTGTACGGTACTCAATGGCCGTGTCTGCAACAGCTTGGAGTACCCGGGAAAGGGCGCCGGAAGACCGGCGCCGGGAGAAGGCGCGGCTGCCGCTGGTCTGTGCCTTCGGGTCCCTTTTTCTGTTTCCCGCGTGGCAGCCGGGCATGCTCCTGCTCGCTCAGGAGCCGACGACCGAGCTCAAGGTGGCGACTCCCTTACCCCCGACCGGGACCGCGGCCGAAGACACCCTGCCCCCGACGTCTCCGTGGGATGCGCCGCACGCGCTGGACATCGCGCGCGGTGCCGTGGAGGCCCGCGAGTATAGCTTCTCGATCGGTAAGCTCAAGAACTTCCGGGCCCGGGCCGAGGGCCACGTCTACTTCCAGAGCGACGTGGGCGACCAGGGACGGACATACCTCGTCCGGGCCGACCAGGTCGCCCTGCATGTTGCATGGAGCGCGGAATACGGTTCGCAGCAGATCATCGTCGGGCGGCGGTCCGAGCGCTTCTTCCCAGAGGACATTCACTACCACCTCGACCACCTGAGCGTCCTTCTCGACAACTTCGGTGACTACATCAGCCTCGGAGATGAGACGGAGGTGAAGGACGTCCTGCACCCAGCGGCTCCCGGTGCGCTCGACTTTTATGAATACCGGCTGGTGGATTCGATGGAGATTCGAATCCCGACCAAGAAGCGAAGTCGGCTCTATAAACTCGAGGTCCGCCCGCGCGATCTGGATTCGCCGGGGGTGGTGGGCACGATGTTCGTCGAGCGCGACTCGAAAGCGGTCCCCCGCATGTCGTTCACCTTCACCCGGCCCTCCTATATCGACACCCGCGTCGATTACGTGCTCGTCACGCTCGAAGCGAAGCTGCTCGAGGGCGAGTACTGGTTGCCCGATCGACAGCAGACCGTCATCCGGCGGCGTGTGCGGTGGCTGGATTTCCCGATCAGCGGCGTGATCCAGACCGACGTGCGCGTGACCGACTACGAGCTCAATGATCCGTCGCCACCGGATTACCCGTACGGGGGCCGTATCAGGTCGTTCCCGGAGGAAATGCTGCACCGGTACGACGAGTGGGACTCGGATCTGTACGCGCACGCACCGGATCGTTGGGAACCAGTCCCGAGTCTCGACGATGTGAGCCGCGAAGCGCGCAGGATCGTCGAGAGCCGTTATTTGAGCGGACGCTCACCGGTGCGGCTCTACGTGCCCGGCGTCTCCAACGTGCTGCGTTCGCGGCGGGCCGAGGGCTGGATGCTCGGCGGCGGGGTCAGCGTGACCGCCAACGCGGCGAGCAGTGTGACGGCCTGGGCCGGCTACGCGTTCGCGCGGAAGCAGGCGGAGTGGAGGCTCGGTTACCGGTACGACGTCGGCAGCGGCGGCATCCGGGTGGACGGATACCAGAATCGATACACCGACATCGGGCCGTTTACCGCGGCTTCCGGTGTGATCTCGACGCTCGGGTTCGAGCTGCGCGGAGATGACTACACGGACCCATACTTCCGGCACGGCGCGGCGGCCGAGGCCTGGTGGTCCGCACTCGGGGGCCGCATGAGCCTCGGCGGTCTGTACGAGGAGCAGCAGAGTGCGGAGCTCGTCGCCGATCCGGCCTTTGGAGGTCCACCGCGCGAGGTGCGGCCGATCGAGGACGGCCGCATGTTCGAGTTGCAGGGCGGCTTTGATCTCGGCTTTGGCCCGGCGATCGGCCTCAACTGGGTGACCGAGCTCTCGGCAGATGTCGGATGGCTCGACGCCGGAGACCAGTCGTACACCCGGTGGCTTCTGGAGCTAACGGCAATCGGCGGAGACCCTTCGACCGGACCCGAGTACGGTCTCTACGGCGCCGTTGGAATCGCGACCGGTGTGCTCCCGGCCCAGCGCCTGTTCCTCCTCGGGGGCCGCCATACGGTTGCGGGCTATGGCTTCCGAGGCTGGACCGGCGACCAGGTCGCCTACCTGAGCTTCGTCTACTCCCTCCCGGTGGTGCAGAACTGGGTGCGGGTTCGAGCGATCGGTGCGGGCGGCTGGACCAACATCAACGACGTGAGCCGTGCGGGCGCCCGCGTGCTGGGCACCGGTGACAGTGACGGAGTGCGCGCCTCCTTGGGTGGCGGCCTCGGCCTCTTCTTCGACGTGCTGCGGGTCGACGTCGCGAGGGGCCTGGGCGACGACGGAGTGTGGGAGTGGTTTTTCTCGGTCAATCCCGCCTTCTGGCCCGCGCTCTAGTACTCGGGTCGCTTCGCCTCGGACTAAATAGCGGCCACTCGTTCAGTCGGCTTTGCACTCGTACCAGCTCCTGCCGGTCGCGATATCCACCTTCAGCGGCACATCGAGCGACATCGCTGATTCCATCTCTTTCCTGACGCGGGCGACGACAGAATCGATCGCGTCTTCTCGAACCTCGAACAGCAATTCGTCGTGCACCTGAAGCAGCATGCGCCCCCGGGTTCGATCGAGGCGTTCGTGCAGGTGGATCATCGCGATCTTGATCAGGTCGGCGGCCGTGCCTTGGATCGGCGAGTTGGTGGCGGTGCGCTCTCCGAACCCCCGTATGCCCGGGTTCCGGGAGCGGATCTCGGGGATGTAGCGCCGCCTTCCGCTCAGAGTCTCGACGTATCCCGCCTCGCGCGCCTGCTCTTTCATGGACTCCAGATAGTCCCGTACGCCGTGGAAGCGCTCGAAGTACTGGTCGATGAAGCTGCGGGCTTCGGTGCGCGAGATGCCGAGCTGAGAAGCCAGCGCCACCGGACCCTGACCATAGATGGTGGCGAAGTTGATGGTCTTGGCGCGGGCGCGCATACCGGGCGTCACCCGCTCCGAATCGACTCCGAAGATGCGGGCCGCCGTCTCGCGGTGAATGTCGCGGTCCTCCCGAAACGCCTTAACGAAGGATGGGTCGCCGGAGAGGTGCGCCAGCACGCGAAGCTCTACCTGCGAGTAGTCGGCGGCCACGAATAGATGGCCGTCGGCCGGGATGAAGCCCTTCCGGATTTCTCGTCCGACCTCGGACCGGATCGGGATGTTCTGGAGATTCGGGTCGGAGGATGAGAGCCGCCCGGTAGCCGTCACGGTCTGGTTGAAACTGGTGTGGATCCGGCCGGTGCGCGGATCGATCAGCGCGGGCAGCTTGGCCACGTAGGTCGAGAGCAGTTTATCCACCTCGCGGTGCTCGAGGATGAGTCGCGGCACCATGTGCCCTTCGGATGCCAGCTCGGCCAGGACACTCTCGTCTGTCGATGCGCCCGTCTTGGTGCGCTTTTTGGCCGGCAGCTCGAGTTTGTCGAACAGCAGCGTGCGAAGCTGGGGCACCGAGCGCAGGTTGACGTCCTCGCCCGCCAGCTTGTCGATCTCCTCTTTGATCTGCGCCACCTCGGCGCGCAGCCGCTTCGCGGAAGTCTCGAAGTGCTCGCAGTCGATTCGAATGCCGGCTCGCTCCATGCCGGCCAGCACCGGGATGAGCGGCATCTCGATCTCTTCGAACAGGACCGTGGCCGCGTAACTTTCGAGGTCTTCCGCGAATATCTCGAACAGTCTGAGGGCGTAGTCTGCGCGCGGCGCCGCGA
>JBFILW010000075.1:0-11954 GCA_041612005.1 Gemmatimonadota bacterium
GATTCCGGTTCCGAAGAAATACGCGATGACGATGTCGCGAACGAAGCCTGTGAATCGACTGATCAGGATGCCGCCGCCAACCGACACCGCTGAGCGGGCGGTCGACGATCGTGACTCAGTCGGGTTGACGCCTTGCTCGTCGGTCACGAGCCAGCGTGGTCAGGCGGGTGCGGGATCAGTCGCCGGAGCCGAGGGCTGGCGGCTCCTCCTTGCCCTCGACCAGGGAGCGGACGAAATCCGTCTCCTCTGTCAGACTCTCGACGGACTCACTCAGGTAACGCATCTCAGCCTCCAGTTTCTCGAGTCTCTCCTGGAGACGGGATTCGTTTCCCACGCCACCCGAAATACGGTTGGCGAGTGCCTGTCCCAGCTGCGAATCGATAATGATGGCCGTCAGCGGGATCAGCAGAATCAGGAAGGCGACGATGGCCCAGACAAGCATGGCGGCAAGCTACTCCGGCTCATCCACGAGAGCAACGTCGGGTCCACCGGGCCAGATGCTTCCCTGTCCCTCGGCGCTGATCGCATCGACCAGGTCAGGCCCGTAGCGGGCGAGGTAGGAGATCGGCGTATAGAAGCGCTCCTGCGCGCTACCCTGCGGGTAGACATGCCGTGTCGCCAGCTCCGCCCTCTCCCGCTGTACGGCCTGACTCTCCCGCAACCGACTGTTGACCGATCGGTCAAACCGCTTGAGCGCCTTTCGGGCCTCGGCCCGCGCCTTTCCCGCCGCTGAGCGAAGCCCCGGCAACTCGGACTCCACGGAGCGCTCGAGCCGATCGAAGCCCTCCTGCAGCGACTCCCGCAGCGCCGCGACGGCCACCGCGACTTCCGCCGGCCGCTCCTCAACGATCCGGCGCTCCAAAAAGGCTACGCCTCCATCGGCCATGTCCTCCGGGCGCGCCCCCAGCTTCTCGAGAGTCCGAGCGGGTTTCGCCTCGAGAATCGTCCATGCCGCTCGGGGGCGCACCAACGGCATCTGTTGGTCAAAGAGCCGGAACATGTCGGGTAATTGCGCCCAGTACCCCAGCTCCCCGGGACCCAGCACCGTCGCCGCGACAGGCATCAGGCTGGACTCGAGCACCGGTCGGAGGGCGACATTGGGACTGAAGCGCTCGGGCTTTTCCTCGAGCGTTTCGAAAGTGGCTTCGAGGCTCATTTCCGGACCGTCGCGGCCCGCGATCGCGATCCCCTCCCGTACGTACAACCGCACCCGTTCCACTCCCGTGTCCATGAAAAGACACGATGCTTCTGGAAGCACCGGGATAGTCGCAGGGAAGCCGGCAGCCTCCAGGCGCTCGGCCCCGTCCCGCAGCGCCGACTCAGTGGCCGCCTGGGCGGCCAGCGCGCGCCGGGCCACCGGGACCGAAGCCCGCTTGACCGCCGGGGCTCCGGCGTCGATCAGTGCAAAGGGCCGCTCACGCAGGATCGCCGCGAGTGTGTCGATGAACGCCTGCCCGAGGGTTTGGCCCGGGACATACGCGTCCCGTAGCAGAGCGGCATACATGCCGCCGAACGCCAGGCCGTCGAGACCCTGCTCGACTTCCTCCAGCACCGACAGCACTGCGTCGGTCACGGGTGCGGCGCCGACCGAGCGGTGGGCGTGCCCGTCGGGAGCCGGGAGCCGCACTGTGCGCACTTCCCCATCTTGGCCCAGGACGTGGGTCGTGGCCACCTCTTCCCAGTCATGGTCATCGGAAGCCACCCAGAACACCGGCAGAACCGGCACGTCCCACAGTCGAGCGAGTCGAGCCGCGAGCTCGGATGCGGTCAGCGCCTTGTAAAGTGTGTAGAGCGGTCCCAGGAACAAGCCCGGTTGCTGGCCGGTGGTGACGAGCGCTCCTTCCCCGCCCAGAATGCGGTCGAGCTGGTCCCGCGCGTCCTCGCCGGTCGTCGTGAAGTCCGCTGACGAGAGCGCGGTCGTCGCCGTAGCCCGATTGCCCGTCAGACCGGGATGCGATGACACGCGGAGGGCTTCGAGGGGCAAGATCGATTTCAGGCGCTGGTCCTCAACCGAAAAGGCAGCGGCCAGCGACCCTTCAGCCGCAGCTTGTCTCGGCAAGATGAGTGGCAGCGCGCTCATCGCTCCACCCGGCGTCCCACGATGATCAGTCGCGGCGACGAGGCGTCGAATGCCTCGCCGTCGTAGTCACCGAAGTGACGCCCGGGTTGCAAGCCGGCTTGCTCGAGACGGCTCTCGAGCTCGCTCGGATCGTACAGCCGCACACTCTCGTGAAACACGCGCACCTCATCACATCCCGCACTCGTAATCTCGATACGCTTGATCACCCGTCCTTGCTCGATCCGTCGCTGTTGGCGCACGTGCCGGCCCGAGATGTGGCGTTCGTCCTCTGCCACCAAATCGGCGCGCACGCGGTGTGCGTTGAGAAAGTCCAACATAAATGTACCGCCCGGACGAAGGACCCGTCGCACTTCGGCCATCACACGAGCGTCGTCGGATTCGTCGGAGAAGTACCCGAACGAGGTGAAGAAACTGCCCACCCCTGCGAACGCGGCGTCACGAAACGGCAGCTCACGCATGTCCGCCTGAACAAGGCTCGTCTCGCCGTCGAGCGAACGGGCCCGACTGAGCAGCGGCCACGAGAGGTCAAGACCGACCGGCTCAAAGCCGCCCTCGCGGAACGGCGCCAGATGTCGACCTGCGCCGCTGGCCAGATCGAGGACCAGGGAGCCGGGTTCCAGATCCGAGACGTCCCGAAACAAGTCCACGGCCCGGACTGCCTCGGCCTCATCGCGATGGGGATACAGCTCCAGGTACTCCGCTCCGAACCAGTCGCGAAACCAGTCGCGCTCAGTGCCGCTCATCGACTCACGGTCCCCGGTGATAAGGTTCGCCCCGGATGATGGTGCCGGCCCGGTAAAGCTGCTCGAGCAACACCACCCGGGCCAGATCGTGGGAGAGAGTCATTGGCGAGAGCGCCAGCCGGTACGTGGCAGCATCCAGCACGCTATCGGCGAGTCCTTCGGCGCCTCCGATCACGAATGCGACGCCGGCCCGCCCGTACGTCCCGAGCTCACCCAGGTAGACAGCCAGTCGGCGCGAGCTCATGCCCTTCCCCGATCGCGTCAGAGCCACGACATCGCAGCCGTTCGGCACAGCCGCCAACAGCCCCGCCGCCTCGGCATCCCGCACCTCTTCTGGCACTCCGCCGCCCTTGCCCGCGCCCGCAATCTCTCGCACGTCCAGCTTGAAGTAATGGCGTACGCGACGCTCGTACATGTGTGAGGTGGCTTTGAGTCCCGGCTCCACAATTCCTCCCACGACCAACAGGTGCACGCGCACTCAAGTCTCCTCGCCCGCGACGCCGTCCGGCGTGCCCCCCGCGGCCGCTTGAAGCCGCTCGCGAAGAGTTGAGGGGTCCGATTCCCACTCCAGCTCGTCAGCCATGTACCAGAGCGGGGTCGCTTCCGCCACTGCCTCCTCGAGCTTGGCGATGTCCTTCAGCGTGCCGACGATGCCAGCCGAACCCGCCTCGTGCATTAGGCCCGCGACAGTCACCGAGGCGAGCCGGACGTGGTCGGGAAACGCGTGCACGTGAACGATGCTGGGGTGCCGGTCCCGCATTTGGGTCAAAGCGAGATCAGCTTTCATGACGGCCGCCACGGCGACCGTGGGGGCGGGGGAGCCGATTTCCTCGGCAGATCGATTGACCGCCCTCAATGAACCCGGACGAAGCGCACAGCGGACCACGGCGGCAGCCGGAAACCGTGTCCGCAACCGGTCCGCCACTTCGACGGCCACAGGTGCATCGGCCGCGCGCCGGGTGACCACGATGGCCGCCGCCCGGCGCATTTCCTCGAGCCGCTCCCGATACGGTCCCGCCGGCAGGTATCGGACCGGCCCAGCCGCGAGCGTCTCCGCATCGACCACAATGACGTCGATGTCGCGGCCGAGCTGCCGACGCTGGAAGCCGTCGTCGAGCACGACTACCTGGCATCCGCGAGAGGCGAGTTGCTCGATGACCCTGCGTCGATCGCTCCCGCCCTCGACAGCCGCAGCCGGATTCAGTCGCTGATGAACGACGATCTCGTCCGCGAATCCGTGCGTGGCGACGCCGACCCGAAAGCCGTCCCCGATCAGCCACGCGGCGACCTCCGCGGAAACGGGTGTCTTGCCGCTTCCGCCGACGGTGACCCCCCCGACTGATATGACCGGCAACGCCGGCTGCCGGACGCGAAGCAGTCCCATCTCGTAGAGGCGGTGGCGCACGCCTATGCTCATGCCGTAGGCGGAGCCCGCGGCCCGAAGCAGCGGGCCGGGCCCCCGCTCCCATGCGCGCCGCACATATGCCTCGACCGGTCGGTACGGGCCGCCCGACTTCCGCAGCGTGTTCACTCGCGCGTCTCCAGCAGCTCGAGGCAACTGGCCGCCACCCGGCCGGCGCAACCGGGGCTGCCAAGTCGAGCACACACCGCCTCGAGCTCCGACAGCATCTCGTCGCGCTCCGGGCTTTCGGGGTCCAGGAGCGGGCTCGCCGCAGCGATCAGGTTCCGGGCCGTGAAATCCGCCTGCAGGTACTCGGGGACGACGAGGCGGTCGGCGATGAGGTTGATCAGCGAAACGCGGTTGACTTTCGTGACCAGGCGCACGATGCGAAGTGTCAACGGGTTGATTCGATAGCCGACGATCATCGGGATACCGCGGAGAGCGAGCTGCAGGTTGACCGTCCCCGACTTGGTGAGGGCTGCGGTCGCGCGGTCCAGTACTTCCTCCGGCGGTCGCAACCTGGCCGGGCGGACGTCTCCGTACTCGGACTCCGGGAGATCGGGAGGCCTGGCGACTAACACCTCGAGGCCTGGCCGCGCCGCCGCCAGAGCACGGGCGGCTTCGAGGAACGTCGGGAGGAGGTACTCGAGCTCCTGTCGCCGCGAGCCCGGAAACACGCCCAGGACCTGATCAGGTGGGTGGGAGCCCTTCGGCACGATCTCCTCCGTTCCATCGGGATTCGCTCCGACCGGCAACTCGTCCAGCACCGGATGTCCTACGAACTCGACGGCGACGCCTCGTTCTGTCAGGAATTCGGCCTCAAAGGGGAGAACGACACAGACCCGGTCGGTGTAGTCGCGCAACCGCTTCGATCGGGACTCGTGCCACACCCAGACCTGCGGCGCCACGTAGTAAAGCACGGAGATCCCGTGCCGATGTGCGAACCGGGCCAAGTCGAGATTGAAACCCGGGTAGTCGATGAGAACGAGGAGGTCGACCGCGTCGTCGATCAGCAGGCGCCGGACACGCCTCCGAACCGCGAGGATGTGTGGGAGTCGTCGGATGGACTCGAAGATTCCGAGCGCCGCCATCCGGTCGATGTCGGCAACGAGCGACACGCCCGCCGCCGCCATGCCGCTTCCCCCGATTCCGAGCAACCGCAGTGAGGGATCCCGACGGGTCAGCTCGCGTGCCAGCGCTGCTCCGTGCAGGTCACCTGATTGCTCGCCAGCCGAGATGAAGACGGTTCGGCTAGCTGACACTGCCCAGGTAGAAGATGGCGACGATCACGACGATCAGCAGCAACACCAAAGTGATCGTCCTGGGCCCATGCCGGACGCCCGCTCCCAGGTTCTTTCGCTCCTCACGCAGTTTTGATAGGGACATCGGCAGCTCCTTCCACTGATCGGCTGATTCTCTCAGCGACCTCGAGCGCGGCACGCCCGTCGCGTCCCGTGACGCAGGCCGAGCGGTCCCCGTTGATCGCGCGTAGGAATCCCTCGAGCTCCAGACGAAGGGCCTCCTGTCCGTCCCCGTGCAGCGCCACCGACTCGAGCACATCTCCCAACCTTGTGTCGTCCTCGGCCAGACGCTCGATGCCGCCGTTGTCGCGGGCCCTCTGGTAACTGCCTTCACGCTTGGCCAGGTCGAGACTGATGAAGCCCGAGTGCTGGAAGAGACGCAGGCGACGGATCGTCACGTCGGCCACTCGACTGGCCGTGATGTCGGCAACCGCTCCGTTCGAAAAAACCAGGTGGGCGTTCGCGATATCGGTGGTCTGCGTGAGCACCGGTACGCCGACCGCTTGAACCTCGCTGACCGGGCAGCGCACCAGACCGAGCACCAGGTCGATATCGTGGATCATGAGGTCGAGGATCACCGTCACATCCGTACCTCGCGGCTGAAATGGAGCAAGGCGTAGCGATTCGATGAAACGGGGATCATCGAGGTACGGCTCGGAGGCCCGGATCGCGCCGTTGAAGCGTTCGATATGTCCCACACCGAGCACGAGGTCCAGACTCTCGGCCGAATCCACCAGGTGATCGGCTTCCGAGAGGCTGGAAGCGAGCGGCTTCTCGATCATCATGTGGCAGCGGGCATCCAGGGCCGCCATGCCCACTTCGTAGTGACTCGAGGTAGGGACCGCGATCACCACCGCGTCTACCGCCTCGCAGAGCTCTTCGGCCGATTCGAAGTGGCGGGTTCCGTACTGGGCCGCGATTTCATTGCCGCGCTCCGCCGAGATGTCAAACACACCGACGAGCTCCCCTTCCGGCATGTCCGAGAGGAGGCGCGCGTGTTGCGAGCCGATTCTACCGACTCCGATGACTCCCGTGCGAAGACGCCTCATCCCCAGCTCCTCTTCCGGTGCCCCGAGCGATACATCATCGATCCACGATCCTCGCCATCATGGTCGCCTCCGCCACCTTCTGCTTGTCCACCAGGGCGACTCCGCGAACTTTGCACGTGCTCGAGCGCTTCTGCACCATCTCCACCTCGAAGATGAGCTGATCTCCCGGACGGACGGGCTTTCGGAACTTCACTTCGTCCATTGACATGAAGTACACCAGCTTGTTCTCTCGATCGTCGACTTCGTTCATGAGGAGAAGACCGCCAGTCTGCGCCATTGCTTCGACGATCAGCACTCCGGGCATGATTGGGTGGTCGGGGAAATGGCCCATGAAATAGGGCTCGTTGAAGGTGACGTTCTTAAGCCCGACGATCCGCTCCCCTGGTGTGAATTCCAATACCCGGTCAACGAGCAGAAACGGATACCGATGAGGCATGTACTCGAGGATCTGCTGAATGTCGAGTTGCTCCATGCTTACGTCTGCCTCGCTATGACTTGTTTCTGCAGCATGCGAGCCAGGGCCAGGTTGCCCCTGTGACTCGGTCGCTCTGCGACGACGCTTGCCCGAAGACGCACACCCAAGAGGGCGAGGTCGCCTACGACATCGACGATCTTGTGCCGCACGAACTCGTTCGGAAAGCGTAGAGACGTATCGTCAGCGAGCCCATCGGCGGTCAGCACGACCGTGTTGTGCGTGCTGGCACCCAGCGCCAGGCCCCGGGCCTGGAGCTCATCCTTCCAGCCCAGGAGGCCAAACGTCCGAGCCGGCGCAAAGCGGACCGCAAACGAGGCGTCGACCTCGGCAACGTCGGACTGTCGGCCCACGAGCGGGTGATCGAACTCGATCGTGACGGCGACGCGGTACGAGTGTCCGGGTGACACAGTATATCGAGAGTCACCCACCTGCAGCGACACCGGCTCGCGAATCTCGACGATTCGCGCGGCTGATTCCTGCTCCCGCACACCCCCTTCCCGGAGGGCTCGGACCCACGGTGCTGCGCTTCCGTCGAGCGCCGGCGGCTCGGGACCGTCGAGCTCAACTTCGAGATTGTCGATGGTGAGAGACGCGGCCGCGGCCAGAAGATGCTCGACCGTGTGAACCTCGGCGCCTCCTGAGACGAGCGCGGTGCGCCGCTCTGAATCGACCGCGTTCTCAACCGACGCCCCGATAACCGGCTGTCCCGCCAGATCGACGCGCCGGAAGCAGATTCCGGCATCGGGGCCCGCGGTGAGCAGGCGCGCCGTCACCTCGACACCGGAATGAAGGCCCCGCCCACCGACGGCGACCGGCCGGGATATCGTCCGTTGTCTGGGAGCCTGGCTCATTCGTCCTCGCCACGAATCGCCACCTCGAGCTTCCTGACGCGTTTGAACAGCTCGTGCAGGCGCTGGAGGCCGGATACCGCGCGCAGAGCTTCCCGCTGCGGGAGTGCGGGCGAGCCGAAGTACGCACCCCCGGCCGGCATGTCACGGAACACGCCGGACTGGGCACTGATCCGAGTCCCGTCGCCGATGCTGACGTGGTCGGCGATCCCCACCTGGCCGCCGAGCTGGACCCCGTCTCCCAACTGAGCGCTGCCCCCTAAGCCGGCCTGGCCGACGATGATGCAGTCGCGGCCGATGCGTACGTTGTGGGCGATCATCACGAGGTTGTCGATCTTGGTGCCCGATCCGATCACGGTATCGCCCAGAGCGCCGCGATCGACCGTCGTATTGGCACCGATCTCGACGTCATCCCCGATGAGACAGCGGCCGACCTGGGGAACCTTCACGAGTCCCGACGGACCCGGAGTGTAGCCGAAGCCGTCCGTTCCGAGCCGGGCTCCCGAATACAACCGCACCCGGTCACCTATCCGTACGTTGCCGCTGATCGTGCAGGATGGACCGATCCGGCAGGATCTGCCGATCGTTGCGCCCGCCGCCACCAGTGTGAGCGCATCGATGTACGTGTCGTCGCCGACGATCGCCCCCCGTCCAATCACTGCGTGTGGCCCTACATAGACGTCCTCCCCCAACACGGCGTCGGGATGAATATCCGCAGTCGCGGCGAGGCCGGGTTCCGGCAACTCTTCGGGCACCAGCAGCGGGGCGATCACGGCGAGCGCCAAGCGAGGGTTCTCGACGCGCACGAGGGAGGTGCGGGGCGCGGAAAGCGCGAGGCCGAGCGGCGCCAGAGCGGCCGTTGCGGACGACTTGTCGAGCCAGCGCGCCCTCTCTTCGTCGAGCACCATGGTCAGATCACCGGGCCCTGCGGCCTCAATGGCGGAGAGTCCCGTGACCTGTCGATCCGCGTCGCCCTCGACCAAGCCCCCGACGCGCGCCGCAATATCCGCGACAGTCAGCGGAGCCGTCATGGCGCCCCTTTCCGATGCACGAGCGCCCGCTCCCCGAAACGGGTCACGGGCGCCACACGGCAGACCTGTGGCCTGATCGCGCTTGTCGTTGTTCGGTGCTCCGCCGAGCGGCTCTCACTCGCCGGTACTGCCCGCTCCCGCCGCCTGAACACGCTGATTCACCACCGCCGTAATGTCGAGCCGAGTGTCCGCGGCG
The DNA here is from genome assembly GCA_041612005.1 of Gemmatimonadota bacterium. Classification (GTDB taxonomy): domain Bacteria; phylum Gemmatimonadota; class Gemmatimonadetes; order Palauibacterales; family Palauibacteraceae; genus JBFILW01. The sequence continues at coordinate 9,126 of JBFILW010000075.1, forward strand.
ACGATACCGGCACCTGTCACATCGATCACCATGTAGTATCCGTTCTCGGAGCGAACCTGCTCAATCACCGCGTTCACGCGCTCAAAGATCGGTTGCAGGAGCTCCTGTTGCCGCTGTTCCGCTTGCGTGTTCAACTCGGTGTTGCGGTTTTGGAGTGCCTGCTGTCGGTTCAGGATCTCCTGCTGCTTGTCGGCCTTGGCCTGCGGACTGAGCATGACTTCCTGACGCTGGTAATCGCTGACCATCGAGTCAATGGACGCGGTCATGGCCTGCAGCTCCTGCCGGTATTGCGTCAGCTCCTGCTCGAACGTTGTTCGGGCCGCCGAGGCGCCGGGCGCGTTTTGAACGATCTCCTGCACGTTCACGTAGACGATCTTTGCGTCGTCCGGTGGCCCACCCTGCGCCACCGCCGTTCCCACCCAGCCGACGAGAAGGCCGGCCACCAGGACCGGTACCAAGCGGCTCGGTGGTCCGAACGAAAATCTAAAGCTCATCAGTCACCCCTGACTCCCCTGGAAGTGTTGCCCGCGCATGCTAGAAGACCGTCCCAAACCGGAAGTTCAGTTTCCAGCCCGGGTCCGGCCGTCCCAAAACATCGCGGCGATCGAATCCATAGCCGTAATCGAGCCCGATCGGCCCGAAAGGCGTAACCAGACTGGCTCCTACGCCCGCAGCCGTCAAGAGGTCCGTCGGATTGAACTGGGAGGTCTTGAACCAGGTGTTTCCGGCGTCGATGAACGTACTGAAGAAGATATTATCCGTAAGTTTGACACCCAATTGCGCAGTTGTCGCAAAATACGCTTGTCCGACGCGCTCGAAATCGCTTACCGGAGCATTCCGCGGCACATGCCCCAGCGGTGTGACGGTCGCTTCACCGTATCCTCGGAGCTGGATGCCGACCTGGGTGCCGCCCATGAAGTAGCGGTCCTGGAAGAACGGGTTGTCCCCGATCGTGATGCCGGCCCGGTAGATGAGCCCGAGGACGATCTCGATCGGCACCTTCTCGAACCCGCCGCCAATCTGTCCCACGGGTACGAACCACTCGCTGACGACGTCCACCTTCGAGTAGTCGCCGTCTCCACCGAGAATTCCTCCCGTGTGTTTCCACGAAGCCGTGTTGCGGTTTCCAGAGGTCGGGAACAGTCCGCCCCCCCTCGTATCCCGCACGACTCGGAAGCTGAGGCTGCTTCGAGTCCCCGTGGTGATGAGGCCGGCCTGCTGCTGCGAGAGGCCGAACTCGTCCAGGTCGGTCACGTCGTCGTAGAACAGCGAGTAGCCGACGAAAGCGCGCATCGACCGCAGCCCGAAGATGGGCGTTCCCACCTCCAGGAATCCACCTGTCTGGCGGCGGTCACCGAGGCTGAACGTCGAGAACTGGTCGCGCGAAGCCTGCAGCCCGACCGACAGCGACTTGCGGGTTCCGAAAATCTCCGGATCGGTGTAGCTGATCTCGATGTCTGTCGTCCGACCGCCGAAAACAAACCGGAAGTGGCCCACTTTGGCCAGTCCGAACAGGTTGGGCTGATCATAGCCGATGAAACCCGCGAATCCGGTCGCCGCCGTGGCGGACACCCCGAAGTTGATGTTGCCGGTCTGCGCTTCCTTGACGCGAAACGTGATGTCGACGACGTCTCCGGCCTCGCTGGGCGTGATCTGCACAGCTTCCATGGGTGGCAAAGTCTCGAAGAAGCCGAGGGCCTGGATTGCCTTCAAGCTCTCGATCAGCAGCTGCTGCGAGTAGATGTCACCGGGAAGGACGAACAGGCGTTGCCGGATGACGCGGTCGTGCGTGTAGTTGTTTCCGACGATTGTCACGTGCCGCACGTATGACGGTTCGCCCTCGATGACCGTCCAGCGGGCGGCGATCCGCGGGTCTGCACCCGGCGTTTCCGGCGGAAGTCTCTCGATGGTTGGGATGATCCGTACCTGGAGATAGCCCGCGTCACGATACATATCGGAGGCTTTGGCAAGCGCCGCATTGAATGCCGGCTGGTCGAACGGCGGATACGCATTCGGTACGATGCCGACTCCCAGCAAGCCCTCTCGGGCCGGCTGGAGAAACGCCTTGAGCTGCGAGTTTGGGAACCGCTTGTTCCCTTCGACCTCGAAGGAGACCAGCTTGAACTGCGGCCCCTCGGATACGTGGATCTCGACTCGGCCCTTCCCCGTCGTCGTGTCCACCACGACTGTATCGCTGATCACGGAGAAGTCGATGTACCCGAAGCTCGCGTAGTAATCGGGGAGGCTCTGACTGAGGTCGGCCAGGAAGAGGTCGCGCTTCAGCTGTCCCGTACTGAACCAGAAAAAGCCCTCCTCGCCCGTTTTCATTGCTCCCGCCAACTCTCGGTCCGTGAATGACTCGTTGCCCACGAAATCGATCCGGGCGACCGCCAGTTTCGGTCCTTCCCGGACATCGAAGGTGACGTTGTATTCGCCGGTCGGGGTCTGAGAGAGGACTGTGTCGACGCTGGCACGCGGATAGCCGGAGTTCGACAACATCTGGCGGATCATCACCTGGGCTGCGTGTATCTTGGCCGGGTTCAGGGGATCGCCCGAGAAAAGGCCCACGGAATCCTCGATCGTCGCCGAGCTGGCGCTCTTCAGGCCCCTGAATTGATACACTCCGACGCGGGGACGTTCGACGACGTCGATATAGAACGTCGCCGGAGGACCCGCCGTGACCTTGATCTGGACGTCATCGAAGTCCTGCGATGCCATGAGACGGCGAATCGCTGTCTGGACGTCGGCGTAGGTGACTCGAGTGCCCAAACGCAAGCCACTGGCACTCGCGATCTCGCTCACCGCGATGCGCTCGGCTCCCCTTACGAC